>DATNOR010000035.1:0-4751 GCA_035601235.1 Gemmatimonadales bacterium
GAACAGCAGCAGCAGGAACGCGATCCACGGCACGCCCGGCTGGCGCGAGCTCGAATCGAGCATCGCGAAGGGCGACATAACCAGGCTCTTCACCGTGCGCCAGAATAGCCCGACGCCAAGCCGGAGCAGACCCCAGATCCAGCCGACGAACACCAGGAGGAACCGCGCCAGGCCGAACCAGTAGAACCACGCCATGCGGACCGCGTCCCACCAGGACATGAGCAGCGCGGCCAGAAACCGTCCGCGACCGGAACGGAACGGAATGGTGTAGAGCGAGACCATCGTGCCCCACACGCCCGCGACGAGCACCGTCGCCGGGAAGAAGAGCAACAAGAACTTCCCGACGACCTGCCAGAAGGAATCACCGTACAACACCCATCGGAACACGAGCGCCTGCCAATCGACGATCCAGGACAGGCCCGCCCAGACCCAACCCGTGACGGTCTGGAGGATCCAGCTCCATTGCTCGGTCTGGCCAGTACCTAGTGGGCCTTGCATGGCTGTGCTCCCTCACGGGGATGCGGAGTCGGAAGTGCGGTCGCCGACGAGTGGCGCCGCCGTGGGTGGCGCCGCGGCGACGCCGCGGCAGGCTTGCAATACAGGCGCGCATTAATAGTGCGGCGCCCTGCCGTGTCAAGCGGTGCGCGTGATCCACATCACGTTTCCGGCACGTGGACCCGAGCGCGCCCCCGTCCGGGGTCCCCGGTCGAGCCGGGGAAGTGGTATACTGAGCCCCATGCCGGACAAGGCGCCGAAGCGGTTGATCGTCGTCGGTGACCGTGTGCTGATCGCCCCCGAGGAGGGGGAGGAGCGCACCAACGTCGGGCTGTACCTGCCGCCGACGGCGGTCGAGACCCGCCAGGTGCAGGGGGGCCGAATTCTCGCCACGGGACCCGGCACGCCCATGACCGAGCCGGCGAGCATGGACGACGAGCCGTGGAAGATTCACGGACCCGACGTCAAGTACCTGCCGATGCAGGCCGGCGTGGGCGATTACGCCTTGTTCTTCCGCAAAGCAGCGGTGGAAATCACGTTCGAGGGCTCCAAGTATCTGGTCGTCCCGCAGGCGGCCATCCTTGTGCTGGTGCGGGACCGGACAACCGAGGAAGCGGAGTGACGCACATGGGCGATAAGGGATGGGCTCGCAGCCGAGGGGATCGCGCAGAAAAGGAAGGCCTGCGGCGGGGGGCGTGGTACCGGGTGGTGGAAGAGCCCGGCCAGCCCTGGGTAGTGCTCGATGTCAACCGTGTCGAGATCCGCGTGCCGAAGGATACCCTGGAAATCCGCAACGACCGGCCCAAGGCGTGGAGCGTCGTGCACGAGCCCCATCTCGTGTGCCCGGGGTGTCACAAGCGCCAGCACGTCACGGGGCGTCCCGGCGAGGTGGCGTGCCAGGAATGCGGCAGTAGCTACGGCGTGGACTGGAGCGACAAGGCCTGAGCGCCCCCCCCGTCGCCGCATAGTTTCGCCGCCGCTCGCATGCTTCGGGCCCCGCACATCGCGGGGCCCGCTTTAGTTCGTAGCCCATGTCTCCGACGGCCTCTCCGTTTCGGGGCGGGCTGGCCACGGCCCGCGTGCTCTTGCGGGACCGCTTCGGCCATCCGGCGCTCCGGATCCACCAGCTGAAGGTGCTCGGCCCGCTGCTCGCGGGGCGGAGCGTGCTTGCCGTCCTGCCCACCGGGGCGGGAAAGTCGCTCTGCTTTCAGCTCCCCGCCCTCATGACCGCCGGGTTGACGCTCGTGGTGTCGCCGCTCATCTCGCTGATGCAGGACCAGGTCGGGGCGCTGCGCCGCCGCGGCATTGCGGCCGCCTACCTGAACAGCCTGCTCTCGGCCGACCAGCGGCGTCTCATCCTGGACGGGGCCGTGAGCGGCTGCGTGAGCATTCTCTACTGTGCACCCGAGCGACTCGCGGCTCTGGTGCGACCGCTGTCGCGGGCGGGCCGCGAGGTAGCGCTCCTGGCCGTCGATGAGGCTCACTGCATCGTCGAGTGGGGCAATGAGTTCCGGCCGGTGTACCGCCGCCTCGATCGGTTCCGCTACCTGCTTGGCGACCCCGTGACCATCGCGCTCACCGGCAGCGCGACGCCGGGCACGCGGGCGGAGATCCTCCAGGTGTTGGGCATCCCGCACGCGGAGACCGTGCTCACCTCGTTCGACCGGCCCAATCTCGTGTTCCAGGTCGAGCACGTGCGAGACGATCGCGAGCGCTTCGCCCGGGTGCGCGAGCTGGTGCGCGTCGCGGAGGGATCGAGCATCGTGTACACTCCGACGCGCCGCCTCACGGAGCTCGTGACCCGAGCGCTGTTGCGCATGGGAGTCCGTGCGGCCCCGTATCACGCCGGGCTCACTCCGAGCATGCGCCGGCGGGTGCTGCGAGCCTTCCTCAGCGGTCAGGCACCGATCGTCGTCGCGACGAGCGCGTTCGGGATGGGCATCGACAAGGCGGATGTGCGGCGCGTGGTGCATTGGGGGCCGCCCCGCACGCTGGAGGGCTACTATCAGGAAGCGGGGCGCGCCGGTCGCGACGGGCGCCGCTCCGAGTGCGTGCTGGTGTGGCACGCGTCCGACTGCGCGTGGAGCGACGCCACAGCGGAGGTGCGACGCTACGTGGCTGCGCGCACATGCCGCCGCGGCATGCTGCTCGCATACTTCGGAGAGCGCGCGGCGACCTGTTCCGGATGCGATGTCTGTGGTGTAGGAAGTTACCGCCCCTCAACTTAGGCGGTGCGCTCCTACCCATCCGTGTGGTTGCGGTGCGGGGGTGGTTGGGTAAGCTTAGCCCAATCGACAAGCGAGAGCCGCCGGTTCTCGCTTTGTTTTTCCCCTCTCGTCGAGGACGACGCTATGCCCGGCCGTAATTTTCTCTTCGTCCCGGGACCGACCAACGTGCCCGAACGGATCCTGCGCGCGATGGACCGCGCCATGGAGGATCACCGCTCGTCCGCGTTCCCCGACCTGGCGACCGGCCTGTTCCGCGACCTGAAGCAGGTGTTCCAGACCACCACCGGCCAGCCGTTTCTTTTTCCGGCGACCGGCACCGGCGGGTGGGAAGCGGCCCTCGTCAACACGCTGTCGCCCGGCGACCGACTGCTCGCGCCCCGCTACGGACAGTTCAGCCACCTGTGGATCGACCTGGCGCAGCGGCACGGGATGCGGGTGGATATCATCGACGTGGAGTGGGGCGAGGGCGCGCCGGTCGACCGCATCGAGGCGATCCTGTCCCAGGACCGTCAGCACGAGATCAAGGGCGTGTTGATCGTCCACAACGAAACCGCCACCGGCGTGACGAGCGACCTGGGAGCGGTGCGCCGCGCCATCGACGCCGCCCAGCACCCCGCGCTGCTCTACGTCGACGGCGTCAGCTCGATCGGATCGATCGATTTCCGGATGGACGAGTGGCAGGTGGACCTCGCCGTGACCGGCTCGCAGAAAGGCCTGATGCTGCCGGCGGGTCTTGGGATCGTGTGCGCCAGCCCCAAGGCGCTCGCTGCCCAAGAGCAGGCCCGGTGCCCGCGCGTGTTCTTCGATTTCGGCGACATGATCAGGGCGAACGCGACGGGATACTTCCCGTACACGCCGTCGATTCCGATGCTGTATGGCCTGCGCGAGTCGCTCGCGATCATCCGGGAAGAGGGCCTCGAAGCGATCTTCGCGCGCCATGCCCGTCTCGCCGAGGGCGTGCGTGCGGCGGTGCGCGCCTGGGGCCTGACGCTGTGCGCCAAAGCGCCCCAGTGGTACTCGAACACGGTGAGCGCCATCATGGTGCCCGAAGGCAAGAATGCCACGGACGTGATCGACGTGGCGTTCCGCCGCTACAACCTGGCGCTGGGCGCGGGGCTCGCTCGCCTGGCGGGGAAGCTGTTCCGCATCGGCCACCTGGGCGACGTGAACGAGCTGATGCTGTTGGGCGCGATCGCCGGCGCCGAGATGGCCCTGCGCGACGTCGGGATCCAGGTCACGCCGGGCTCGGGCGTCGCGGCGGCGGCCGAGCACTACCGCCACACGGCGGCTCCATTGCCGCCGGGCCCCGCCGCGCCGCCAGCAGCGGACGCCGTGCAGGCGTCTCACGGGAGGTCGTCGCCCCGGACTGCCGTCCGGACATGAGTCTCACTCGGTACGAGCCGGCCGGCGCCCGGTTGCAGAGGAGCGAGCTCGCCGTTCCCGGCTCGCAGCCCGCACTGTTCCGGAAGGCGCTCGACGGTGACGCGGATGGCGTGTTTCTCGACCTCGAGGACGCGGTCGCCCCAGCCGACAAAGAGCAGGCCCGCCAGCATGTGGTCGCGGGCCTGCTCGAGCACGACTGGAAGGGGCGGGGCAAGACCGTGTCCGTGCGCGTCAACGGCATCGACACGCACTACATGTATCGCGACGTCGTGGACGTCGTGGAGCAGGCGGGTCACCGGCTCGACGCGGTGCTCGTCCCCAAAGTGGGCGTCCCCGCCGACGTGTACCTCGTGGACGCCCTGCTCACTCAGATCGAAGCGGCTCGGAGTATCCCGCATCGCATCGGGATCGAGGTCCTGATCGAGACGGCGCTGGGGCTCGCGAACGTGGAGGCGATCGCGCAGGCCAGCCGGCGGCTCGAGGCGATGCACTTCGGCGTCGCGGATCTCGCCGCGAGCCTGCGGGCACGCACCATGAGCATCGGAGGCCCCAATCCCGACTACCCGGGCGATCAGTGGCATGCGGCCCTGGCCCGCATGGTGACCGCGTGCCGGGCCTACGGGCTCCGCCCCATCGACGGACCGT
>DATNOR010000036.1:0-8964 GCA_035601235.1 Gemmatimonadales bacterium
TCGCCTGTCGCAGCAGGAGATCGCCGACGCCACCTCGTCCCGGCTGTCGTTCGGTCCCGACGACGCCACGTTCATCGACACCGACGTGACCCTGCTGTTCGATCCGGAGGGCGAGGACGTGCGCGCCGTGATCGAGTTCGCGAACACGCAGCTCCTGGAGATGCGCTATCTCGATCAGCAGCTGGACGACGCGCTGGAGCGGGCCTACGGCCTCTTGTCCAAGCGTCGCTGGTCGGCGTTGCGGGTCCCCAGCCTGTACGGGTCGGATCTGCGCGAGCTGGCGCAGCTGCAGCTGGACGCGGCCATTCTGTTCGAGCAGGTGACCAACGCCCTGAAGTTGATCGGCGAGCAGTACCTCACGCGCGTGTACGGCCTCGCGTCGCGCCGGTTCCACCTCGCGGAATGGGACGTCAGCATCACCCGCAAGCTGCAGACGATCGACAGCATCTACAGCCGGATGGCCGATCGCGCCGCCACCCGCCGCCTCGAGATGCTGGAGTGGATCATCATCGTGCTGTTCACCATCTCGATCGTGGTGTCGCTCGGGCCGGCGCTGCTGCCGCACTGAGGGCACCCCGGCAGAAGCGGTACCCCACGCCGCGCACCGTCTCGATCCAGGCACCCATGGGCCCGAGCTTCCGACGCAGGCGCTGTAGGTGCATGTCCACGGTGCGCGTGCGGATGTCGGGCTGTGCGTGCCATACCGTCTCGAGCAGCTGGGCGCGGCTCTGCACGCGGCCTTCCCGCTCGAGCAGCGTGCGCAGCAGCTTGAATTCGGTGGCGGTGAGCACGACCTCGACACCGTCGAGCGTCAGACGGTGGGCGGCAGTGTCGAGCACGATCGGCCCGGCGCTCAATCGGCCGCCCACGGCCCCGGCCGGCGCCCGCAGCCGTCGCAGCACGGCCCCCACGCGCAACACGAGTTCCGGCGGCGAGAACGGCTTGGGCAGGTAGTCATCGGCCCCGAGCGAGAGGCCGCGGATGCGGTCCGCTTCCTCCCGGCGGGCGGTGAGCAGCAGGACGCCGATCTGGCGCGTCTCCTCGCGGCGCCGCAACTCCGCGAGTACGTCGTAGCCGGACAGATCCGGCAGCATGAGGTCCAGGACCACCGCATCGGGCCGCTCTTCGCGCGCTGCGTCGAGCGCCTCCCGGCCTCCGATCGCCGTCGTGACCCGGTAGCCCGCCTTGGCGAGGTGGTACGCGACGAGGGCCGTGATGTCGGCCTCGTCGTCGACCACGAGAATGTGCTGCGCGGATGCAATATCCTGGGGCACTACCGGAGCAGCGACGATGCCGCGACCGCGCCGCCCAGTCCGAGGGCAATTCCGGCAACCACGTCGCTCACGTGATGCACCCGCAGGGCAACTCGAGAGTAAGCGACCAGGCCGGCCAGCGGCAGCGCGACCGGCGCGGTCATCGGATGGGCGAGTGCGACGGTCGCGGCCACCGCGGTCGCCGCCGCCGCGTGGCCCGAGGGAAAGGAATGCGGATCGGGCAGGTCCACCAGCGCGAGCGGCGTGCCGCTCGCGTCGCACGGGCGCGCCCGCGCGACGGCGCGCTTCAGGATCTGCACCACCAGATGCGATCCCGTGTTGGCGAGCAGCGCCGCGAGACCGAGCCGCGGTTGTCCCACGGCCACCAACGCCAGCCCGACGCCGAGCGTGAAGCGCGCGCCGCCGAGGTGGGTGAGCCAGCGCATCAGGCCGCGACCGGAGCGGCCCGGGGGGCGGGGACGGGCACGAACGCGTCCAGCAAGGGGCGGCCTTCGTAGCCGTCGGGCAGCGGGGCACCGAACCACCACAGCACGGTCGCGGGGATGTCCAGCAGGGAGATGGCGCGGGTCAGCTGATGGCGGCGTGTGACGCCGGGCCCAGCCACCACCAGCGGGATGTGATCGTTGACGGGGTGGGGCTCGTCGTGCTCGTTGGCCCGGACGCCACCGCCCCCATGGTCCGCCGTCACGATGAACACGGCCTCGTCGGTCCAGCGGGCGAGCGAGCCCACGGCGGCATCGACCTCCGCGGCGGCCGCGAGGTACGGATCCGACATCCATCCACAGGCGTGACCGGCCCGATCGCAATCGGGCAGGTAGAGAAACAGCAGCCGCTCTTCCGCCTCCGAGAGCAGCCGGTGGGCCGCCCCCGCGGTGTCGCGCGCGCGGGTGCCCTTGGCCACGAGCCGGCGAACGCCGGCGGTGGCCGCGAGCGACCAGGCGATGGGCAGGGCGGCGGGACCGAGCTCGCCCGTTACGACGTCGGTCGGGATGCCGACTCGAGCCAGCTCCCGCGCGACCGGCCGCAGCGATCGCAAACCGGACAGGAAGGCCAGCCCGGGCTCGGTGAGGCGGTGGGTCTGGGGCGCGACGCCGGTGGCGAGCGAGGCAAGGGCGGCCACCGTGGCGCTGGGGCGGACCGTGCGGGCCTGGCGGGCGAGAGTGAAGGCGCCGCCCAGCGCATCGAGCGACGGCATGATGCCGGGAGCGACCGCATCGGGCCGCAGCCCGTCGGCCAGGACGATCACTAGGCGGCGCACGTCGCGGTCCTCCGCGCGGTGACCCCGATCAACCCGGCGTAGCGCGTGAGCAGCTCCGCGTTCTCCGGCTCCACGTCGCGGGTGAGCGCCTGCTCGCGCGCGGCCGCGCCGAGCAGGAAGCGGCGGGCGGGATCGACCGCCAGCTCGATGATCGCGTGGGCGTAGCGCTGCACGTCGCTCGGCGGCACGAGCACACCCGTGACGTCGTGCCGGATGCTCTCCCGAAAGCCGCCGGCGTCCGCCGCGACCACGGCCACGCCGGAGGACATCGCTTCGAGCGCGACCAGCCCGCAGGTTTCGGTGTGCGAGGGGAAGACGCACAGGTCCGCGCTGGCGTACAGCGTGGCGAGATGCTGCCGCGGCAGAAACCCCAACATGCGAACAAAGGGGAGATCGGCCTCGACGTCCCGCGCGACCGGCCCCTCGCCCGCGGCGACGAAAGTGGCGCGCTGGCCGAGGGCGTCGCGCGCCGTGTACCAGGCCGCGATCAGCACCTCGAGGTTCTTTTCGCGGGCGAGGCGGCCCACGTGGAGCACGACCGCCGTGTCGTCTCCGCCGGCGAGCCAGCGCCGCCAGCCCGGGTCGCGCCGCCCGGGGTGGAACAAGCGCGTGTCGACGCCGCGCCCCCACACGGCGGCGTGCGTGATGCCGCGCCGCACCAGCTCGTCGCGCACGCCCTCTCCCGGCGTCAGCGTCACCGCCGCGGGGCCGTGGAACCGCACGAGCCAGCGCCAGACCGCCGGCTCGAGGAAGCCCACCCCGTAGTGCCGGCTGTACTGCGGGAAATTGGTGTGAAACGACGTGACGAGGGGCAGCTTGCGCGCCAGCGCGTAGCGCCGGCCGGCGACGCCGAGCGCGCCTTCCGTATGGACGTGGAGCAGGTCCGGCTGGAACTCGTCGAAGAATTCGGCGACGCGGCGAAAGCTGGGCCAGGACAATCGGATGTCCGGGTACAGCGGGAACGGCAGGGAGCCGATTCGCAGCTCGCGCTCGCCGGCGGCTCCGGCGAAGTCCGGATAGCGCGGTGCCACGACGGCCACCTCGTGGCCCTGCCCGCGCAGCAGCGCGACGATGCGGCGGACCACCGTCGTCACCCCGTTGACCTGGGGGAGGTACGTGTCGGAGACGAGTCCTATGCGCACGCGGGCACGATGCCCCGCGGCGGTCAAGCTGCGGTGACGAGAGTGTGACGGACGTGTAACAGGGAAGAGGGACGGGGGACGAGGGAAGGGTGACTACGATGCCGCAGCTCGGTCCGGGAAGAATATGCTCACGGTGGTGCCCTTGGCGACGGTACTGCGGGCCTCGACGCGCCCGCCATGCGCCTCGACGAGGTGCTTGACGATCGCCAGGCCCAGCCCGGTGCCCCCCTCCTCGCGCGAGCGGCCGGGGTCGGCGCGGTAAAAGCGCTCGAAAATGCGGGGCAGGTGCTCGGGCCCGATCCCCGAGCCCGTGTCCGCCACGGCGACGTTGACGCCCCCTCCCTTGAGCCGGTCCACCGACACCTTGATGCGGCCGCCCGGGGGTGTGTGGCGCAGGGCGTTGTCGAACAGATTCGTGAAAATCTGGCGCAGCGCATCGGGATCGGCGGTCACGCCACCGCCGGCGGTGGCGGCGACCGTGAATTCGACCCGGGCGTCGCGGGCGCGGTCGGCGAACGCGGCCCATGCCTCGGCCGCGATCGCGGCCGCGTCGGCGTGCTCGAGGCTGGGCTGCCAGTATCCCGACTCGATGCGCGACAGGTCCAGCAGGTCGTCCACCAGGCGCTGCATGCGGTGCGCGTTGTTCAGAATGGTGCGGGCGAAGGGCTCGGTTTCCTTGCCCGCGTCTTCCGTGGCGAGCGTTTCGGCGTACCCGGCGATGGAGGTGAGGGGCGTCTTGAGTTCGTGGGACACATTGGCGACGAAGTCCCTGCGGACGGCTTCCAGCCGCCGTAGCTCGGTGACGTCGCGGATCACGAGCAGCGCGCCGCCGTTCGGCACGGCGCGGCCGGTCACGAGCAGCGCGCGCCCGCCCCGCTCGAGCTCGTGCGGCTCGGCGTCGCCCCCGGCGAGGAGCGTCTCGACGAGGTCGCGCGCCGCTTTTTCGTGGAACAGCCCGGCCAGGGCTGGGAGGGGATCGTCCGCCCCGTACCCCAGCAGCCACCGCGCCGCGCGATTGAGGGTGACGATCGCGCCGCGCGTATCCGCCGCGAGCACCCCATCGGTCATGGTTTCGATCAGCGCGGCGGTCTCCTCGCGCTCGCGCACCAGCTCCGCGAACCGCCCGTCGAGCTGCTCGTGCATGGCGCGCAGCGCGACGACGTGCTGGGCGACCTCGGGCACGCGCGCGTCGGGGAACTCGGGCCGGCGTCCGTCCGCGATGGCGCGGGCGGCGGATCCCAGCTGCACCAGCGGCCGGGCGACCTCGCGCGAGACGATCCACGCGAGCATGCCCGCGCCCAGCACGGCCGCGAGTCCCGCGAGGGCCACAGCGCTCTGCACGGCGCCCACCTGCGCATCCACCGCCGCCAGGGTCGTCGAGACCCGCACGACGGCGAGCCCCGGCGGCCCGCCGCGTCGCGCCACGTACATGCGGCGCTCGTTGGTGGACGCGCTCAGCCGCCTTCCCCGTCCCTCGCCGCTCGCCAGCGCCTGCTGGACCTCGGGGCGCATGAGGTGGTTCTCGAGCCCGCCGAGCGACGCGCGGTCGAACTCGGTGTCGCCGCGCACTCGCCCGGTGGGGTCGATCAGCGTGACGCGGTGCCCGACGCTCTCGCCCAGCTGGCGCGCGAACTCGGACCAGCGCAGCGAATCCGCCGGCAGCAGGGTGGAGATGAGCAGGGCCTCGCGCTCGAGCCCGTGGGCGATTTCGTCCTCGAGGTAGCGCCGCAGCAGCCGGTCGGCGGCGACGGCGAGGCCCGCCACGGCGAGCGCGGCCAGCAGGCTGCTCGTGACGAACAGCCGGGTGGCGAGCTTCACGCGCGCGTGCGGGGCCGCGCGTCGGGGCGCCGGAAGCGATACCCCGCGCCGCGCACGGTCTCGATATGATCGCCCGCCCTTCCGAGTTTCTGGCGCAGGCGCTGCACGTGCATGTCCACCGTACGCGTCTGGATGTCGGGCTGGGCCTGCCACACCGTCTCGAGCAGCTGGGCGCGGCTCTGCACGCGTCCTTCGCGCTCGATCAGGGTCGTGAGCAGCTTGAACTCGGTCGCGGTGAGCTCGACCTCCGCCCCGTTCACGGTGACGCGATGCGCGTGGCGGTCGACCGCGATCGGACCGGCCGTGACCAGCCCGCCGGCGGCGACGGCCGGGGCGGCGAGGCGGCGCAGCACCGCCGCGACGCGCAGCACCAGCTCCTGGGGCGAGAACGGCTTGGGCAGGTAATCGTCCGCGCCGAGCGAGAGACCCTTGATGCGATCGGACTCGTCCTTGCGGGCGGTGAGCACGATCACGCCGAGCTCCTTCGTCTCCTCCCGGCGCCGCAGGTCCGTGAGGACGTCGTATCCCGACGCGCCCGGGAGCATCAGGTCGAGCACGACGAGATCGGGTCGCTCCTCACGGGCGGCCCGCAGCGCGTCGCGCCCGCTCGCGGCCGTGGTGACCCGATACCCCTCCTTGGCCAGGTGATAGGCGACGAGCGCGGTGATGTCGGGCTCGTCGTCCACGACGAGGATGCGGTGGCTGGCGGGTTTGGTCGGCACTAGGTCCTTCGGCTCGGCGCGCTGCAAGGTAGCGCAACCCACTCGCGCTTGGCAATTTTCAGCGCACCATGTACGTGCCCCTGGTGCTCCTCGCCGCCGCGCAACCGCCCGTCCCCCGTCTGTCGCCATGATCCGGGTGTTCGTGAACGAGCGCCCGGTGAGCGTGGCGCCGGGCGCGCGCGTGCGCGACGCCGTCGAGCAGCTGGACCACGAGCTCGCGGAGCTGGTCGGCAGCGGCGCAGCGTACGTGACCGACGGTGTGGGCCGGCCGGTGGACGGGGGCGATCCGGTGGGGGAGGGCGGGGCGATCTTCCGCGTGGTGGTGAGCGCGCGCCAGGGGCCGCCGCGCCTCTCGAAGGAGCTGCTGCGGCGCTGGCCCAAGGCCGAGCTGCACGTGCATCTCGACGGCTGCCTCCGGCCCGAGACCATGCTCGAGCTGGGGCGGGTCCAGGGCATCCGGCTTCCGGCGGACACCCCCGAAGGTCTGGCGCGGGCGCTGTCGGTGAAACACGCGAAGAGTCTCGAGGAGTACCTGACCAAGTACGAGATCACGCTGTCGGTGATGCAGACGGCCGCGGCGCTGGAGCGCGTCGCCTACGAGTTCGTGCTCGACGTGGCCGCCGACGGCGTGCGCTACGTGGAGGTGCGGTATTCGCCGCTCCTGCACCGGCCCGCGCTCACGCTGGCGCAGGCGATCGAGGCGCCGCTCGCCGGCATCAAGCGCGGCGAAGCGGAAACCGGCAGCAAGGTTGGGGTGATCGTGTGCGGAATCCGCACCCGGCCGCCGGCCGAGTCGCTCGAGCTGGCGCGTGCCGCGGTGGAGTACCGCTCCGCGGGCGTCGTCGGGTTCGACCTCGCTGGAGCCGAGCGGGGCTTCCCGGCGCGTGACCATGCAGGGGCGTTCGCCTACGCGGCGCAGCACGACATGGCGTGCACCTGTCACGCGGGCGAAGGAGACGGCCCTGACTCGATCCGGCAGGCCCTGCACGATTGTGGCGCCCGGCGGATCGGGCACGGCACGCGCCTGGGGGAGGACGGCCCGCTGCTCGAGTACGTGGTCGAGCACCGCGTGCCGCTCGAGATGTGCCTCACGTCGAATCTCCACACTCATACCGTGTCATCGCTCGCGGAGCACCCCTTTAAGCGCTACCTCGATCGGGGCGTGGTCGTGACCCTCAATACCGACGGTCGGCTGGTGGACGGGGTGTCGCTCAGCGACGAGTATTTCCTCGCGCACGCGCAGGGCGGTCTGGCGCGGGAGGACCTCGCCCGGGTGGTGTTGAACGCCTGCGAGAGCGCGTTTCTCCCGGAGTTCGAGAAGGTCGCGTTGGTCTCGCGGGTGCAGAGCGAACTGGAGGCTCTCTAATGTCGCTGCGCCGTACGGTCGCGGCTGTCGCCGTCACGTTCGTGTGCGCGTTGCTCGTGTTCACGCTGCCGCGCTTCGCCTGGAACTCGGTGCACGGCGCGATCCGCGCGCAGCAGCCCACGGCGGACAGCGCGCCGCAGCCGACCGTTCCGCCCGTGCCCCAGGGGGCTCCCCGTTCGATTCCACAGCGACTCACCGGGATCTTCGGGATCGCGTTGATCCTGGCGATCGGCTTCGCGCTCTCGCGCAACCGGGGCGCGATCAGCTGGCGGGTGGTGGCCTGGGGGGTGGGGTTGCAGCTCGTGTTCGCGATCTTTGTGCTGCGAGTGCCGTTCGGTCAGACGTTGTTCAGCGGCCTCGGCGACGCCGTCAAGGCGATCCTCAGTTTTTCCTACAAGGGCTCGGAGTTCGTGTTCGGGGAGATCGGGAAGCAGCAGTCGAGCCTAGGCGTCGTGTTTGCGTTTCAAGTGCTCCCCGCGATCATCTTCGTGTCCGCCTTGTTCGCCATCCTCTATTATCTCGGGGTGATGCAGCTGGTCGTGAGGGCGTTCGCCGTGTTGATGAACAGGGTCATGGGCGCGAGCGGGGCCGAGAGCTTGAACGTCGCCGCGTCGATCTTCATGGGGCAGACGGAGGCGCCCCTCACCATCCGGCCGTTCCTTCCGGGGATGACTCGTTCCGAGCTGATGACCGTGATGACCGCGGGCATGGCGCATGTGTCAGGATCGATCATGGCCGCGTACATCGCGTTCGGCATCGAGGCCCGGCACCTCCTTACGGCCGTCATCATGACCGCTCCGGGCACCATCATGATGGCCAAGATCCTCGAGCCCGAGACGGAGACGCCGGAGACGCGCGGCGGCGTCAAGATCGAGATTCCGCGCACGGACGTGAACGTGGTGGACGCTGCGGCGCGAGGGACGAGCGAGGGTCTGTCCCTGATGCTCAACGTGATCGCGATGCTCGTCTCGTTCGTGGCGCTCATCTATCTGGTGGACGGCGGTTTCGGCTGGGTACACGGTCACGTCTTCGCGTGGTTTCCGGAGAAAGTCGAGACGGTACTCGGCTGGCTCTTCAGCCCCATCGCCTGGGTTATGGGCGTGCCCTGGCATGACGCGGGAACCATCGGCGGCCTGCTCGGCACGCGCATGGTGCTGAACGAGTTCATCGCCTACGCACAGCTCGGGCCGCTCCGGGGACAGCTCGATCCCGTGTCCTTCACCATCGCCACGTTCGCGCTGTGCGGCTTCGCAAACATCAGCTCGGTCGGGATCCAGATCGGGGGCATCGGCGCGCTGGTGCCGGACCGCAAGCACGACCTCGCGCGACTCGGGTTCCGGGCCATGATCGCGGGGACGCTGGCGAACTTCCTGTCGGCGACACT
>DATNOR010000037.1:0-23945 GCA_035601235.1 Gemmatimonadales bacterium
CCAACCCAGTCCCAGCGTGCCGTCACGCCGCCGGAACACCTTCTTCATGTTGGTGTCGTGAAACAAGGCCACCGCCCGCCCGCTCAGGTGCGGAAACCAGGCGTCCATCTCGGCGCGCGTGTGATCATACACGTGACTCGTGTCCACGAACAGCACATCGACCAGTGGCTCGAGGCCGCGCTGCTCGCACCAGCCGCGAAACCGCCGCCCCAAGCGCACGTCGTCCTCCTGTACCCAGTGCCAGCGCTCGTAGCGCGACACGTTCGCGCAGTCGGCGATGTCGACGCTCACGAGGTCGGCTCCCGAGCGGCGCGCCACTCGCTCGAACACGAAGGTCGATTCCCCTCCTCGCACCCCCAGCTCCACGATCAGGCGGGGATGCGCCGCGAGCCCCGCCACGTAGAGGGCCTCGAGATGGCTTGAAATATCGGTCCCGACGGCCGCCCTGGCGCGAATGGCCCTGAGGTCCGCGTCGGGCGCATCCGCGGGCGGCCGCCGGCGGCGCTCGATGAGCGCGTTGTAGGCGCGCACGCCGAGGTCCAGCAGCCTGTAGGTTGTGCGACCCATGAGCTGCGCCCCTACTGGGGACTCACCACGGTTCACCCAAAGTAGGTCCTTCGCATCTGCGGGCAAGCAGGTCCTTCGCGCCTGCGGCGCTCAGGATGACAACGGCGCCGCCTTTTGGGAGGGAGGGAGAGAAACCACCCTCCCTTTCCTACTTCTTCCGAAGCCGCGCGGCGTTGTCATCCTGAGCGAGCGCGCGGCACGCGCGAGCGAAGGATCTGTTGTCCCGGAGACTGCGAAGGGGGTGCGCCGTCGCGCGGCACGCGCGCGAGCGAAGGATCCTGCTTCTCATAGGCGGGGGAGAGTATACGTGACGGCCTTCGACCGCCACGCCCAGTCCACGAACACCCGCGCTTCGTCCCAGCGGCGCCGCGCTTTCTTCAGTGATCCGCCCAATAGCCGCACCAACCCCAGCGGGAACGCCGCGAGGCCCACCCCTGCGACGATCGCGACGTACGCCCGCGCATAGCCCAAGCCGCGATGCTTCACGAAGTATTGATACGTCGCCTGCAGGCCGAGTCGCCTCATCAGGGCCGTGGGCTGCTTGCGGGCGCTGACGCTGTAATGGTGCAATAGCGGCACGGCGCTCAAGTAGCGCAGCCGGCCCAGCGCGCCCAGCCGCTTGCACAGATCCATGTCGTCGAGGTAGAGCGGCACCGATTCGTCGAAGCCCCCGAGCGCGCGCACCTGCGCGGTGCGGCATAGCATCGCCGCCCCCAGGAGACACTCCACGTCTCGGTCCGTGGTGCCGTCCCATCCTGCGTAGTATTTCCACGCCAGCAGGCGCGAGCGCGGGAAGATCCGCGCCAGCCACGTCAGGTCGCAAAATTCCGTCCACAGGGTGGGCAGCCGGCGCGCGCAGTTCGGCGACATGAACTCGCTCGGCTTGCGCACCCGCGGGCCCACCGCCGCGCGCTCGGGGATTTCCTCCAGGCCCGCCACCAGCTGCTCCAGCGTCCCGGGCCCGAGCTCCGAGTCCGGGTTGAGAAACAGCACGTACTCCCCTCGCGCGAGCGGCAGGGCCTGATTGTTCGCCTTGGGGAATCCGACGTTGGCGTCGTTCGCGATCACCCGGACGGCGGGAAACCGGGCGCGCACCGCCTCCACCGTGCCGTCGGCCGAGGCGTTGTCGACCAGTATGACCTCGACCCCGAGCGGGCCCGAGCGCGTGGCGCGCTCGATCGACTCGAGGCAGGCGAGCAGCTCGCGCACCGTGTTGAAGCTGACAATGATGATGGAGACCACGCGGAGGCCAGAACATGCGGGCTAAGTCACGGACGGTCAAGCTGTTGGTTCGGGTGGCCAACCCCGGGGCCATGCCCCGGGGTTCCTTGGGGGCACGTGCCTTGCTGGGTTTTCCACCACTCATTCGGGGTTGCTGCGTGATGCGTTTGGCGCAATGGGCCCGGTTGCTCACTCCCGGCCGCCAGGGATTGCGGGCCGGGGCGTGGTACACGGTCGTGGGCCGCACCCCCAAGGAGGTGCAGCTGACGGTGCGGGGGCGCACGGTGACCATCGCCCGCTCGCTCGTCGAGCTGCGCGACACGCCGCCGTCCGAGTGGACCGTGGTGCACCCCGCGAATGCACGCGAGTCGTACATGGTGTGCCCCGGGTGCCGCCATCGCGCCCAGCTCCCCGAGCGCCGGTATGACACGGGGCGCTGCCCGCGCTGCAACGTGGCGTTCGCGATCGCGTGGGGCGAGACGCGCGCGCCGTCTCCCGCCGAGGGACTCAAAGCAGACCGCCGTGCCAGCCGGCGCCGCGCGGCCCGCGAGCGCCGGAGCGGGGGCGAGCGTCGCGGCGTCGCGCGCGGCGCGGGGGTGGCGCGCCGCAACGGCGAGCGCCGGGCGCTGCTCGAGCGCAGGAGACGGGCGAGCAGCCGGTGATCCGTGCTATGTTTCCCCACGTGGTCCTCACCCCCTGTCCCCCTCTCCCTTCGGGAGAGGGGGCACGAAGGTCGGGCGTAGTCGCGCTGCTCCTCTGCGCCGGCGTTGCCGTCGCGGCCCGAGCGCAAGCCCGCCCCTCCTCGCCCGTGCTGGACGCGATGCGCGCCGAGCTGGCGCGCTCCCTCACCACCTTCAAGGGCCAACCCACCGCGCCCTACTTTCTCAGCTACGAGATCACCGAAGCCCACACGCTCGACGTCGCGGGCTCGTTCGGCGCGATCACGCAGCAGAACGAGCGCCGCCATCGGGCGCTCGACGTGGACCTGCGCGTGGGCGACTACCGCTTCGACAATACTCACCCGCTGCGCGGCGGTTTCCCCGGACGCGGCTTCTCGGGGTTCGGCGGGATGGCGGAGATCCCGGTGGACGACGACCCGACGGCGATTCGCGCGGCCCTGTGGTACGCGACCGACCGCAGGTACAAGCGCGCCGTGGAGCAGCTCACCTGGGTCAAGACCAACGCCGCCGTCGGCGTGGCGGCCGAGGACACCGCGCCCGACTTCTCGGCGGAGCCACGCGAGACCTACACCGAGCCGGTGGCCCGCATCGCCGCCGACGCCCGGGCCTGGCAAGAGAAGATCCGGCGCTATACCGCGCCCTTCGCCCGCTACGGCGACATCTACGAAGCCGAGGCCGTCTTCATGGCCGAGGTCGACACGCGCTGGTACGTGAACAGCGAGGGCACGGAGCTCCAGACCTCGCAGCCCATCTATCGGCTGTACATCTCCGCCTTCTCCAAGGCCGACGACGGCATGGAGCTGCCCCGCTACGAATCGTTTTGGGCCTTCACCCCGGAAGGCCTGCCGTCCGATCGCGACGTGCTCGCGGCGGTGCAGAAGATGATCGACGACCTGCACGCGCTGCGGCGGGCGCCGCCGCTCGAGCCGTACACCGGGCCCGCCATCCTCTCCGGCCGGGCCAGCGCGGTGTTCTTCCACGAGGTGTTCGGGCACCGCGTCGAGGGCCATCGCCAGAAGCTCGACATCGAAGGGCAAACGTTCAAAAAGAAGGTGAACGAGGCCGTGCTGCCGCCCGGCTTCTCCGTCTACTTCGACCCCACGCTGCGCCGGCTCGGCGGCACCGAGCTGGCGGGGTTCTATCGCTACGACGACGAAGGTGTGAAGGCGCGCCGCGTGGCGGTGGTCGAGCACGGCATCCTGAAGACCTTCCTCATGGCGCGCTCGCCGATCGAGGGGTTCGCGAGCTCCAATGGACACGGCCGGGCCCAGCTCGGCCTCCCGCCGGTCGCGCGCCAGTCGAACCTGGTGGTCGAGACGACGGAGCCGCACTCCCAGGCCGAGCTCAAGCGCATGCTGATCGACGCAATCAAGCGGGAGAACAAGCCGTACGGCCTGCTGTTCGACGACATCGAGGGCGGCTTCACCATCACCATGCGCGTCATTCCCAACGCGTTCAACGTCATGCCGGTGATGGTGTATCGCGTGTACCCGGACGGCCGCGAGGAGCTGGTGCGCGGCGTGGACTTCATCGGTACGCCCCTCACCACATTCTCGAAGATCGCCGCCGCGGACGACCACGTCGCCGTGTTCAACGGCATGTGCGGCGCCGAGTCGGGCTGGGTGCCGGTGTCGGCGGTGTCGCCCGGGTTGCTGGTCTCGCAGGTCGAGGTCCAGAAGAAGCTCAAGTCCGGGGAGCGGCCGCCGCTGTTGCCGGCGCCCATCGGTCCGGCCGCGACGCCATGAGATCGGCACTGCTGGCGGGCGCGATGCTGTGGCTCGGCGCGCGCGCCGCGGGGGCGCAGGGGCAGACGGCCCAGGACCCGATCAGCCGCGCCATGCGCGACGAGCTGGCGCGCTCCATGGCCGAGCTGCGGCTCGACACGCTCCCCAAGCCCTACTTCGTCGCCTACCGCATCGACGACATCGAGGCCGCCGACGCCGCCGCGAGTCTGGGCGGCCTGGTGCGCGGCACCGCCATCCGCACCCGGCACCTGCGCGTCGAGCTGCGGGTGGGCGATTACGAGTCCGACAACAGCAATTTCATGGGCATGCCGGGTCCCACCATGAGCATGCTGTCCGGCCTGCGCGGCGGTGCGCTGCTGCCGCTCGACGACCAGTACCAGGAGATCCGGCGCCAGCTGTGGCTCGCCACCGACGGCGCCTACAAGCGGGCGGTCGAGCAGCTGGCGCAGAAGCGCGCCGCGCTCCAGAACCAGACGCGCTCCGAGCGCCTCCCCGACTTCGCCCGGGAGCCTCCCGTCGTGATGAGCGACGTCGTGCCCGCGGCGCCGCTCGACACCGCGGCGGCCACGGCGCTGGTGCGCGCCCTCTCGGCCGCCTTCCGCGCTTTTCCCGAGGTGTACAGCTCCGGGGTGGCGTGGAGCGCCGGCGTGGTGCGCACCCGCTACCTGAACAGCGAGGGCTCGGCGTTCACCCGATCGTCGCCGTGGCTGGTGCTGCGGATCCACGCCGCCACCCAGGCGGCGGACGGCACGCCCGTGAGCGACGCGATCGCGTTCTACGGCGGCACACCGACCGATCTCCCTGCCCGCGACCGATTGCTCGACAGCGTGCGTGCCCTGGCGACGCGCCTCACGCGCCTGCGCCAGACCCCGGTGGCGGAGGTGTACAACGGTCCGGTGCTGTTCGAGGGTGACGCCGCGGGCGAGCTCGTCAATCAGGTGTTCGCGTCGCGGCTCGTCGCCGCGCGTCGGCCCATGGCCGCCAATCCCATGATGGAGCAGTTCGCCGCCCGGGCCGAGAGTCCGTTTCTCGATCAGATCGGGGGGCGCGTGCTCCCCACGTTCCTGAGTGTCGTCGACAATCCCACCCTCACGCGCTACGAGGGACACTACATCGGCGGCTACCGCGTGGACGACGACGCCGTGGCGGCGCGCGAGACCCGACTGGTCGACCACGGCATCTTGCAGACGCTGCTCTCCACCCGCGTGCCGGTGCGCGGCATCCCCCACAGCACGGGCAACCGCTGGGGCGTGGGAGGGGTCGTGAGCAACCTCGTCGTGACGGTCGACTCAGGGGTCAGCGACCAGGCCCTGCGGGCGGACCTGCTCAAGCGCGCCGCAGCCCGCGGCCGGCCCTACGCCATCGTGGTGCGGCGGCTCGCGAACCCGGCGAGCCTGGCGCTGTCGGATCCGTTGGAGCTCCTGGCCGTCATGGGAGACATGGGAGAGGACGCCGACGAGTCGCCGGCGCTGCAGGCGGCAGTGGCCGTGAAGCTGTTTCCCGATGGGCACGAAGAGCCGATCCGCAACGGCGCCGTGTCGGGCGTGACGGCCGCGAGCTTCAAGGACATCGTGGCCGCGTCGCAATCCCGCACCGTGTACACCAGCCCGTTTCAAAGTTTCGGCGGCATGTTCGCGGCCTTCGGCTCGGGCGGGGGCATGAACCTGCAGATGATGAGCGCGGGGCTGGGCTACGCGGCGTCCTACGTCGTGCCGTCGCTCTTGTTCGAGGACGTCACCGTCAAGGGGCCGACCGGCGATCGCCCCAAGCCGCCGTTGTCGAGCCCGCCGTGGGCGGGGGTGTCACCCCGGTGATCCCTCTCCCTCGGTAGTTCCCCCGTCTTGGTCCTCACCCCTTGGGGGACAGGGGGTGAGGCCAACGAAAGCGGGCGGACGTGTCATCCTGAGCGCCGCAGGCGCGAAGGACCTGCTTTCCCGCAGGTGCGAAGGACGCCTCCTGCTGCACCATAGCGGGTCCTTCGCTGCCCTGTGTGTGACAGCAGGTCCTTCGCTCGCGCGCGTTCCGCGCGCTCGCTCAGGATGACAGCGCCGCGTGGCTCCGTGAGAAAAGAAGAGATGGAAGTCATGGCGGGCGCCCTGAGTCTCGGAGCCAGAAATGCGCCAAGTCCTCCCAGGTGGGGTTGCGCTCTTCAATCAGCCGGATCTTTCGAGCGCGGACCCAGCCCTTGATCTCTTTCTCGCGGGCAATTGCGTCACGAACGTGCGTGAACCGTTCGAAGTAGACCAGCCGAGTGATGTGGTACTTGTTCGTAAAGCCGGGGACGAGGCCACGCTTGTGCTCATCCACACGCCGCACGATGTCGTTGGTGACGCCTGCGTACAAAACCCGCGACCGACTGGCCATGATGTAGACGCAGTAGCAGCGCATGACCTGCTACAATCGTGCATTCATGCCTCGCGGCCGGCATCATTTTTCGGCGCCATGGCCCCTCATTATGCATCGGAGGGTGGCTCGTCTCCTTATTTTATTCTATTCCTCATTTTATTCTATTCCTCCTTAGTGAGCGGGCCTGTCATCCTGAGCGCCGCAGGCGCGAAGGACCTGCTTTCGGCCGTGCCCGACGCGCGTCCAGACAGCAGTACCGTCGCTCGCGTGCGGTCCCTGACAGCAGGTCCTTGGCTCGCGCGCGTTCCCCCTCATGCGCGAAGCGTCCGCAAGCAGGTCCTTCGCTCGCGCGCGTACTGCGCGCTCGCTCAGGATGACAACGCCGCCCGGCTTCGGAAAAGATAGGAAGGGAGGGTGGTTTCCCTACCGCCGCAACGGCATGCCGCACGAGCTATCGGGTGCGACCAGCCCCGGGACGACCGGCCCGAGCGTTCCGCGGCGTGGCTCTCTCAGACACCACGGATCACCCCGACTTCGCCGAGCCGGCCCGGGCGAGGGCGCTCTCACGCCCTTCCGCTCGACCCACCGCACACCCGTCACGGCCGCCTCGGCCACGAGGTAGCTCGCCAGCCGTTGGTTGAAATCACCCCAACTCCAGCCCGAGTGGTCCACGAACCGCTCGTAGACCAACGAGCCGAGCACGAAGACCGCCAGCCGCGGCAGCGGCTTGCGCCACGGCGCCGTGACCCAGGGCCCTCGGAGCACCGCGTTCCCGCTCGCGCCCGCGACGACCTCGTCCACCTGCGCCGCGCTCGACCCGGCGGCGCACAGCAACGCGATGGCTATCACCAGGAGGAACCGCAAGACGGGTCGCGGCCGGTGTCGCCCATCGTCGAAATGAATACGCTGCGGCATGGCTCTGCTCCAGGTTACGACTCCTACGTCGGGATACCTGGGGACGGCGAGTCGGTTCCTTGCGGCGCGCAGTCCACGGGGCAGAGACGCAACGGTGCCGTGTGATGGGGCGCACGTGAAGAGGATCGGTGGGAAGGGCTGGGCACGAAGGACGGACTGAGTCTCCCCCCTCCCGAAGGGTGAGGGGATCAAGACGAAAAGGGGGAACGACGGAGGGTCTGAGGACTCGCGTATCCTCGCCCCTGTGCGCAATCTTTCGATCACGCCGATTGGGCGATCGCCGTCCATCTTCGGGAGTGTGGGCATCAGCTACGTCCAGGGTATCGTCCGCGGCCCGACCGGCGCGGAAGCGACCGTGCGCTTCCTGATCGACAGCGGAGCGACCTACTCCCTTCTCCCGGAGCCGGTGTGGCGCACCATCGGCCTCGCCCCCAAACGGGAGATGGAGTTCGTCCTCGCCGACGGCACTACGGTACGCCGGGCTGTCTCAGAGTGTCACCTGTCGCTCACGCAGGGCGAGGGCCACACGCCCGTGGTCCTGGGCCAGCCGGGGGACGCGGAAGCCCTGCTCGGGGTGGTCACGCTCGAGATTCTCGGTCTCGTGTTCGATCCGTTCCGCCGGACACTCCACCCGATGCGGACTCTGTTGGTGTAGCATCGCGCCCTTCTAGGGCGCACCCTGCGCCGAGCCGGCCTTTCAAGGCCGGACCACACGGGGATGAGGCTACCGCCTCCCCCGGATAAACCACTCCTCCCATCCGACTTTAAACGTGTCCTTGCAGCGCGGGCAGCGCAGGCTCTGCGGGCTGCCGGCGAGCGGCGCCCGGGTACGGCACCCCGGGCACACCGCGTACAGCTCACCCGCCCGCACCTCCATGCCGCGCGCCTTGGCCGGCGTGGGCACCAGGGTCCAGGTGTGGGGTCGCACCGACGCGAACTCGAGTGCGCCGCGCGGCAGGCGCACCTCCTGCGCCTCGACCGCGACCACCGCCTCGCGCGACGACAGCTGCACCACGCGGTACCATGCCCCCCGCCGCAACCCTCCTCCGGTCGCGGCGCCTTTGACCCGAGCCCACTGCTGTTCGATCACGGAGCCAGTCGTTCTCGCGGGCCTCTACGATGTCGCATCCGGCTGGCGCGCGTCGTGCGTTACCTCACGCGCCGCCGGTTCACGCGTGTTTGCACAACGTGTGGGCAACGTGTGGGTGGGAATGTGCACGAGATTGTGGAGAACGCGTCGCCACGGCGATATTGAGGCGCGCCCCTAACCGAGGATGGTTCATGACCAGTCGCTCACCTGCTGCAGCGGTCCTGCTCTGCGCCGCGCTCGCGGCGCTTCCCCGTGTCGGCCCGGCCCAGACGTTCAAGGTCGCCCGGTTCAGCATCGGCGGCGACGGCGGCACCGACTACCTCACGGCCGAGCCCGGCACCGGGCGGGTGTTCGTGTCGCGCGGCACGCACGTCATGGTGGTCGACGGCGCGACCGGGAAGGTCCTGGGCGACATTCCCGACACGCCGCGCACCCACGGCATCGCGCTCGTGCCCGGGGCGCATCACGGCTTCATCACGAACGGCGGCGACTCGACCGTCACCATGTTCGACCTCGCGAGCCTCGCCGTGATCAAGAAGATCCGCGTGTCCACGGGCGGGCTCGACGGCATCATGTACGACGACTTCTCCGGCCACATCATCCTCACCAATCACAGTCGTCCGATCGGCACCGTGGTCGCGCTCGATCCCGCGGGCGGTGACATCGTCGGCACGGTCGAGCTCGAGGACAACTCGCCCGAAGGGGCGGCGAGCGACGGTAAGGGCAGGATCTTCGTCAACAACGAGGGCAAGAGCACCATCCAGGTGATCGACGACAAGAGTCTGAAGGTGGTCGCGTCGTGGCCGCTGGCGCCGTGCGAGGGCCCCACCGGCATCGCCTATGATCGCGCCACCAATCGGATCTTCTCCGGATGCGGCAAGACGTCGGTCGTGGTGGATCCGGCGTCCGGCAAGATCGTCGCCACGATCGCCAACGGCGACGGCGTCGACGCGCTGGGGTGGGACGCGGCGGACAAGCTCATTTACATTCCCGCCGGCCGCGACAGCAACGTCACCGTGGTGCACGAGGATGCTCCCGACCGCTACCACGTGCTCGCTACCGTGGCCACGATGCGGGGGGCCAAGACCATCACGGTGGATCCGGTGAAACACGTGGCGTACCTGTTCCAGCCCGAGTATGGGCCGCCGCCGCCCGGGTCACCCGCGCCGGCGCCCGGCAGCCGGGGGCCGCGCGGCCCGGTGATCGCGGCCTGGTTTTTCGCGATCAGTCACTAGAGCGCTCGCGAGGCTGTCATCCTGAGCGCCGCAGGCGCGAAGGACCTGCTTTCCTTCAGGTGCGAAGGACCTGCTCTTGGTGAAGGGGCGAGGAACAGCAGGTCCTTCGCTCGCGCGCGTTCCGCGCGCTCGCTCAGGATGACACGTCGCGCGCGGTTTCAGGGAGAGAGAAAAGGGAGAGTGGTTTATCTCTCTCCCATCGCGAGGCGAGCGAGGCTGTCATCCTGAGCGCCGCAGGCGCGAAGGACCTGCTTTCCCGCAGATGCGAAGGACCTTCAGATGTGGAGAACCTGCGTTCGGTGAAGGCGGCAATGACAGCAGGGAGATGCTTTCGTGATCTACAGCCCCGCCCGCACCCCCGCCGCGAGCGGCCACAGCGTCGCCACGTGGCCGAGATTCGTGTCCCGCATCCAGTGCCGCTCAAGCCGCAGCTCCAGCGTCACGCTGGGCGACACGGCCACGTCCACCCCGCCGCCGGCGGACCAGAACCCGTTCGTGTGATAGAACGTCTGCCCCCCGTCCGCGCTCTTCAGGCGATACGCGCCGCCACCCAGCGCCAGCACCGGGCTCACCACGCCACGCGGCACCAGCGACAGCTCGGCGCGCCCGTATCCCTCGAACAGCACTAGCGACGCGCTCCCGGCGGTCCGCTCGGCGCTGAGCGAGCCCGCGGCCGCGCCGGCAGCGAGTGACAGGCCCGGGACCACGGTACGCCGCCCGAACACGCTCCAGTCCACGCCCGACACGCTCGTGAGGTTGGGTAGTGCCAGCCAGGGGTCGTTCGAGCCCAGCCAGGCCGAGCGCGCGCCGATCGCCCACGCGCTGGGCGGTCCACCGCTCAGTGCCACGTTGACGCTCACGCGCGACCGCACGCCCGAGCCCGAGAGGTCGAGCTCACCGGTCCCGGTCCTGCGGGGCGCCAACGTCACGACCGCGGCCGACTCGGCCATCACGGCGGAGCGCAGCTCCACGACCCGGCCGGTGGTCGTGGCCGCGAAGTCGTCCAGCGCCGTGCGGTTGCCGTGGGCGTCGCGCGCCGTCACCCGCAGCACGACCGTGTCGCGCGACGCGAGCGTCAGCTGCCCGCTGAGCGGCGTGCCGCCCCGCTCCAGCACCAGGTCGCGCGCCAATCCGGGATCGGCGTACATCGTCGCCGTGCGCGTGAGCGGTCCCACCTTCGCGGTCACGACCACCGGACCGGCGCGCTCACCCAGCGTCACGTGCACCTGCACCTTACCGGTGCGGTCGGTCGTCGCCACCGCGGGATCGACGGTGCCGCCGTTCGCGGTGAGCGTGACCATCTGTCCCACGAACGGCGCGCCCGTGGTGTCCCGCACCTCCAGCACCAGCGGCACCGGAAGCGCGGCGCCGGCGGTGCCGTGCAGGTCCAGGCCTTGCGTGAACCGCGTGAGGCCGTCCGACACGACGGGGCGGGGCGGGGGCGGCGGCGCGGGGACGGGTGTCGTGATGAAATCGATCCGCGTGGTGGGCCCGAGCGGCGGGCCGTTCGGCATCGCCACCGTGAGCCGGTACGTCCCCGGGGTGTTGCCCGCGAGCACGTGGAACGTCGCGACACCGCGCCAGTCGGTGATGGCGACGGGATCCTGCGTGGCGCCGCCCGGGATCGCGCTCGCGCCCCTGAGCAGCAGCTCGACGCCGGGCTGAGGGTCGGCGCCGCGGTACAGCTGCACTGGGACGTCGGCCGCTGTACCGGTAGGCGCCGCGATCTGCTGGCTCACGATCACCCGCAATGGGGCGACCAGCGGGCGCGGGGGACGCGCCACGGGCGCCCGCTCGGCGGGCGCGGCGGGCGGGGCGGGGGTGGGGGTGGGGGTGGGGCCGGGGGCGGGGGCGGGAGCGCTGGGACGCACCGCGGCGCGTGCGCGCAGGCACTGGTCGATGGCGGCGAGCAGCACGTCGTCGGCGCCGGCGGCGCGCAGATCAGCGCGATCGCGCTCCGATGGGCGAAACGTGACGCAGTTGCGGCGCACCAGCGCTATCACGTCGGCCCGCGAGCGCGTTTTCGTGGCGAGCAGCCGCACCAGCTCGGCCTTGCGCAACGGCTGTGTTCCCTGCTGGAAGACGATCCCCAGCGCCGCGACGAAGACGAGCGTCACGGTCGCGGGCAGCCCGAGCGCTCGAAGTCGCCCTCTACCTGGTCCACGTCCGCGGCCAGGCTATCTCCCCCCGCCGCCGCCGGCGCCGCCAGGGTATAGTGCAGCCACGCCTCGTCCACCGCCGTGAGCCCGCGTGCCAGGTCCGCGCACGCGGTGCGTCGCGCGGCGAACAGGCTCGCCTGCTCGCGGTACCCGGCGATCGCCTGTCGCACGGAGTCGGCGGCGCTCGCCTGGGGCGAGGAGGCCGGCGCGGCCGCCTGCGGCGGGGGCGAGTCGGTGGCCTGCGACGGTCCCAGTCCCAGCCGCACCCCCAGCGCCACGGCGCCCGTCACCGCGGCGAGCGCGAGCAGCCACCAGCGCCACGCGCCGCTTCCCGGACGGCGCGGCCCACGCCACGCGGGGTCGTCGTACTCGTCGGGCTCGACGATCGGGATGAACCGGCCCGCGCCGGACGGCCGCCCCGACGGCGTCACCCGTGGCGGGCGTGCCGGCTCGGACCGCACCCGCCACACGGCCGGGTCGGGCGACCAGTAGTTGCTCCAGGTGACGCGTGGCTGCTTCCAGCCGTCGCGGAAGTTCTCGGCGTCGAGCAGCTCGTAGAACGGCAGGTACGGCGCGGGGGAGCCGGGCTCTCCCGCCGGCCGGAAGCAGCCGCCCCGCGCACCGCTCGGCCGGATCGTCATGAGCAGCACGACCTGCCACGGGCCGGGGAAATGGCGTACGTGCGCCAGGTGATCGTCGGCGGAGATCTTGAGCACCCCGGTCGGATCGCTGCGATACCAACCCACCACCACGCCGTCTTCGGGGGGCAGCATGCGCTGCGCCGCCGCGAGCGCCTGCGCCACCACCCGCTCGCTGGCGCCGTCCACGATCATCTGGGGCACCCGCACCGCGCCGTGCACGATCACGTACGGCATCCCCGTCTCGGGCGTCTCGAACACCCGTCCGACTAGAAAGCCGAGCAGCGCCTCGTGCGGCGCCGAGACCAGGTGGTCTTCGACCGCGGCGAGAGCGCGCTGCGCGATAAAGATGAGACTGGGGTCGTCGTCTGGGCGGGCCAGCTCCTGCACGGCCGGTCGCCACAGCACCGACTGGTCGGTGGGGAGGGGTTGGCGGGGGAAGCGCGCTCCCCCCGCCCCGGAAGAGTCCCCCGCGGTCGAGTCCGTGAAAGGCCCGTCAGTGGTCATGGTGGTCCCCCATGGCATACCCGGTACCAGAGTGTGCATGGCGTGGCCGCAGCACAAGGTGGGGCCCATGAGGCCGGAACGGTGCAGCGATGTGGCGCTGATGCGACAGTCGCGCGAGCGACACCGACTCAGGCACCGCGCCCGCGTGCCTTGCGCCGGCCCCGCCCGTCGGGCACTCTCGAGGCACTTGAGTCCCGCTTGACCGCCGCCCGCGATGCTCGAGGCGGACCTGGTCGACGACTTCACGAACCGGAGAGAGACCCATGCACGCGCCCAAGGCTTCCCATCTGATCGCGCTGCTCGCGACGACCGCATGCGCCCATCACTTCCTCGCGGCGAACTTCGCGACGACCTATCAGCCGCGCGTCCACGCCTTCGCGATCGCGCCCATCGCCAACCTTTCGACCGAGCCGGAGGGCGCCAAGGCGGGCCAGGCGATCCGCGAGGCGATCTACTACGAGCTGGCCGAGCGTCGCGACCAGTACACCACGTCGATCCAGGACATCGCGGAGACCGACCGGCTGATTCAGAAGGCCGGCGTGACCGACAGCGCCGCCGCCCTGCTGCCCGCGGGCGAGCTGTGCCGCATGCTCGGCGTGGACGCGGTGATGCGCGGCAGCGTGACGAAGTACAAGAAGCACGGCGCGGGCGGGCAGATCGTCACCGCCGTTCTGTTCGGCTTCGCCAAGGGCAGCGACGTGAAGGCCGACGTCGCCATCTACGACGGCGGCGACGGCCAGCTGATCTACGAGCACAACATCGAGAAGGCGGGCGGCTTGTTCAGCTCGCCCGATGCGCTGCGCAACTCCGTCGGGAAGACGGTGGCCAAGGCGTTCCCGTACAAGAAGCAGCGATAAGCCCGCGAGTCACGAACGACGCCGCGTGGACGCCGATTCCGGCGTGGGCCACTACGGTGATGCGGTAACAATATCGGGAGGAGGCTACGATGAACATTCGCACGCTTATTCGGTGGGCTGCGCTCGCGCTCGTTCCCGTATTCGGCGCATGCAAGGACTCGACGACGACGTCCGCGGCGCAGGCGGCGGGGCCGCGTCCCAGCTTCGCCACCGCGGCAGACACCCTCCCGGGCGGTGGGGGAGGGCCGGGCAACCAGACGCATTTCATTTCGAACGGCGCCTTCGGGTCCACCAACTGGTTTTCGAGCGACCCGAGCGGGGGGTTCACGTTCGGAGAGCTGAGCGTCAACCGCGGCGGCTCGGTGACCAACCCTCAAGCCTTCCTCTTCTACTTCATCGAGCAGTGCAACGCCTTCGGCTGCAGCTTCTCGGAAGGCAGCGGCCAGATCCCGGCGGGCGACCTCGCGGGGGGCGGCAAGCAGCTGCACCTGAGCACCAACACCGCTGGCAACCCCAACTTCTTCACGTTCGGAGGGTCGCCCGGCGTGATCACCGTGGACTGGACGGCCAATGGCTTCTTCACCCAGCGCTCGAGCGGGACGTCAGAAGTCACCTTCCCCGGGTTCCTCCAGCACTCGAGCGGCGTCTCGACGTCTGCCTCGGCCAACGCGTCCGGGAGCGTCGTGGGAATCGTGATCTCGCCCGGCGCGAGCGGCAACATCGGCACGAATCAGAACGTCATCATCGACGTCTCACACTAGGAGCCCCGCCATGAAGCGCGTCACCTACGCTTTCCCCCTGCTCCTGGCCTTCGCTGCGGCGTGCCGGGAGCAGGGCGCCGTGCCGACGGCCGGCCGCCCGCTGTTCGCAGCGGCTGCGCCGGCCGCCTGCCCGACCCCGGCCACGGTCACCGTAAGCGACGAGGCGGGGCTGCGCGGCGCCATCGCGGCCGCGACGCCCGGCACCGTCATCGGCATCCAGGGCATGATCGGCCTCACCCAGGACGACACCATTCGCACCGCCGGCGTCACCATCACCTGCGCCACGCCCGGCTCCGGCCTGTTCGCCGTTCCGGGTGGGAGCGTCACCGACATGCTGACCGTGGACGCGAGGAAGGTCAGCGTGGATCACCTGGTGCTCGACGCCAGCCAGGCGATCGACGGTCCGTACCTCTCGGAGAATGACGGCGTGACCGCGTTCGCGGAGAGTACCACCTTCACGAACAACAGCGTCACCTGCCCGCCCGACGGCGTCTGCGCGTTCATCGCGGGGGGCATCGGTGCCGTGGTGAGCGACAACGCCTTCCAGGCGCTCGGGCCGTTCACGGGCATCCAGCTCCAGACGAATGGCGCCGTCGGCGAAATCCGCATCGATGGCGTGCGCGTAGAGCGGAACACGCTCGTGACCACCGCGCCGTCCACCGGCGGGCGCCAGGGAGCAATCCGTCCGTTCGATGCAGCGAACGCCGTGATCGCCGACAATACGGCCATCGGGCCGTGGCGCGCCGGCGTGAGCGCCACCCGGCTCGCGAGCTCCCGCGTCTCGGGCAACACCATCCAGGGGGCTCGTCTGTTCGGTATCCAGACGTCGCCCCAGGCGGTATTGCCCGTGCTCAACAACGTGTTCAGCAACAACCGGGTCAGCGGCGCCGGGATCGCGGGCGTGTTCGTGCGGCTCGCCTGCGGCAATGCGTTCGTCGGCAACAACCTCCAGGCCAACGCGGGGCTTCCGGGGCTCGTGTTCGACGTCACGACCGGCGCCAACACCTACGCCGGCGACCGCACCGTCGTGGTGGACAACGGCGCGTTCGATTGCAACGGCGACGGCGTGAATGATCCCAACATCATCTCGGGTCCCGGCATGGTGCGGCACGGGCTCGGCTCGGGATTGGGGGGTGGCGATGAGGGGGTGGGGGGCGCGGTGCGGACAGTGCACGGAATCGCGGTGCGGTAGGGATCAGCGCGTTCCGCGCTTATGGCGGAGGAGGAGCGTGAGTCAGCTGCGTGCCGGGCTGGGCGAGCGCCGGGGCCGGGGCCGGGGCCGATTTCTTCAGGTAGGGGTTCTCAATCCACACCTTGGGCAGCGCTTCGCGGCTGCGCGTCGAGCGGTGCGGGTGATCGAGCACGTGCAGGCAGTACATGTGCTTGATCCAGTCGGCCCGGCGGAACACCCGGGAATTCTCGAGGAAGCGGTACGCCTCGATCTGGCGCAGCTGGTGCGCCCGATTGAACTCCTCGATCGCGAGCAGCTCGCCGCAGGCACTCGTATGTCGCTCGTCGTTGAGGTCGTCGAAGAACATGATCGTGACGGGCAAATACTTCTCGGGATGCGCGGTCAGCAGCCGCAGCGCGGAGACCGTCGAGGAATAGTAGTCCACGTCGACCGACACGTAGCCGATCGGCTCCCGGGGCGACAACGAGCGGATGAACGGGCCGACCGTATCGGACAGGTCGCCGAGCACGAGCTGCGCGTTGGCAGGAAGCGCCTTGCGGAGCGCCACGACGTCCATCCCGCACTCGCCCTGCTGATACAGATCGGGATGGTCCCGGTAGTCCGTGGGGGCCGGCATCCCCTGGCCGGTGTCGAACCCGTACAGGCTGAACTGTACCCCGGTCATGCGCGTCACGCGCCGCGCGATCTCCGCCATGTTCATCAGGCCGGCGCCCGCCGCCACTCCGAATTCCACCACCGACACCCGGCGAATGCCGAGTGCCTTGGCGTGGTCGGCGGCCTTGAGGATGCCGTAGGCGTTCCATTGTCGCACGACGAGATCGAACGCGATCTTGGCGCGGTACGAGCCGAGCGCCCAGACGAGCAGGGACAAGCCGTTCAGATGGAGCGGCTCGGTGAGCCGCTCGCGCAGAATTCTCTCCCAGACGTCCTTGTGCTGCAGCTTTTGGAGCAGGTATCCCATGGCCCGCGACGTGCCGAGTGGACGGGTGAAGCTACATCGTGGACGGGTGAAGCTACATCAAGGTGAAGCTATATCAGATGGTAATACGGCGCGCCCGGTGCCGGCCGTTGCGGGGCACGACGGGGTGAGGATTGCCGCAGGCGCGAAGGATCTGCTTCTTGGCGCCCGGTGTGGCCCCGCCGCCACATGCACATCGCTTGCGGCGTCGCACACCGGCTCACATCATCTTCCCGACTGCCCCGCGCAAACCATTCGTCACAAGGAACCACCGATGACCCGCCCGTTCCTGCTTCGGATCAGCCCAGCGCTGTTGCTGTGCGTGCTGCTCCCGTTTCCCGAGCCCCGATCGCCGAATCCCGCTCCCGCCGTCGTCGAGTATCCGCTGCCGCGCCCCAAAGCGTTCCCGCACGACCCCGCCGTCGGCGCGGACGGGATCGTGTGGTACACCGACCAGGCGAACAGCTACATCGGCCGGCTCGATCCGGCGACGGGCAAGGTGACCGACTACGCCACGCCGACCCCCGTCTCAGGGCCGCACGGGATCGTCGTCGCGCCCCCGCCGGACGGCGGCGTGTGGTACACCGCCAACTTCAAGGGCCGCCTGGGCCGGCTCGACCCCGCCACGGGAGCGATAAAGGAGTACCCGCTCCCCGCCGCGGCGACTGACCCGCACACGCCGCTCTATCATGCGGGCAAGGTCTGGTTCACTGCCCAGGGCGCGAATCTCTACGGCGTGCTCGACCCCGCGACGGGGGAGGCCAAGCTGTTCCCCGTGCCGACCCCGCGCGCCCACCCCTACGGCCTGGTCGCCAGTCCGCGCGACGGCTCGATCTGGATGGCGCTGTTCGGCACCAACCAGATCGGCCGCATAGATCCCGCAGACGGCTCGCTGAAAATCTTTCCGCTGCCCGCAGCGAACGCCCGGCCGCGCCGCCTCATCGTCGATGCCCAGGGCATCGTGTGGTATTCGGACTATGCCCGCGGGCATTTGGGCCGGCTCGATCCCGCCACGGGTCAGGTGCGCGACATCGCCTGCCCGGGCGGCGACGGCAGCCAGCCCTACGGCATCGCCATCGGCACCGACGGGCGCATCTGGTACGACGAGTCGGGCACGGACGAGCTCGTCGCCTTCGACCCCACGACCGAGCGCGCCGAGACGGTGAAGATCCCCACGCCGGGCTCGGTGGTGCGCAACATGGCGGTGGACTCGACGCGGCGGCGACTGTGGCTGGCGCTGTCGGGCGTGCAGAAGTTGGGGAGGATCGATCTCAAGTAAGCAGGGGGAATAGCCTATTCGAGTAGACCGACCCCGGGGCCATGCCCCGGGGTTCACGGGCCTGGTTTGTCGGATCTGCTTCTACTCGCGACCCTTCGGGGTTTCATCGCGAGTCCCTGACCCCTGACCCCTGACCCCCAGTCCCCCGACCCCCGAAACTGTGATCCAGCCGACAGCCCGGACCACGTCCCGGGCGACACACTGAGCTTGCGCCCCGCAGGGTTTTACCGCCTCGCGTTCGTCATCCGCCCTGGAGGGCGACCATGCCGCACACTGAACAATGGGCCCGCACGCGGGTCCGCACCTGCCGCGACTTGCGACGCGGCGCGTGGTATCGCGTGATGCGAGCCACCCCCGCCGAGGGTGTGCTCGAAGTGAACCGGCGCCTCGTCACCGTCCCGCGCACCTTCCTGCAGATTCTCCCGTTTCGCCCCCAGCTCTGGTCCGTCGTCCCCCGCGTCGCCAGCGCGCCGCAGCCGCCCCTGTCCTGGGGACCGAGCTACGGCGTCTGCCCGCAGTGCAGTGCGCGCGCGTCCCTGGCCCAGCATGCGCTCAAGGTCTCGTGCCCGCGCTGCAACGGCCTGTTCCCCGTCGCCTGGGAAGACTCCGGGTGGTGTGCGTTCGAAATGTCGCGGGACAAATCGGCGGTGAGTCCGAAGCTCTGAGGGCGTAGCGGCCGGGTCAGCGCCGACGGCGCTCCCGGCTGTGGCCGCCGTCCCCCCCGGAGCGCCGCGCCATGCTGGTCCGGCGGTCGATACCGCTGCGCCGCTCGACCGACACCGAGACCGTATTACGACGACGGTCCCGCACCATCCGCCGACCCAGGCTTTGCCTGCGGTCAACGAGCCGCCGACGCTGCATAACAGTGATGTTGCCTCGCAGGAACGGAACCGTCTCGGGCGGTTTGCAAATCGTGTGCTCCCCATCTCACACTGCATGGTCACCCGGCGGGCCTCACAAAATGGCGCGGGCCCGCAACAGTTTTGGGCCCGTGGCCACAACGACGCGGCCACAGTCCGCTGCAGCGCGGGGCCCGGGCGTGCTACGATTGGGTGCGCTATGCGACCCCCTCGACTCGGGCTCACGCTCGGCCTGGTGCTCCCCGCCCTGACGGGTGGGGCCATGCTCCCGGCGTACGCACAAACCCCCAAAATCGGCATTGCCCTGAGTGGGGGCGCGGCGCGCGGCCTCGCGCATATCGGCGTGTTGAAAGTGCTGGAGCAGGCGGGTATTCCGCTGGACGTGATCGCCGGCACGAGCATGGGCAGCGTCGTCGGCGGGTTGTACGCGGTCGGCTACAGCGCGGCACAGCTCGACACGATCGTGCGCGGCCAGAACTGGTTTCGCCTGCTCACCGATCCCGTGGACCGGCGCGACCTGCCGATCGATCGCAAGGTCGCCGCGGATCGCTTGCTGCTCACGCTCCCCATTTATCGCGGCGGCATCCAGCTCCCCAAGAGCGTCGTGCCGGGCCAGCGCATCTGGGAGCTCCTGACCCGGCTCACCTGGTCGGCGCACGGCATCCACGATTTCCGTCGGCTCCCCATCCCGTTCGCGGCCGTCGCGACCGACCTGGAGACCGGCCAGGCGGTGGTGCTGGATCAGGGATTTCTCCCGGACGCGATCCGTGCCAGCATGGCGCTGCCGAGCGTGTTCGCTCCCGTCGAGCTCGGGCCGAACGTCCTGATCGACGGCGGCGTGGTGCGCAACCTGCCGGCGCGGGACGCGCGTGCCCTGGGCGCGGACGTGCTGATCTGCAGCGATGTGACCGATCCGCTCGAGCCACGCGATTCGATCGTGTCGCTGGTGGACGTGCTGGCGCAATCGGTGTCGTTCCGCGTGTGGGATTCGGAGCGCGCCGAGCGCGCCGCGTGCGACGTGCTCATCGTGCCGGACGTGCGCGCCTTCACGAGCTTCGGGTTCGGGCGCGCCGGCGAGCTGATGGCGCGGGGCGAGGCGGCGGCGCGCGCCGCCCTACCCGAGATCGAGGCCAAGGTGGGGCACCGCAGGGTGGAGCCTCGCCACCCGATGCCCGCGGCGCCCGACTCGGTGCGGGTGACGAGGGTGCGGTTCGATGTCTCCGGAGGAGGGACGGTGACGCAGGCGTATCTGGCGCGCACGCTCGGGCTGGAGCCGCCCGCGTGGATTTCGCTGCGAGATCTGGGCGCGTGCATCGAGCGGCTCTACGCCACCGGGCTGTTCGCCAACGTGCGCTATCGCCTGGAGCAGGGCGAGCTGACGCTGTTGATCACCGAGCGCTCCGGCGGCCGCTTCGGGCTGGGGTTGCGCTACGACAGCCGCTACAAGGCCTCGGTGCTCCTCTCCGGTGGGCGCGGCGGCGTGGAGCTGGACGCCCGCCTGGGCCAGCAGATCCGCGTCGGGCTCGGCGCCGCGCAGGCGCTGGGCGACGCCCAGAGCCTCGCGCTGGGCGCGCGCGTCGCGTACGCGCACGGCCCATTCGACCTGTTTCGCGATGGACGGCGGGTGGCGGAGGCGCGGGTCGATCTGGGGGCGGTCACGGCATCGCTCGAGCGGCGCCTGGGAACGGCCGCGGCGCTGTACCTGCGAGTGAAGGGCGAGCACGCGCGTTGGGCCGAAGCAGTGGCGGCGGTGGATTCGCCGCCGATCAACCGCACGTTCGCGACGGCGGCGGGTGTGGTGGAGCTCGATACGTACGACAGCGGGGTGTTTCCGAGCCGCGGTGTGGGCCTGCGGGCCGTGTCCGAGTGGAGCACCGCGTTCTCGCACCACAGCGGCGACGTGCGGGGGTACCTGCCGCTGGGGCGCCGGGTGTCACTCTGGGCGGGCGCGACGCTCGGTGCCTCGGGCGGCACGCCGCCGCCCCACTACTTCTTTTTCCTGGGGGGCGCCAACGGCTACTACCTCTTTCCGGACCGCATGGTCGCGTTCGCGGGACTGCATGTGCAGGAGCGGGGCGGCCGTCACGTCCAGAAGGCGGAGCTCGGCGCCCAGTGGCAGGTCTCCGTCGCTCCCGACCTGTTCGCCCGCGTGCGCTGGAACGCCGGCACGGTACTCGACCGCTGGACGTTCCAGCCCGCGGGCTGGGTCGACGGTATCGGCGTCGAGCTGGGCGCCAGGACGGTGGCCGGTCGCGTCAGCCTGAGCGTGTCCGGAACCGCCCGCTCGACGCCGATCGTCGAGCTCGACCTCGGCTACCCCTTCTGAACCAGATCGCACGCGGGCACGACCTCGGTCTCGGCGTCCACGCGCACGTGGATGCTGCCGTTCACCGAGAGGTAGGCGTTCACCAGATCGTACATCCCCACCGCGGGGACCTGCAGACCCTCCAGCGTGACGTCGGTGGCGAGTGGGCGCTCATCGCCCCGCTGCATCAGCTGGCGCACGCGGATCGAGCCCATGTTGCAGAACATGAGTTGCGCCTCGCCTGTGGCGGCGAGCACCGCGACCCTCACGCCCGGCAGGTCCACCCGGGCCTCCTCCCCGTGCGAGACCTTGGCTTCCTCCAGTCGCTCCCGCAAGCGGAACGACTGCGACTGTGCTGTGATGCGGGCTTCCATAAGGCACCTCCTGTTGAATCGGGTCCTACCGCCGACGGCGCACCGTAGTTCCTGTGCACGCCCCGTGCCGTGGCGACCGAGGTGCAACCGGCTGCGCGCACCGGGGTATCTTTAGTTACGTTGTTGAACTCAACCGTCCACGCCGTATGACCACTCGGCCGCGCCTAACGCGCCCGCCGCGCATCCTCATCGCCAGCGAGCAGAATCACGCCCTCTGGGACGTCGAGGGCACGCTCGGGCGACAGGGGTATTCCGTGCTGCGTGTATTCGCCGGCACGGCCGTGCTGGCGCGCGCGCGGGCGGCGTGCCCCGACGTGATCCTCTTGGACGCGCGGCTCGCCGACTCGGAGAGCCTGGACCTGAGCCGGCTGCTGCGCGCCGATCCCCTGATCGGCGCGAGCACGCCGATCCTGCTGCTGGTGCACGACCGTCCCACACGGGAAGACCATCTCAGCGCGTTGCGCGCCGGCGTGTGGGAGCTGCTGCGCCCGCCGGTGGACACTGGCGCGCTGCTCGGCAAGCTCGAGACCTACCTGGTCGCCAAGCTCGAGACCGAGCGGGCGCCCAAGCGCAGCCTGGTGGACGAGCTGACCGGCCTGTACACGCGGCGCGGCCTCGCGCGGCGCGCCTGGGAGCTGATCCTCCAGACGGCGCACCACAACACGTCCGTGGCGTGCGTGGTCGTCGCGCCCGAGGTGCGGGGCGAGCTCGGCGTGGGCGTGCTGCGCGACGTCGCCCGGCTGGTGCGGGCCACGGCGCGCCACTCCGACGCGGTGGGACGCGTGGGGCTCACCGAATTCGCCGTCGTCGCGCCCGGAGCGAACCGCGTCGGGGCGCGCCGGCTGGCGCAGCGGCTCCAAGGCGCGGCGCACGCCGGCGGCAACGGCGATGGGAAGGGGGACGTGGCGCTCGGGCTGCGCGCCGGCTACGACTCGCTGCGCCAGCTGCGCACCGCAGCGATTGAGCCACGCCGCTTGCTGGGACGCGCCGCGCGGGCGCTCGAGATGGCGCGGGCCGAGGGGAAGTGGCTGCGCGAGGGCGCTACGGCGCGAGCCCCGTGAGCAACTTCTTCCGCGAAGTTAGCGAGCACTCTGTCAGCGATCTGCCACAACTCGGCGCCGCGCCGGATCGGGCGACCGCTGTCCCAAGGAGTTAGCGGGGCCCGAAAACTGCCACCGACGGGCTGTGGCCCCAGCCATGACCCGTCACCCCGTCCCCGGTCTTTCCCGCATCCGCCGCGTCGCGCGCGCCGTTCTCGCGCTCGCGGCCGCCAGCGTCGCCACCTGCCACCGCGATATCGCGGGCCCGGCGACGGCTACCCAGCTCCTGTTCAGCGTCCAGCCTGGCAACACCATCGCGGGCGACCTGCTGAGTCCCGCGGTGAAGGTGCGCGCGGCCGATGCACAGGGTCACGACGTGCCGGGTTTCACGGGGAGCGTGACCGTCGGGCTCGGTGCCAATCCGGGCGGCGGCACGCTCGCGGGAACCACCACCGTCCGAGCGGTGAGCGGCGTGGCGACCTTCGACGATCTGCGGCTCAACCGGGCGGGCACGGGCTACACGCTCACCGTCGCCGCGTCGGGGCTCACCGGCGCCACGAGCGAGTCCTTCGCGATCAACCCCGGCTCCGCGACGCAGGTCGCGTTTACCGGCCAACCGGCGACGACGGTCGCGGGCCAGACGATCACCCCGGCCGTCCAGGTGACGGCGCTCGATCCGGTCGGGAACCCGGTGCCGGCGTTCACGGGGACGGTGTCGGTGTCGTTCGGCAACAACCCGGGGGGCGCGACCCTCGGCGGTACGACGAGCGTCGCGGCGGTGAGCGGGGTGGCGAGCTTCGGCGATTTGCGCATCACCAAGGCGAGCGCGGGCTACTGGCTGACCGCCAGGGCGACCGGGCTGATTAGGGCGACCAGCAGCGAGTTCGTCATCACGCCGGCGACCGCGACGCAGCTGGCGTTCGCCGTCCAACCGGGGACGACGGTGGCGGATCACCAGATTGCGCCGGCCGTGAAGGTGCAAGCGCTCGACACGTTCGGAAACCTGGCGACGGGCTTCACCGGCGGCATCGCCGTCGCGCTGGGCAATAATCCCGGTGGCGCGACGCTGGGCGGGACGAGCGCCATCGCGGCTTTCGCGGGCATTGCCACCTTCTCCGACCTGAGCATCAAGCAGACGGGGACGGGATACACCCTCGCCGCCACCAGCACCGGTCTCAGCCTGGCCACGAGCGCGGCGTTCGACGTCACGCCCGGC
>DATNOR010000038.1:0-84072 GCA_035601235.1 Gemmatimonadales bacterium
ACACGTTCAATGGGGATCACCGCGAGGCCTGCCTGGCGCAGCGTTTCGGCCGTGCCGCCGGTGGAGACGAGCTCCCACCCCAGCGCGACCAGATCGCGGGCGAACTCGACCACGCCGCGCTTGTCCGAAACCGACAGCAGCGCTCTCACCAGCTCTCGGCGATGGCTCGGATCAGGTCCGCCAGGCTCGCGACATCCTTCAGGTCCACGACCTCGGCGGGGGAGTGGGAGTAGCGGAGCGGCCAGCCGAGCGCCACGTCCACCACGCCATAGGGCGTGAACATGGAGCCGTCGTTGCCGCCGTTGGTGGTGCCGAGCTGCAGCGCCACGCCGCGCGCGCGCGCCAGACGAAACAGGGAGTCCACGTATGCCGGAGGTGTCACCGACGAGTTGTCGAGCGCCCGCGCCACGGCGCCGGCCCCGATCGGCGCTACCGCGAAGTTGGGGACCTCGAGCGGCGAGTCGGCGGAGACGAACGTGTCGATCGCGTGCACGCGGCGGGGTGCCGTGCCGAGCGCTGCGGCCGCCACGCCCGCGCCCTCGAGCCCGATTTCCTCTCGCACGCTCCAGATGAAGATCACCTGATGCTTCAGGGCCGCGCGGTCCAGGTGCCGCAGCGCCAGCAGCTGCGCCGCCGTGCCGACGCGGTCGTCGAACGAGCGGCCGGTGGCGCGCGTGCCCGCGAGGCGCACGTACTGCTTCGGCATCGTTACCGTTGCCCCGGGGCTCACGCCCCGCGCCAGGGTCGTCGCTCGAGACGTCGTCCCGACGTCCACTCGCAAGGGCGGCGGCGTGTGACGCGTGAGCCCGGAGTCGCGCGGGATGAACACCCCGGCCACGTCGCCCTTGTCGGTATGCACCAGCGCCGGCTGGCCCTCGAACAGCGACGCGATGAAGCCGCCGCGGGGCTCGAGCTCGAGCGACCCATCGTCGCGGACGCCGGTCACGCGGAATCCGATCTCGTCCATGTGCGCCACGAACACGACCAGTGGGTTTCCCTGACCGAGGCGCACCCACAGGTTGCCCGCCGTGTCGGTCTCGCTCTTCGCCCATGCCGGCAGGAGCCGCTTCACCGTCTCGCGCACCGGCCCTTCCGCGCTGGAGACGCCGTAGGACTCGATCAGCGGCGCGAGCACGCTCTGCGCCTCGGCGATCCGGGAGGAATCCTGCCCGGAAAGCCGGAGGGGCAGAAGGGCGAGCAGCGCCGCTGCAATCGCGCGTGCCCTCATCGTCCCTCCATCCATTGCACCATCTCTCGCGCCAGCTTGTCGACGTCCGCCAGCGCCACCGTCTCGACCACCGTGTCCGTGTAGCGCGTGGGCAGGCTCGCCGTCTTGATGTCGTCGAACGGCCCGAGCTGCGCTTTGACGCTCGCGAGTCCGGCGTTGCTCGCGTACAGGCTCTGTACCGTGAACGCGACGACGATGGTGCCCCTCACCTTGGGCTTCGCCTGCACGGCGGCGGCGAGCGCCGCGCACGCGCCACGCCGGCCGGCGCCGGGCGCGGCCAGCAGCCGATCGCCGTAGGGGAGCGGCCGTTTGGCGAGCGATATCGGCGCGAGCACGTCGATGCCGAGCGCCCGTGCCTGGGCGGCCGTGGCGGCGCCCAGGTCCACGTAGGCGTTGTCGACAGTGAACACCGGGTCGGGCGCGCCGGTCGCGACCCGACCGCGTGTCAAGTGCGTCGACTTCACGGCCACCACGCCGGGGACGGGACCTTTGGTGCCGAACACGGTCACGCGGTGACCCTCGAGCTGCTGGTCGAACAGCGGATACGTGGTGCGCGCCCCCACGCGCCGCAACAGCAGGTACCCCTGGTCCGTGATGTTGCCGACCACGTAGCCCACCTCGTCGAGCGGACATTGCAGCAGGCGCTTGGGTGCGCCCTGGCCGAGCGTGAGCGTGACGTTGCCGGCGCGGTCGTGCGTGCTGCCGGGGAGCAAGGCGAGGAGCGAGTCGGTCATCGCCTGCTCGAGCCCTGTGACGGCGGTCATGCCCGCGAAGCGCAGGGCGATTGCTTCGAGTGACTGGGCGGGTAGGCGGTTCGACGGATAGACGGTGAGGAGAAGCACCGCCAGCGCCCCTCCTCTAACCGTCCTGTGAGAACGTGATCTCAATCTCGTCTCCGGTGACGAAGGTCGAGCCTTGCGTGGAGAGTCGCACCCGCCGCTCCGGCACTCCCAGCCGCGCCAGCGCCAGCACCACGGCGGGTAGCAGCCGATGCTCCACCTCGAGCACGCGCGCGGCGAGCGAATCCGGCGTGTCGTCGGCGCGCACCGGGACCGGCCATTGCGCGAGAATGGGGCCGCGGTCGTACTCCTCGTCGACGTAATGCACCGTGGCGCCCGAGAGCGCGACGCCGCTCGCGAGCACCGCCTCGTGCACGCGGCGTCCGTACATCCCGTCGCCGCCGAATGCCGGGAGCAACGCCGGATGGATATTAATCAGGCGCCAGCGAAACCGCGCGACCGCGACGGGCGGGACGCGCCTCAGGTATCCGGCGAGGATGACGAGCCGGGCATCGCCAACGGCCCGCACCAGCTCGGCCGCGTCCGCGGGATCGGCCAGCACCTGCACAGGCACGCCGGCGCGACGCGCCCGCTCGAGCGCGCCCGCGTCGCCCCGGCTCGACACGACGCGCGTAATACGTGCGATAGGGGAGTCCCGCAGGGCGTCGAGCAGCGCCTGGAGGTTGGTGCCGCCGCCCGACACCAGCACGGCCACCGGAACCGGCGTCACCGCGTGCAGGGGGCAAGCGCGGCGGGCTTGGGGCCCGCGGTCACGGTCAGCGTGAACGCGCCGGTGGCGCGCCGCTCGCTGCTCGTCGCCACGATGAGGTAGTCCCCGGTGGTCGGGAGCCGCACCGTGAGGCGCGCGTTGCAGCGGCCGCCCGAGTCGTCGTCCTGCGGTGGCTTCGGGCTCTCATTAGGGCCGAGCAGGAAGAGGTAGGCGTCGAACGCGGTGGACGCGAGGTCGATCGTCACTGTCTCGCCGGCGCGGCCGCGTAGCCGCCATTGCTGCGCGTAGGTGCTTTCGGCCGGGAGCACGAGATCGTGTCGCGTGAGGGAGTCGCGCACCGTGTCGCCCACGGCGATGGTGCCGCGCGTTGGTCGTTGCGCGACGAGCGTGAGCAGCACCACCGTCTCTAGCCATATCCAGGACTCCATGGCGCCGCAATTTGCGGGCGCTAGGCGCCGCGCACAATCTCCGCTGCCGCGGCCGCGAGGTCCGCGACGACCGGAAAGCCTATGGCCCGCGCTCCAGCGGCGTGCTCTCCGCCCCGTCCGGTCGACACGAGGAGGCCGTGCCCGTCGGCGCCCAGGGTGCGCGCCGGCTCGATGTCGCTCACCCGGTCGCCCACCCAGTAGCTCTCTCGGAGGTCCAGGTCGAGCGCGCTGGCGGCATCGCGGAACAGCCGCAGGCCAGGTTTTCGGCAGTCGCATGGTCCCGTGACGTCGGGGTGGTGGGGGCAGAAATACGCGCCGTCGAGCCGGGCGCCGTGCGGGGTCAGGAGCTCCACCAGGCGGCGCTGCACCGCGGCGTAGGCCGCGGCGTCGTACAGTCCACGCGCGATGCCCGATTGATTCGAGACGGTCACCACGAGCCATCCAGCGTGATTCAGGCGGCGGATCGCCTCCGCCGCGCCGGGAAGGAGGTACACCTTGCCCGGCTCGTGCAGGAATCCTGGGTCTTCTACGATGGTTCCGTCGCGGTCTAAAAAGACAGCGCGGTGGCCGTGCTTAGACATCGAGCGCGGACCGCACCGCGCGCGCGACGGTTTCGACCTGATCGGGGAAGATGGTGCGGGGATCGAGCAGCACGCGGTCGTCGCCGATGCGCGCGATGATGGGCGGATCGCTCGCGCGCAGCCGCGCCGACAGGGTGTCAGGGGTCAGGTGTCGGGGGTCGGGGGTCACGCGAACGAGCCAGGTCGGCAGCTTGGCCTCCGGGAACGAGCCGCCGCCGACTTCTGATTCACCTTCGACGAGCTCCGCAGCGGCGCCCACGTCTTTCTGCAACGCCTCTCCCCGCCGACGTATCTCCGTGACGTCTTCAGTGAGCATACGTAATACCGGTATCTCAAGGCGGGCCCGCACCGGATCTCGATAGAGGACGAGTGTTGCCTCCAGAGCAGCGAGTGTAAGCTTGTCCGCCCGCACCGCCCGGGCGAGGGGATTATTGCGACACGCCTCGATCGCCGCCCGCGAGCCGAGCAGGATGCCGGCCTGCGGACCGCCGAGCAGCTTGTCGCCCGAGAATGCGACCGCGTCCATGCCGCTCGCGAGCGCCTGCGGCACGGTGGGCTCGCCGGCGAGGCCCCACGGCGCGAGATCGAGCAGGAGCCCGCTGCCGAGATCGTACAGGCTGGCGACGCCGCGCCCGCGTCCCAGCGCCGCGATCTCCTGCGCCGAGACCTGGGCGGTGAAGCCGGTGACCTGGAAATTCGACTGGTGCACCTTGAGCAGCAGCTTGCTCGCCGGCGTGATCGCACCTTCGTAGTCCTTGAGATGCGTGCGATTGGTGGTCCCCACCTCGACGAGCGTGGCGCCCGATCGGGCCATGATGTCGGGGATGCGAAACGCACCGCCGATCTCCACCAGCTCTCCCCGCGACACGATCGCCTCGCCGCCCCGGGCCAGTGCCGAGAGCGCGACCAGCACCGCGCCCGCGGCGTTGTTCACCACCACCGCGTCCTCCGCCCCGGTCAGCTCGACGAGCAGATCGCGACATAGCCCGTGGCGTGAGCCACGGGCACCGCGGAGCAGGTCGTATTCCAAATTGGAGTAGGTCGCGCCGACACGGGCCAGGGCGGCCAGTGCCGGTTGGGCGAGCGGAGCGCGGCCCAGATTGGTGTGCAACACGACGCCGGTAGCGTTGATCACCGGTCCGAGCGACGGAGCGGCGAGCCGGCGCACGCGGGACCGGATCGCCGCGCTCCAGCCCTCGGGCGGCGCGCTGCCGCCGTTGGCACGGGCGGCGTCGATGGTGTCGCGCACCGCGCGCACCACGAGACTGCGCGGCCCGGCGGCCGCGAGCGCCGCGACCTCGGGCTCGGCGAGCAGGGCATCCACGGCGGGCAGGCGGCGGCGCGGGTCCGTCATGGTGGCTTGGGGCGGGCCTTGCTGGTGTCGGTGGCAGGCGGGGCTGGCTTGGGCACCGGCACGACCAGCACGCCCTGCCCATCGGCCGCGACGCCGCTCAAGTTCGTGGCGCCGCGCACGCGCACGAGATACTTGGCGCCGGGCGCGAGCGGCTGGGTCGTCTGGACAACGAGGCGGTCGTAGGGGACGGGGCGCTCGCTCAGCAGCTTGCGGACCCGGGCGGTGTCGAGGTGGACGGAGGTGTCTCGCGCGGCGCGACCGACGCCCCCCGGAGCAGCGGGTGCCCGCTGGGCTGCTGCGGAGGGGGGCGTCGGTCGAGCGTGCGTCGTGTCTCGGTGCGTCGTATCGCGCAGCCGCTTGAGCGAATCGGCTACCGCCCGGGCGCGCGCCTGAATCGAGTCGAACCGCGCTGGCGTGGAGAGCGCCCGCACCGCGACCGGCGTCGAATCGGGCAAGGTGAGCACCCGCACCATGGCCGTGTCGAGCGCGCGGCGCGGGTCGAGCGGCGCGGAAAACGTCACGCGAAAGTCGACCGAATCGATCGGCTCGACCGTGCGCACCCGTGGGCCCACGGTGTCGTGCACGAACGCCCACAGCAGCGCGCTCGCGGTCGAGTCGACGGTCACGGTCACGGTCACGGTGTCGAACGCCTCGCGGCGGTCCTGGCGTCGGTTGTTGTTCTCGTCCTGGATGGCCCACACGCGGTAGCGCCCCGGCGGCACGGCGGGAAGCCGGAAGTTGCCTCCTGAGTCGGCGAGCGTGACGTAGGCGACCGTATCGGGGAGCGGCGCGGCGCGGATCACCGCCTGCGGCAGGGTGCGCTGGTCTGCCCAGGCCAGCACCGTGCCGATGAGCGTCGCGGCCGGAATCGCCGGGCCCGTCGTGAACACGATCGTCGTCCCGGTCTTGGTCACGTTGCGCCGCAGGTCGGTGATCCCGGGGAGCACCTGCAGGTGGTACACCCGGCCCCGCTGCCATCCCTCGTGCGGCGACACGTGGATCGAGCTGCGGTGCCACGAGACCTTGACGTCGCCTCCCACGGGGGAGAGGACGATCTTCTGGGCGAGCCCGCCGATCGCGCCGGCGGCCGCCCCGCGCGACGGCATCTCGTCGATCACCTCGTCGAACTGGACGACCGCATCGCCGTGCAGGTCGGGGACCACCTTCCCGGACTCGGGGACCGTGCGCAGGACGGCCGGGGGGGTGGTGCGGGGCGGGCCGCCGGGCGGATCGCCCTGGCTCGCGCACGCGCCCCCGCCCACCAGGGCGGTCAGGAGCAGCCCAGCGACCTGAGCTTGTCGGCCAGCGCCTGCCGCTGGTCTCGCCATGCCCGCTCCTTCTCGCGTTCCTTGGCGACCACCTCGGCGGGCGCCCGCGCGACGAAATTCTTGTTGCTGAGCTTGGCGTCGAGCGCCGCCAGCTGCTGCTCGAGCCGGGTGAGCTCGCCCGTGAGGCGGCGACACTCCTGCCGCACGTCGATCGCGTCCGCCAGGGCCACGAACACCTCGCTGCCGTCGGCGAGCACGGCGTGGGCGCCTTGACCACCCAGACCGTCATCGAGTCGCAGCTCCGACAGCTGCGCCAGCCGGACGATGGTGTCTCGTTCTCCGTGGAAGGCGACTCGGATCGAGTCGGTTCTCGGCTTGATGGCCGCCGCGAGGCGGGTCTTGGGCGCGATGCGGTACTCCGCGCGAATCGCACGGATCTTGGAGACCGCCTCCTGAACGCGCGCGAAGGCGAAGTCCTCGAGCCGCGAGAGCGCGGCCGGAACCGTGGGCCACGGCGCGACGGCCAGAAGGTCGTCCGACTGCCTGCCGGGGAGCTTTTGCCACAACTCCTCGGTAATGAACGGCACGACCGGGTGCAGCAGTCGCAATACCGTGTCGAAGCAGAAGGCCAGCACCGCGTGCGCGGCGACCGCAGGAGGGGCCGCGACAGCCGCCGAGCCCGGCGGGCCGCCGGCCGGAGTGGCCCCTGCTGCGGCCGCCGCCAGACGCGGCTTGACCGCCTCTACGTACCAGTCGGCGAGATCATTCCACGCGAACTCGAAGCACGTCTTGGCGGCCTCGTCGAGCCGGAAGGCCTCGAGATGTTCCGTGGCGGCCACGATTGTCTTGTGCGCCTGGCCGAGAATCCAGCGGTCCGCGAGCGTGAGCGTCCCGGAGGCGAGGTCGTCGATCGCCGATACCCGCTCCGGCAGCTGCGCCAGGATGAACCGCCCGATATTCCACAGCTTGTTCGCGAAGTTGCGCCCGGGGGCGAACGTCGTCTCCAGGTCGTTCGGGTCGAGGATCACATCGGCGCCGAGCGAGCTGCCCGCCACCAGGGTCCAGCGCAGCGCGTCGGCGCCGTACAGCCGCACCACGTCGAGCGGGTCGATGCCGTTGCCGAGCGACTTCGACATCTTGCGGTGCTGGGTGTCGCGCACCGTGCCGTGCAGGTACACGGTCGTGAACGGCAGCCGCCGATCCATGAAGTGGTAGCCCGACATCAGCATCCGGGCCACCCAGAAGAAGAGAATTTCCGGCGCCGTGACGAGCGTATGCCCGGGATAGAACCGCGCCACGTCGGGAGTGCGATCGGGCCAGCCCAAGGTCGCGAACGGCCACAGCCACGACGAGAACCAGGTGTCGAGCACGTCCGGGTCCTGCTCGACCGGGCCGCCGCATTTGGGGCAGCGCGCCGGGTCCTTGCGGTCGGCCCACTGGTGATCGCACTGCGTGCATTTGAACACGGGAATGCGGTGCCCCCACCACAGCTGGCGCGAGATGTTCCAGTCCCGGATGTTTTCCATCCAGTGTTCGAAGGTCGCGTGCCAGCGCTCCGGCACGATCCGGAACCGCGCCTCCCGATAGGCCGCGAGCACCGGCTCGGCGAGCGGCTGCATCTTCACGAACCATTGATCGCTCAAGCGCGGCTCGACGATCGTGTCGCAGCGGTAGCAGCGCCGCAGCGCGTGGCGGTGCGGCTCGATCTTCTCGAGCAGGCCCCGCTCCTTCAGCATGTCCACGATCCGCTCGCGTGCCTCGAATCGGTCCAAGTCGGCGAGCGCCTTGGGCACGCGGGTGGCGTGCTCCATGCGTCCGTCCTCGGTCATCACCAACGGCATCTCCAGCTTGTGTCGCAGGCCGATTTCGAAGTCGGTCGCGTCGTGCGCCGGGGTCACCTTTACGAACCCGGTTCCGAACGCGGGATCGACCGCCTCGTCCGCCACAATCGGAATCGGGATGTCGGCAATGGGGAGCCGGGCCACTTTCCCCACGAAGCCGGCATGGCGGGTGTCCTTGGGGTTGACCGCTACGGCCGTGTCGCCGAGCAGTGTTTCGGGCCGCGTGGTGGCGACCGTGAGGAAGGGCGCGGGTCCGCCGTCCACGGGGTAGTGGATGTAATAGAGCTTGCCCTCCGTGTCTTTCGATTCGGCTTCCTCGTCCGACAACGCCGTGAGGCAGTGGGGGCACCAATGGATCACGCGGTGGCCACGGTAGATGAGCCCTTCCTCCCACAGCCGCACGAACACCTCGCGCACCGCGCCCGAGTACGCCTCGTCCAGCGTGAAGCGGGTGCGGCTCCAGTCGCACGAGCAGCCGATGACCTTGAGCTGCTCGAGGATGGTGCTGCCCGTCTCGCGGATGAACGCCCACACCCGCTCGACGAACCGGTCGCGCCCGAGGTCGAATCGCGTTTTCCCTTCCTTTGCGACCAGCCGCTCGACGACGTTCTGGGTGGCGATCCCCGCGTGGTCGGTGCCCGGGAGCCACAGGGCCTCGCGCCCGCGCATGCGCTCGAAGCGGATCACGACGTCCTGGATCACGTTGTTCAGTCCCTGGCCCGTGTGCAGGATCGCCGTGACGTTGGGGGGAGGCATGACGATCACATACGGCTCGCGCGGTGACTCGGCGCGCGCGGTGAACACGCCGCGGTCGAGCCAGCGCTGGTACAACGGGCGCTCGACGGCGTGCGGATCGTACTGGGGAGGAAGCTCGAAGCGGGGGCGCGGCATTCCTTATAATAGACAGGACTGTGGAGGTTAGAGGAGGTTCGGGAGTTTCGGGAGGTTCGGGAGGTTCGGGAGGTTCGGGGAGGTTGGTTCGCTCGCGTCTCAACCTCCTCTAGCCTCCCGAACCTCCTCTAACCTCCCAAACCTCCTATACCCTCCCGAACCTCCCCGGTCCTCCCCCATCCTGCTAGAATTCCGTCCCATGCCCGACGACGCCCCGGAGCTCCCCACGAGCCGCCTCGCTCGCTGGATCGCGATCGCGGGGGTGATCGTGTTCGCCGTCGCGCTCTACTTCCGCGACGGGCGCCGGCTGCCGCCGCTCACCAGTCCGGCCGCTGCCGCCGCCCAGCCGGCTCCCTGACCCGATGGTCGCCGCCGAAATCCGGGTCACGCTCCCCGATGGGAGCGAAAAGCGCCTGCCCCACGGGTCCACCGGGGCCGATCTCGCCAAGGCGATCGGGCCGGGGCTCGCTAAGGCGGCGCTCGCCGTGCGCGTCAACGGGAGCGTGTGGGACCTGACGCGCCCTCTCCCCGACGGCGCCACCGTCGCGATCCTCACCGACAAGGACCCCCAGGCGCTCGACGTGCTGCGGCACTCCTCGGCCCATGTGCTGGCGACCGCGGTGCGGCAGCTCTTCCCCCTCGCCAAAATCGGCTTTGGGCCGCCGATCGAGGACGGCTTTTACTACGACTTCGAGGTGGGGCGGCCCTTTGCGCCGGAGGATCTGGAGGCGATCGAAAAGAAGATGGTCGACGTCGTGAAGGCGGACTACCCCTTCGTGCGTGAGGAGGTCTCGCGCGCGGAAGCCAAGATCCGCTTCAAGGACGACCCGCTCAAGCTCGAGCGCATCGATGACCTCGGCCCGGATGAAGTGATCTCCGTCTATACCGACGGCCCGTTCGTCGACCTGTGCCGCGGGCCCCACGTGCCGAGCACCGGGCGGATCAAGCACTTCAAGCTGCTGCACGCGGCCGGCGCCTACTGGCGGGGCGACGAGCGCCGCCAGATGCTGCAGCGCATCTACGGCACGGCGTGGTTCACCAAGGACGAGCTCGAGGGCTATCTGCGGCGGCTCGAGGAGGCCAAGAAGCGTGATCATCGCGTGCTGGGAAAGCAGCTCGATCTGTTCTCGATTCAGGAGGACGTGGGCCCGGGACTGATCCTGTGGCATCCCAAAGGCGCGATGCTCAACTTCCAGCTGCGGCGCTTCATCGAGGACGTGATTCTGGAGCGCGGCTATCAGCTGGTCTACACGCCCAACGTGACGCGCGAGGAGCTGTTCCTGCGCTCCGGGCACCTGCCGCTGTACGCCGATAACCAGTTCCCGCCGATGGCGGCGGGGGAGGGTGAGGCCGAGGGCGTGCGCTACCGGGTGAAGCCGATGAACTGCCCGATGCACATCCTCATTTACGCGTCACAGCAGCGCAGCTATCGCGACCTGCCGATCCGGCTCGGCGAGATCGCCAACGTGTATCGCAACGAGCGCTCGGGGACGCTGCACGGCATGCTGCGGGTGCGCGGCCTCTCGATGGACGACGCCCATCTGTTCCTGCGCGAGGATCAGATCGAGCAGGAGATCTTCCAGCTGCTCGACATCGTGGAGCTGGTGCTGGGGAAGACGTTCGGTCTCTCCTATCGGCTCGATCTCGCCACCCGCCCCGACAAAAAGCTCGGCACGGACGCGACCTGGGACCAGGCGGAGCGCGCGCTCGAGCAGGCGCTGAAGCACCGCGGCGCCACCTACCGCATCGATCAGGGCGGCGGCGCGTTTTACGGACCGAAGATCGACATCAAGTTCACCGACGCCATCGGACGCGAGTGGCAGGGCGCCACGATCCAGCTGGACTTCGAGCAGCCCGAGCGCTTCAAGCTCGAGTACACCGGCGAGGATAACCGACCGCACCGGCCCGTGATGATCCATCGGGCGATCTATGGGACGCTGGAGCGCTTTGTCGGATTCCTGATCGAGCACTTCGCAGGAGCGTTCCCCCTGTGGCTCGCGCCCGAGCAGGTGCGCGTGCTCCCCATCTCCGCCGCCCAGGCGCCCGCGGCCCGCACTTTGCACGATCGGCTGCGGGCGGCGGCGATCCGGTCGTCGGTGGACGAGCGCAGCGACACCCTGAATTACCGCATCCGCGACGCGGAGCTCCACAAGGTGCCCTACATGGCCGTGGTGGGGCAGCGCGAAGCCGAATCTGGTAGCGCGGCGGTGCGCGCCCGCGGGGAAGGGAAGAAGCAGGTGGTGCTACCGGTAGACGAATTCGTGGCGAAACTGGGTGAGGAGATTCGCACCCGCTCACTGGCCCCGTTAGTTTGAGAGTGATCCACGGGCTTGGACCCCGGGCTTGCGCCCGGGGTCAGCTAAAACCGCTGCACACTGACCCCGGACGCAAGTCCGGGGTGGGAACGACGGCCAGATGAGCACTAGCGACGAAACCACCCCAGTGATCCTGTCCGCCTGCCGCACCCCCGTCGGCAAGTACCTGGGGGGTCTGTCGACGCTCCCCGCGCCGCGCTTAGGCGCGCTCGTGATCCGCGAGGCGGTGCGCCGGGCGGGCGTCGAGCCGGCCGCCGTGGACGAAGTGATCATGGGCAACGTGCTGCAGGGCGGCGTGGGCCAGGCGCCGGCGCGCCAGGCGGCAATCCACGCCGGCCTCCCCGGCACCGTGCCCGCGCTCACCATCAACAAGGTGTGCGGCTCGGGGCTCAAGGCGGTGATGCTCGCGGCGCAAGCGATTAAAGCAGCCGACGTGCAATGCGTGGTCGCCGGTGGCATGGAGTCGATGTCCAACGCGCCCCATTACGTGTACGGCATGCGCGGTGGGATCAAGCTGGGTAACCGGGAGCTCGTGGACGGCATGATCCGCGACGGCCTGTGGGATTCGTTCTCGGACGTCCACATGGGCAGCCTGGCCGAATACACCGCCAAGAAGGCGGGCGTATCGCGCCTGGAGCAGGACCGCTTCGCCCTCGCCAGTCACCAGAAGGCCGCGGCCGCAATGGCGGCGTGCCGCTTCAAGGCGGAGATCGTGCCGGTCGAGGTTCCGGGGAAGGGCACGCCGACCGTGATCGAGAAGGACGAAGGGCCCCGCAAGGACACATCGCTCGAGGCGCTTGCCGCGCTGAAACCGTCATTTGAGCCGGGCGGCACCGTCACGGCGGGCAACGCGCCGGGCCTGAACGACGGTGCCAGCGCGCTCGTCGTCGCATCGCTCGCGTTCGCCAGGGCTCACGGGCTCACACCCCTGGCGCGCATCACCGCTTACGCCACCGGCGGCGGCGAGCCCAAGGAGCTGTTCTTCGCGCCTATCGTCGCCGTGAAAACTCTCATGGCGAAAGCCAACACGACTATCGACGACTACGCGCTGATCGAGGCGAACGAGGCGTTCGCCGTGCAGGCCCTGGCCGACGGCCGCGCCCTCGGCTGGGACTGGGAGCGCGTCAACGTGAACGGCGGCGCCATCGCGCTCGGGCATCCCATCGGCGCGTCGGGCGCCCGCGTGCTCACGACGCTGCTCTATGCTCTGCAGGACCGGAAGCAGACGACTGGACTCGCCACCCTGTGTCTCGGGGGCGGCAATGCCGTGGCCCTCAGCGTGGAGATGCTCTGATGCAGGCGCAAACCGCCCTGGTGTCCGCTCCCTCCGTCACCGCGCGACGCGCCCTCGCCGTGCCGCTGGGCGCCGCCCTGGTGGCGATCGCGGCTCAGATCGCGATCCCGCTCCCCGGTACTCCCGTCCCGATGACGCTGCAGCCGCTGGCCGTGCTGCTGGTGGGCGGGTGGCTCGGCGCCCGGCTCGGCGCCGGCGCACTGATCTTTTATCTCGCGCTCGGCGCCGCGGGCCTCCCGGTGTTCACGCCGTACGGCCTCCCCGGCATCGCCCGGCTGCTCGGGCCCACCGGCGGGTATTTGCTCGCCTACCCGGTCGCCGCGTTCGCGGTCGGAAAGCTCATCGCAGACGGCGCGCGCTGGACGCGGGTCACCATCGCCGTCTTCACCGGCCTGGTCCTGATTCACCTCGGCGGCCTGGCCCAGCTGTTGATTCTCACGGGCAGCGCGACGGGGGCGCTGCGACTCGGTACGCTTCCGTTTCTGATCGGCGACTTGGTAAAAGTCGCGATCGCCGTCCTGGTCCTGAAGCCAACGGTGACTCCCCTCCGCGCGCGCCTATGACGGCGCGCGTTTCGTTTGCGCACCGGGCCCGAGCCCCGGCCGTCGCGGTCGTGTGGATCGCGGCGTTCGCCCTCGTGGGCGCGGCGGCAGGCTACGGTTTGACGCTCGTGCCGCTGGCCCTGGAGGTCGATGCGCGGTGGGCGCTCGCCTGGAGCTCGTTGCCCTGGGCAGCCGGCTTCGCCCTGGCGACCTGGCTCGTGGGCCGCGTGCTCGAGCGGCGATCGTGGGAGGAACTGGGCTGGCGCCCGCGCACCGGCATGCCCCTGGCTCTGCTGGGCGGCACCGCCCTCGGCGCCACCATGGCGGTCTGCGCGGTGGGCCTGGCGGTGATCGCTGGTCGCGCCGCGATCGCCGTTACGGCCGACGGCGGCGGGTGGAGGGCCGCAGCCATGCCGCTGGGCGTCGGATTCCTGGTCGCGGCCCTGGCCGAAGAGCTGGCCTTCCGCGGCTACCCGCTCCGTCGCCTCGCCGCCGCGACGGGCCCCGTTCCCGCCACCGCCGTCACCGCGCTCGGCTTCGGGCTGTTGCACCTCGGGAATCCCGGCGCCACGGTGTTTTCGACCGTGAACGTCGCGCTCGCGGGCGTGTGGCTCGCCGCCGCACTGTTCTCGCCGGGCGCGATGCCGCTCGCCTGGGGCGCCCATTTCGGGTGGAACGCGACCCTGGCCCTCGGGTTCGCGGCGCCGGTGAGCGGCTACGCGTTTCCGCTGCCGGCGCTCGCGTATCGTCCGGGTGCGCACGCGTGGATCGACGGCGGGGTCTTCGGGCCGGAGGGCGGCGTCGTCAGCACGCTGGTGATGCTCGCGGGCAGCGCGGCCCTGGTCGCGTGGAGCGGGCGCGCCCCGCGCGTGGAGCGGGAGACCGCGCTGTGAGCCGGGTGGCGGTGGTGGGGGCTGGGACGATGGGGAACGGCATCGCCCACGTGTTCGCGCAGCACGGGTGGGACACGGCGCTGATCGACGTGGCGCCCGGCCTGCTCGAGCGGGTGATCGGGATCATCCGGGCGAACCTGGAGCGTCAGGTGAAGAAGGGGACGCTCACCGCCGAGCAGCGCGACGCCGCGCTGGGGCGCATTCGGACGGCGTCGAGCCTCGACGCGGTGGCCGACGTGGAGCTCGTCGTGGAGGCCGCAACCGAGCAGCCCGACGTCAAGTTCCGGATCTTCCGCGACCTGGACCGGCTGGCGCCGCCCACCGCGATCCTTGCCACCAACACCTCGTCGATCTCGATCACGACGATCGCCGCCCAGACGCGGCGGCCCGCGCGGGTGATCGGGATGCACTTCATGAATCCGGTGCCGGTGATGCAGCTCGTCGAGGTGATCCGGGGGCTCGAGACGGACGACGAGACTGTGGTGAAGGTTGTGGAGGTTGTGGAGGCGTTGGGCAAGACCGCCGTCCTGGTCAACGACGCGCCCGGATTCGTATCCAACCGCGTCCTCATGCCGATGATCAACGAGGCCGCGTTCTGCGTGATGGAAGGTGTGGCGACGCCCGAGGCGGTCGACACCGTGATGAAGCTCGGCATGAACCATCCCCTCGGGCCGTTGGCGCTCGCCGACCTGATCGGCCTGGACGTGTGTCTCGCGATCCTCGAGGTGCTGCAGCGCGACCTGGGGGACGACAAGTACCGTCCCGCGCCGCTGTTGCGGAAACTCGTCGCGGCGGGGCGGCTCGGTCGCAAGAGCGGGCGCGGCTTCTATGTCTATCGCGATTGAGCCCGCGGGTCTCTCGGAGACGCAGCGCCAGATCATCGAGCTGGCGCGCGAGTTCGCGCGCACCCGCATCGAGCCGTTCGCGGCCGAGTGGGACCGCACCGCCCACTTCGCCCGTGACGTGATCAACGCGCTCGGGGAGCTGGGGTTTCTCGGGATGTGCGCGCCCGAGGAGTGCGACGGCATGGGCCTCGACACGGTGACCTACCTGCTCGCACTGGAAGAGATCGCGGCGGCGGACGCGAGCATCGCGGTGTCGCTCTCCATCCACAACGCCATGCCCACGACGATGCTCGTGCGCCACGGGACGGCGGCACAGAAAGAGCGGTTCCTCAAGCGGATGGCCCGGGGCGAGCTGCTGGCGGGGTTCGCGCTCTCGGAGCCCGAGTCCGGCTCCGATGCCGCCGCGCTGCGCACGCGGGCGGTGCGGGACGGCGACCACTGGGTGCTCTCGGGGACGAAGGCGTGGGCGACGAACGGCGCCACGGCCGACCTCATGATGGTGATGGCCCGCACGGAGCGCGGCATCTCCGCCTTCATTGTGCCCACCGACACGCCGGGTTATCGTCCGGGGAAGCCCGAGGAGAAGATGGGCCTGCGCGCCTCCAACACGGTCGCGCTCGCGCTCGAGGACGTGCGCCTGCCGGCCGACCATCTGGTGGGCGAGGACGGGGCGGGGTTCGGGTACGCGATGGAGGGCCTCGACGCCGGCCGGCTGGGGATCGCGGTGCAGGCGGTGGCCATCGCGCGGCGCGCGCTCGAGCATGCGGTGGCGTACTGCGACGAGCGCAAGCAGTTCGGCCGGTCGTTGCGCGAGTTCGAGGGCGTGCAATTCAAGCTCGCCGACATGGCCACGCGGGTGGAGGCGGCGCGCGCGCTGGCCCACCTGGCGGGGGCGCGTCGCGACCGGGGCGAGGATGTCACCACCTCGGCGAGCATGGCCAAGCTGTTCGCTTCCGAGACTGCGATGTGGGTCACGACGCAGGCGGTGCAGCTGTTCGGCGGGTACGGCTACATGCGCGACTTCCCCGTGGAAAAGCTGTTCCGGGACGCCAAGGTGACGGAGATCTATGAGGGGACCAGTGAAATCCAGCGGATCCTCGTCGCCCGCGGGCTCTATCCCCGTGGCTGAGGCGATCCTTGCCTGAGCGGATTTACGTCGGCGCCGACCACGCCGGCTTCCAGCTGAAGGGGCAGCTCGTGGATGAGCTCACGCGGCTCGGCTACGAGCCGGTGGACGTGGGGCCGCAGACGATGGACCCGGCGGATGATTTTCCCGACTACGGCCGCCCCGTGGCGGAGGCCGTCAGCACCGGGAAGGCGCGGCGCGGGGTGCTGACCTGCGGCACCGGGCTCGGGATGGCGTATGTGGCGAACCGGTTCCCGCGCGTGCGCGCGGCGGTGGCCTGGAGCCCGGAGATCGCAGAGCTGGCGCGCAAGCACAACGACGCCAACGTGCTCGTGTTGCCTGCGCGGTTCGTGAGCGAGGAGGAAGGGTTGCAGATCCTGCACACATGGCTCGACACCGCCTTCGAGGGCGGGCGCCACGAGCGGCGCGTGGCCAAGATCGAGTCATGATCGACCGGCGCACCTCGCTCGCCAAGGCCGACCCTGCGATCGCGCAGCTCATCCGCCGCGAGGTAGAGCGGCAGGAGCACGGTCTCGAGCTCATCGCGAGCGAGAACTTCGTCTCCGTCGCCGTGATGGAAGCAATGGGCACGGCCCTCACGAACAAATACGCCGAAGGGCTGCCCGGGAAGCGCTACTACGGCGGGTGCGAGGTGGTCGACGAGGTCGAGCAGCTCGCCATCGACCGCGCCAGGGCTCTGTTCAAGGCGGAGCACGTGAACGTGCAGCCGCACTCGGGGGCGCAAGCCAACATGGCCGCCTACCTCGCGGTCGCCAAGCCGGGCGACACCTTGCTCGGCCTGGCGCTGCCGCACGGCGGCCACCTGACGCACGGCGCGGCGGTGAACTTCTCGGGCACGCTATTCCGGGCGACGCATTACGGGGTGCGGGAAGAGACCGGCCGGATCGACTACGACCTGGTGCGTGAGATCGCCCGGCGCGAGCGCCCGCGCCTCTTGATCGGTGGCGCGTCCGCCTACGCCCGGGTGATCGACTTCGCGGCGCTCAGGAGCATCGCCGACGAGGTGGGCGCCGTCTTCGTCGTGGACATGGCCCACATCGCGGGTCTCGTGGCCTCGGGAATCCATCCCTCGCCCGTGCCGCACGCGCAGATCGTCACGACCACCACCCACAAGACGCTGCGGGGTCCGCGGGGCGGTCTGATCCTGTGCCAAGAGCGGTTCGCGAAGGACGTGGACAAGCAGGTGTTCCCGGGGCTGCAGGGTGGACCGCTCGAGCACGTGATCGCCGCGAAGGCCGTGGCGCTGGGCGAGGCCATGACCCCCGAGTTCAAGCGGTACGCGCGGCAGGTGGTGCAGAACGCGCAGGCGCTGGCCCAGGCCCTGGTGGAGCGCGGCTACGCCATCGTGTCGGGGGGAACCGACACCCATCTGATGCTGGTGGATCTCCGGCCCAAGCAGGTGACTGGGAAAGAGGCCCAGGAGCTGCTCGACCGGGCGGGGATCACTGTGAACAAGAACACGATTCCGGGAGATCCGCAGAAGGCCTTCGTCACGAGCGGGATCCGCATCGGCACGCCGGCCGTGACCACTCGAGGGTTCACCGAGACGGAGATGCATACCGTGGCGACACTCATCGACACCGTGCTCACCAGCAAGGACGACGCCACCATCGCGCAGGTCAAGGCGGCGGTGCGCGAGCTGACGGAGCAGTTCCCACTGTACGCGGCACCGGCCCGCGCGACCGCGGCGGCGCCCCATGGCTGAGACCGGCGGCTCGTCGGGGGGGCAGCGCCCCTCGCGCGGCTCGGGCTCGCTCACGGTCCATCCGGCCGAGGAGCTCGAGGTCTATTTCAACGAAGTGGCCCACGGCCGCCCCGTGGGCTTCGTCGCCTCCGCCAAGTGGAAGCCCCCCACCGACATCTTCGAGACGGACGAGGCGCTCGTGGTCTACATGGATATCGCGGGCATGCGCTCGGAAGACTTCAGCGTCGAGTACGTGGACGGGATCCTCACGATCGCCGGGGAGCGCAAGGCCCGGCGCAACGAGGGGAAGCCCCACTACCACGCGATGGAGGTGCAGGTCGGCCCGTTCGAGCGCCGCTTCCGCTTGCCCGTCCCGGTCGACCCCGAGAGCATCCGCGCGAGCTACGAGCAGGGCTTCCTCGAAGTGTGGCTCGCCAAACTGCCGGCGCGCCTTTCGGGGCCGGCGTCGGTCCGGGTGCAGTAAGTGGATCGTCTGCCCGTCCTGCCGCTGGGGCGGCTGGTCGTTTACCCGCACGTCGTGCTGCCGATGGCGCTCACCGACCCGTTCGCCGTGCAGCTCATCGACGAGGTGGTGCAGGGTAACAAGCGCCTGCTGCTGGGCGTGGTGAAGCCGCTGGGTGGGACCGAGCCACCCGAAGGGGCCGTCATGCACGCGCGGGCCGACGAGCTGTACGAGGTCGGCACGCTCAGCACGGTCGTGCGCATGCTGAAGCTGGGCGATGGCTCGGTGCGCGTCATGGTGCAGGGCCTGGAGCGCGCCCGGCTCCAGGAGATCACCCCCGCCGAGCACTGGCTGGTGGCGGCCTATGAGACGTTCGCTGGCGCCCAGCCGGAGGATGCGCGCACCGAGGCGCTCAAGCGCACCGTGCATGCCCAGTTCTCCCGGGTCATCGACATCGCGCCCTATCTGGGCGAGGAGTTGCACGAGGTGCTCGTCGGCATCAACGACGCCGACAAGCTGGCCGACTTCGTGGCGGCGAACCTGGACCTCGCCCTCCCGGCCAAGGCGGAGCTGCTCGCCATCGACGACGTCAATCGCCGCCTGGAGCGGCTGGCGGAGCTGCTTGGCCAGGAGCTGCAGGTGCTGGAGGTCGGCAGCCAGATCCAGGAGAAGGTGCGGACGCGCCTGGACCAGAACCAGCGCGAGTACGTGCTGCGCGAGCAGTTGCGCGTGATCCGCCAGGAGCTGGGCGAAGAGGACGCGGACGACGAGCTGACCGAGCTGTCGCACCGGCTCGACGCCGCCGGCCTGCCCGAGGAAGCCGCCAAGGTGGCCGAGCGCGAGCTGAAGCGGCTGCGGCAGATGTCGCCGCAGTCGGCCGAGTACCACGTCGCGCGCACCTACCTCGAAGTGTTCGCGACCCTGCCGTGGACCCGCACGTCCGAAGACCGGCTCGACCTGAAGGCGGCGCGCGACATCCTCGACCGCGATCACTACGATCTCAAGACGGTGAAGGAGCGGATTCTCGAGTATCTCGCCGTGCGCACGCTCAACCGGGCGGCGCGCGGCAGCATCATGTGCTTCGTCGGGCCGCCCGGCGTGGGTAAGACGTCGCTCGGCCAGAGCATCGCGGAGGCGCTGGGCCGCCGCTTCACCCGCGTGTCGCTGGGCGGCGTGCGCGACGAGGCGGAGGTGCGCGGCCACCGCCGCACGTACGTCGGCGCGCTCCCGGGACGCATCATCCACGCGCTGCAGCGCTGCGAGACGCGCAACCCCCTGCTGATGCTCGACGAAGTCGACAAGATGGGTGCCGACGTGCGCGGCGATCCGACCGCCGCGCTGCTCGAGGTGCTCGACCCGACGCAGAACGGCGCCTTCGTGGACCACTACCTCGAGGTGCCGTTCGACCTGTCGGGGGTCATGTTCATCGCGACCGCCAACAGTCTCGCCCCCATCCCCGACCCGCTGCTCGACCGCATGGAGGTGCTCACCTTGCCCGGGTACACCCCGGGCGAGAAGCTGGCGATCGCCAAGCGCTACCTGCTCCCGCGCCAGCTCGTCGAGACGGGCCTCACCGCGGAGCGGGCGGGCATCGCCGACGGTGCGCTGGAGCGGCTCATCGCCGAATACACGCGCGAAGCCGGCGTGCGCCAGCTCGAGCGCGAGATCCAGGGCGTGCTCCGCAAGGCCGCGCTGGACGTGGTCGAGGGACGCGCGGCCACGGTCAAGATCACCGCCAAGAACATCGAGAAGTACGCCGGCCAGCCCAAGGTGCAGAGCGAGGTCGCCGGCCGCACGCCGGAAGTGGGCGTGGCGACCGGACTCGCGTGGACGCCGGTGGGCGGCGACATCATGTTCATCGAGGCGATTCAGATGCCGGGCAAGGGGCTGATCACCCTCACCGGCCAACTGGGCGACGTCATGAAGGAATCCGCTCAGGCGGCGTGGAGCCTGCTGCGCGCCCGTGCCGGTCCGCTCGGGATCCCGCTCGAGGCGTTCACGCAAACCGACGTGCACCTGCACCTGCCGGCCGGTGCTGTGCCCAAGGACGGCCCGTCCGCGGGGATCGCCATCGCCACGGCGCTGGCGTCGCTCTTGTGCCGCCGCCCGGCGCGCCACGATGTCGCGATGACCGGGGAGCTGACGCTGCGCGGCCGCGTGCTGCCGATCGGCGGGCTCAAGGAGAAGCTGACGGCGGCCGCCCGCGCCGGCGTGAAGACGGTGCTCGTGCCGGCCCGGAATCGGAGCGACATCGTGGAGGTCCCGGACGAGGTGAAGCAGCTGCTCCAGATCACGCCCGTGGAAACGATCGACGAAGTGCTCGACCTGGCGCTGCTCGAACCGCGCCCCGCCCGGCCCGTGGCCGTGCGGGCCCGGCCCTCGGGGCCGACGGAGGCCCGGCCGTGAGCGACTTCGCCACGCTGGAGGAGGTGTTCGCGCGCATCGGGCAGCAGGAGGGGCGCTACGCCGAGCGCGGCTACCTGTTCGTGCTGGCGGCGCTGGAGTACGCTCAGGGCAAGCTCCCCGAACGGCGCCACCTCTCCGGAGCCGAGCTCGCCTGGGCCTGCCGCGACTTCGCGCTCGACCAATTCGGCCTGCTCTCGCCGACCGTCCTCGCGCACTGGGGTATCACCAGCACCGACGACCTCGGCCGCATCGTCTTCACGCTGATCGATGTCGGACTGCTGGCCCGCCAGCCGAGCGACAAGCCCGAGGACTTCGAGCGGGTGTACGATTTCGCCGAGGTGTTCCGCACCGGCTACCGCTGGCCCGGCGTGGAAGGTGGGTAGCAGGGGTCGGATCGGGCGAAGGGGGGTGCCGCATGGAGGACGTGAAAGAATGGCCCGCCTGCCGGAAGTGTCAGCAAGGTCTCCTGATCCCGTTGTCGGACTACGGTCGCGACGGGGCGCCGATTACGTACAAGGCCTGGGTCTGCACCAACCCGGACTGCGGGTTCAACATACGCATCGATAACGGAGAGATTTCCTTCGGTCGGGCGATCGGGCAGAGCTTCAAGTAAGCTTGGACGCCGTGCGCGCGCCCGCCGTGAGCGGGCGCTTCTACCCCGGAGTGCCGACACAGCTCGAGCGCACCGTGCGGGAGCTGCTCGAATCGGTGCGTGACGCGCGGCCGGCGCCGGCGCGCGCGGCCGTCGCGCCGCACGCGGGCTATCTCTATTCGGGGCTCACCGCGGCGCACGTGTTCGCGCGCCTCGAGATCCCGCCGCTCGTCGTGATCCTCGCGCCCAATCACACGGGCGTGTGCCGGGCGCGCGGCGGGGCGTCGCTGTGGGAGGCGGGCGCGTTTCGCACGCCGCTGGGCGACGTGGGCGTCGACGAGGAGTTCGCCCGGGCGCTCGTCGCCGCATCACCCCTCGTGGGACCCGACCACGCGGCCCACGCCGCTGAGCACGCCGTCGAGGTCGAGCTGCCGTTCCTCCAGCAGCGACGCGCCGACGTGCGGATCGTGCCGCTGGTGCTCGCGTGGGACGCGTGGGAAGGCTGCCGCGAGCTGGGCGAGACGCTGGCGGGGCTCGTGGGACGCTGGCCGCAGCCCGTGTTGCTGCTCGCGTCGAGCGACCTGAATCACTATGAGCCCGCCGCCGTCTCGGAGCGCAAGGACCGGCGCGCGCTCGAGGCGGTCGCCGCCCTCGACGGCGCGGAGCTGCTCGCTCGCTGCCGCCACGAAGCGATCTCGATGTGCGGCCGGGCGCCCGCGGCCACCGTGCTCGTCGCGGCGCGGGCGCTCGGCGCCCGGGCGGCCGAGGTGGTGCATTACAGTCACTCCGGCATGGTGACGGGGGACGAGGAGGCCGTGGTGGGCTACGGAGGGGTGGTGATCCCGTGAACCCGATCCCGGTGCTGTCCGCGACCGAAGCCGCCGCGTGGGATGCGGCTGCCCGCACTCAGTACCGCATTCCGTCGCGCGTCCTGATGGAGGCCGCGGGACGCGCCGTCGCCTACGTGCTGCTGCACGAGTACCCTGCGGTGCTCGCCCGCGGCGCCCTCGTCGTCGCCGGCGCCGGCAACAACGGCGGCGACGGCTGGGTGGCGGCGCGAGCCCTGCACGCGGGCGGCGTGCCCGTGTGGGTGGCCGCGCTCGACCCCAAGACGGACGATGCGATCGACAACCGCGCGCTGGCGCGCGTGGACGGCGTGCGCGAGATCGGGCGCGATGAGCCGTGGCCCGCCACGGCCGTGGCGGTGGACGCCCTGCTCGGCACCGGCGCGTCGGGGCCGGCCCGGGGCGACGTGCTCGCGCTGGCCCAGCGGCTCGTCACGTACGGTGCGCCCATCGTCGCCCTCGACGGGCCGACGGGGCTCGATCTCTCGAGCGGGGAGGCGCACGGTCCCGTGCGCGCCGCGCTGTCGGTCACCTTCGGCGGCGCGCGCCGCGGGCATCTGCTGGCCCGGGACTGGTGTGGCAAGCTGATCATCGTGGACATCGGCTTCCCGCCGCCCGATCCCGCCTGGCCCCTGCTCGTGAGCGATCTCTGGGCCGGCGCGCGGCTCCCCAGGCTCGCGCCCACGATGCACAAGGGCGACCGCGGCCGGGTCACCGTGGTCGGCGGCTCCAACGGGATGACGGGCGCCGCGCTCCACACGGCGCGCGCCGCCCTCGCCGCCGGCGCGGGACTCGTGAAGCTCGTCGCCGCGCAGGAAACGATCGCCGCGGCCCGCGCCAGCCTGCCCGACGTCCTGACCGTCGAGTCCGCTCTCGGACCGGAGCTCGAGGCCGACGCCGCAGACGCGCTCGAATGGGCCGATGCCGTCGTGGTCGGGCCCGGGCTGGGGCGCGAGCCGCCGCGGACGCCGTTCCTGCAGGCCGTGCTGGGTCGCCGCCCGGTTCCGACCGTGCTCGACGCGGACGCCCTCGCGCTGTTCCACGGCCCTCCCCCCGAGCGACCGCTGGTCCTGACCCCGCACCTGGGGGAGTTCCGGGCGCAGTTCGGCGATCAGCTGGCCGATGAGGCCGCCAACGACCGCTGGGCGGCGGCGGCCAAAGCCGCGCAGCGGGTGAAGGGGACGGTGGTGCTGAAAGGCGTACCGACCGTGATCGCCGACCTGCGCGGGCCGGCGCACGTGGTGGCGAGCGGCAACCCCGGGCTCGCCACCGGCGGCTCGGGCGACTTGCTCGCCGGCTTCATCGGCGCGTTTCTGGCGCGCGGCAGCGCAGGGCCCGAGGCGGCCGCGCTCGGCGCGCACGCCCTGGGCCGCGCCGCCGAGCACGGCGCCCGCCAGTGGACCGCGCGCAGCCTGCGGCCCGCCGACGTGCTCGCCGCGCTCCCCGAGATCTGGCGAGCCTGGGCGAGCCCGCAGCCGCCCGGGGGGGGGCCCCCCGTCCTGGCGGTGCTGGAGCCACCGGAGACGGCGTGAGCGCTGGGGAGCGGGCGCTCCGCCTGGGACCGGGCGGAGAGTTCGACCGTCTGCGCGCCATCTACGCGAGCCTCGGCGCCGTCGGTCGCGGGTTGGGAGACGACTGTGCGCTCGTCCGCATCGGGTCGCGCACCATCGCCCTCAGCATCGACCTTTCCCTCGAAGGCGTGCATTTCCGGACCGAGTGGCTCTCGTTCCGGGAAATCGGCTGGCGGGCAACCGCCGCGGCTTTGTCCGATCTGGCGGCCGAGGGGGCGCAACCACTCGGCGTGCTGGTCTCGGTGGGACTGCCCGGAACAGGCCGGGGAAGGGGGCAGGGCCGGCGAGATCCTGCGACCGAAATCATGTCGGGCGTGGGCGCCGCCACGCGGAGTGTCGGAGCGAGGGTCCTCGGGGGAGACCTGGTGCGCTCCTCCCGCTATCTAGTGGATGTGTGCGTGCTCGGGCTCGCGGCCCGGCCGGTGCGGCGAAGCGGCGCGCAAGCGGGTGACGGGCTGTGGGTGACGGGCCAGCTGGGGGGCGCGGCGCTCGCGCTCGCCGCATTGCGCGCTGGCCGGCGTCTCGCTCCCGCCGTGCGGCGCCGGTTCGCCCGCCCAGCGCCGCGCATCGCTGCCGGGGTCTGGCTCGCGCGGCGCGGCGCGCACGCGATGATCGATGTCTCGGACGGACTCGCCGCGGACGCGGGGCACGTCGCCGCGGCGTCGGGCGTCCGGATCGAGATCGAGCTGGAGGGGATGCCGTGCTGGCCCGGTGTGACGCCGCGCGCCGCCGTCCGGAGCGGAGAGGAGTACGAGCTGCTCGTCGCGCTGTCTCCCCGGTTTGGCGAGCGCGACGCCCGGGCGTTCCGGCGCGCGACGGGTCTGCGGCTCACCCGCATCGGTCGCTGCGTGGCGGGTCGGGGAATAGGGATGACGGATCACGGGCGACCCACGACCCCCCCGGCCGGGTTCGACCACTTTCGCGGCGGATGATCCGCACCGCCTGGTTCGCCCTGGTCCTCGTGATCTCGAGCGCGATTCACGCCACCGGCGTGATCGTGGCCGCCCTCGTGGGCGTGAAGCGCCGGCCTGGCGGAGTCTACGACTGGGGCACGAACGACTGGTCGCGCGACCTGCTGCGCGCGGCCGGCACACCGGTGCGGGTGGTGGGGCTCGAGCGCGTGCCCGCCGGTCCCGTCGTGTACGCGTCGAACCACTCGTCGATGTTCGACATCTGGGCGCTCGCGGCCACCCTCCCCGGCTCGGTCCGGTTCGTGGCGAAGCAGGAGTTGGGGCGCATCCCGCTGTTGGGCCCCGCCATGATCACCGCCGGGCACATCATGATCGACCGGGCGCACCCCGCGCGGGCGATCGAGGCGTACCAGCGGGCGGCGGCGGTGATCGGCAGCGGCATCTCCGCCGTGGTGTTCCCCGAAGGCACGCGCAGCCGTACCGGCGAGCTGCTGCCGTTCAAGAACGCCCCGTTCGGTCTCGCGATCGCGGCGCGGGTCCCGGTCGTGCCCGTCTACGTACGCGACACGTTCACCATCATGCCCAAGGGACGTTTTTTCCTGCGGCCCCGGCCGATCCGCATCGAGATCGGCGAACCGATCTCCACGGTCGACCTGACGCTCGAGCGGCGCCAGGAGCTGCGCGACCGCGTGCGCGCGGCGGTGGTTCGCCTCAAGGCGCGCGTTGACGCGGACGGCTCCGACCGCTAGTGCCGTTCCAACCACGTGCATTCACGGCGCGCTGACGGTTGCGCTCGGGTTGGAACGGCACTAGGGTACGGGCCATCATGAGCACGATCATTTCGGTGCACGCACGCGAGATCCTCGACAGCCGGGGCAACCCGACCATCGAGGCGGACGTCACGCTGTCGAGCGGCGCCGCCGGCCGGGCCGCGGTGCCGAGCGGGGCCTCCACGGGAGAGCACGAAGCGGTCGAGCTGCGCGACGGCGATCAGAAGCGCTTCGGCGGGAAGGGCGTGCTCGAGGCGGTGAAGAACGTCAACGAAGTCATCGCGCCCCGGCTCGAGGGCATGTCGGCAGAAGATCAGATCGTGGTCGATTACGCGATGCTCGATCTCGACGGCACGCCCAACAAGAGCCACCTCGGTGCCAACGCCGTCCTGTCCGTCTCGATGGCCGTGGCGCGGGCGGCGGCCCAGGATGCCGGGCTCACGCTGTACCGCTATCTCGGCGGGCCGGTGCGCAACGTGCTCCCCGTGCCGATGATGAACATCCTCAACGGCGGGGCGCATGCCGCCAACAACGTCGACTTCCAGGAGTTCATGATCGTCCCGATCGGCGCGGAGTCGTTCGCCGACGGCCTGCGCACCGGGGTCGAGGTGTTCCACGGACTCAAGAAGGTGCTGGCCAAGCGCAATCTCTCGACCGCCGTGGGAGACGAAGGCGGCTTCGCGCCCAATCTCCCGAGCGACGAGGCCGCGCTCGAGGCGGTGATCGCCGGCATCGAAGGCGCGGGCTTCGAGCCCGGGAAGGACGTGGCCATCGCGCTCGATCCGGCCGCATCCGAGCTGTATCAGGACGGCGCCTACGTGTTCAAGAAGAGCGGGGCAGGGTCGAAATCGGCGGACGACATGATCGCGCTCTACAAGAGCTGGATCGACCGGTACCCGATCGTCTCGATCGAAGACGGCCTGGCGGAGGACGACTGGACGGGGTGGGCGAAGCTCACAGAGGCGCTGTCGGCGCGCGTGCAGCTCGTGGGCGACGACCTGTTCTGCACCAATGTCGAGCGGCTCGACCGCGGCATCGAGGAAGGGGTCGCGAATGCCATCCTCATCAAGCTGAACCAGATCGGGACCCTCACCGAGACGCTGCAGTGCATCGAGCACGCGCGCTCCAACGGATACGGCGCCGTGATCTCGCACCGCTCCGGCGAGACGGAAGACACGTTCATCGCGGATCTGGCGGTCGCGACCGGCGTGGGTCAGATCAAGACGGGCAGCGCCTCGCGCTCGGACCGCGTCGCCAAGTACAACCAGCTGCTGCGTATCGCCGAGGACCTGGGGGACGCGGCCTACTATCCCGGCCGCCACCTGTACGGCCTGTGACCCGGACGCGTCTGATCGGCCTCGGCGCCGGGCTCGTGCTCGCCGGACTCGCCTTCCAGGCCGGAGAGTACAGCACGCTCGACTGGCTCACGCTGCGCCGCCAGCGGACCGAGGAGCGTCGTGCAGTGCGCGACCTCGAGGTGGAGCTCGACTCGCTGCAACGTCTGGCTCGCGGACTCGAGGAGGACCCCGCCGCTCAGGAGCGCGCGGCGCGGGAGCAATTCGGGATGATCCGGAAGGGAGAGGTGCTGTATCGCCTGGTGCCGCCGCCCTGACGCTCGTCAGGGGATGGCGATGCCGCCGGAGAGCGTGATCGCTTCCATCGTTTCGTTCCCCCCAGGCCCCCCGAGCAGCGCGTCGTCCATCCGGTAGGAGAGGCGCAGCCAGACACGCTGCTGCGGCGGCTGGAACACGACGCCCGCTTCGCCCCCCTGGATCCGGCCGGCCCCAGTGGGCAGGTTCACCTGCGAGGCGAGGGCGCGCCACACCTCGAGATAGGTCCCCAGCTGCCCCACCACGATGGGCGCGTCGACACGCGCGCGCGCCTGCCAGAACACCCAGCGCTCCGTGGTCGAATCCGTCACGTACGCCCGCACCACGGGCCCGGCGGTCATCTCGAGCCAGGGCAGCAGCCGCCCGCCCACGAACACGGTTCCCTGCACGAGGTCGAGCTGTGGCGCCGCCCCTCCGGAGGCGCCCGCGGGCTTGAGCTGGCCTTCCAGCAGTCCCAGGCCGAACAACCAGCCGTTGACGGCGATCCGCCCCTCAGCGCCGAACCCGGGTCCGCGCAACGACGCACGCGTGACGCCCGTGTCGCTGTGCACCCACATCATGAACGCATCCCCTCGCAGGCCGATGCTGGGGCGGCGCTGCGCGGGAGCCGCTGTGGCCGCCAGCAGGAGCGCGCACGTCGCAGCGAGTGTCCTCACGGAGCCCGCTCGGCGACCGTCACCGGCCCGGCGCGAATCAGCAGGCGCGCCGCCCCGCGGCGCTTGGCGTTCTCGGTTCTCACGGCGTCGACGCGTCGCTGCCACTCCGTGCGCGCCGGCGCGTTGGCGCGAATGTTGGCCTCGATCGGCCGGGGTTGGTGTGCGAAGAATCCCACCAGCCCTGCGATGCTGACGGCGGCGGCCACGGCGAACCGGGCCCCCGTGGCCTCGCCACTGCGGCCGAACAGCGAGGGGAGCGCCACCACGGCGCCGCCCGCGACGGCTCCCGCGGCCAGCGAGCCCAGTGCCGGCGTCGCCGATGTACGCTCCGGCAGGAGCGCTGGCGCGGTCGGCAGCGCCGGCCAGGGGAGCGTATCGGGCGGCACCTGCGTGATGTCGAGCGTGACCTGGAGCGGACGCGGCCCGTCTTCCAGCGGCGGGCGCGGGGCCACATGCAGCACGTAACGGCCCTCGTCCGGGAGCGTTCCGGCCGCCGTGAGGCCGTCCCATTTCACCGCGAGACTGTCGGCGACCGGTCCGTCGTACAGCATGCGCACCAGCGTCCCGTCGTCGCGCGCCAGCGTCGCCGTCACCGACTGCACCGACGTCGTGACCAGACGCGCGGTGAACCACTCGAGGCGGGCATGCAGCTCGGTGACGGGCGGGACCTGCACGCTCAGGACCTTGGTCGAGCGACGCACTTCCTCGTACAGGTTGGTGACCTGCGGTGGGAAAATGAGCTCGTCCGGCCGGTAGCGCGGATCGAGCCGCACCAATGCCCGAAAGGCCGCGGCGGCGGAATCGCGCTGCTGCTGGAACAGCTCCGTGGCCGCGAGATACGACAGGGCCCGCGCTCGTTGCGAGTCGGGAAGCGAGCTGGGCTCCCGGCGCAGCAGGCTCTCGCGCAACAGCGCTACCGCGGCATCGTACTCGAGCTTTTGATAGGCGCGGACGCCCTGCTGCAGCAGATCGCCGGCCGACTGGGCCGGCAGCCGTACGGTGGCGGCGACGAGGAGCGCGAGGGCCAGCAGGGCACGGGGCACCGTCAGCGCTCCACCAGGGCGATGTCCGTGATCCGCAGCCGCTGGCCGGCGGCCAGCTCGATCATGCGCTCATACGGACGGAACCCGTCGCGCTCGACTCGCAGGCGGTGCGATCCCGGTGGCACCTGAAGATCGATCTGCGGCGTGTTGCCCACCGGTTGGCCGTCGATGTACACGCTCCCCCAGGGAATCGAGTTGACCGACAGCAGGGCCGGCTCCGAGGGTCGTGGCGCCGGCCGCGCGACGCGCGGCGGCGCCGGGGAGACCGCCGGGGTGGTGCGCCGGACCACTGGTGTCCGTTTGATGGGTGTGGGCTCCGGGCGGCGCGCCGTCTCGCGCCGGGGCTCGGGCGGCGCTGGCTCGACGGCGCGCGGGGCCGGCGCAGCCGCCGGGGGCTCGCGCGCCGCGATCCCCGCGGTGTCGACGCCGCGGCGCTCGGGTGCGGGCGAGGGCACCGACTCGGCCGCCGGAATGCTGGCGTCGTAGGTGCTCGTCTGGGAGGCAGGCGCGGACGACGTGCCGAGCCAGACCGCGCCGCCCAGGACGACGATCACGCCGGCGGCGACGATGAAGCGCCCGGTGTGACGCGTCGGCGGAGGCGGCGGCCGCTCCATCTCGTCGTCTTGCTCGTCGTCGTCGGCGACGATCACGACCGGCGAGCGCGGGCCCCGCCCCCGCTGCTGCGGCGTCGCTTCGAACCAGGACGCCGCGGGCGCGGCCGCCGGCGCGGCAGCCATGGGGCCGCCCAGGGCGGTGACGAAGTCGAGCACCGTGGGAAACCGCTCGGCGGGCCGGCTGCTCAAGGCCCGGCGCAGCGCCTGGGACACGTGCAGGGGGATGTCGCTGCGGCCGTCCAACAGTCTCGAGAGCGGGGGCGCGTCGCGCACCGGCGTTCCCGTCAAGCACTCGTACGCGAGCGCCGCCAGCGCGTACTGATCGGCGCGCGGCCCGGGCTCGCTCGCGCGTGCTTCGTCGGGTGGAACCTGCAACACGCCTCCGACCAGGAAGTCGCTCACCTGCACCCACTCGTTCGCGCCGACGTTGACGCAGTCGGAGCGCAAACCGCCGTGCGCCAACCCCCGGCGGTGCGCGTGATCGAGCGCACTCGCTACCTGCTCCAGGATGCGGACGCAGGTCGCGAGCTCGAGCGCGCCCACGGTCTCGAGCATGCTCTCGAGCGACCGCCCGTCCGCCCGTTTGGTGGCGTACCACAGAAAATGGTCGGTGCAGCCGAAGCGAGACGGCGGGAGGATGTGCGAGTGCTCGAGCTGCATGGCGGCCTCGGCGGCGCGCGCGAACCGATCCGCCGCCGCTCCCAGCTGCTGGCGCGCGACGGCCTTGAGCGTCAACGGGCGATCGGCTTCCCAGGCGAGATACACGATCGGCTCGGGCGACCCGCGCAACAGTGTCTCGATGCGAAACTCGGCCGCCAGCTCGCGCCGCGCGTCGAGCTCGGTCGGCACGAAGTCGGGCTCCTCGGCCACGGCTGTCGGGGCCTGCGAGCCGCGCGGGTCGGTCGGCGTGGCGCGCCGGCCGCGAGCGGAGCGGGCCGGGGGCGTGGGCTGGGCACCCTCACCGGTCGCCGCCAGCGCGTCGGGCGCATAGCCGCACAGCACGCAGGCCCGCGCGCCCTCGGGGATGTCGGCGAGCAAACAGCGGGGACAGCGCATTACGGCACCAGGACCGAGAAGGGGGCGCTCTCCATGGTGCCCAGCTGAGGATGGCTGGCCCGCAGCGTGTAATAGTCGGTCCCCGCCTGGTCGATGCTCAGGTCCGTGAAAATAGCGACGCCATTCACGGCGGGTTGGAGCAGCGTACCGCCCAACGTACCTGGCTTGAGCAGGCCGCCGTTATGGCCGATGGCGATCGTTATGCTGCCGCTGAACGTGGTCACGATATTGTTCTGGTCGTCCACAGCCGCGACTCGCACCGGCGGCGAGATCGTCGCGCCTGGCGACGTGTTGGTCGGCTGTCCCACGAACGCAAGCTTGGTGGCCGGGCCGGGCGTCGGAGTCGCCGTGATGTCGAACGGGTTGCTCGTATCCCCCGCGAGCGGGGTCGCCGTTGCGGTGAGTGTATACCCCGTGCCGATCTGGTCGATACGTAAGTTAGCGTAAGTCGCGACACCGTTCACTGCGGCGACGGTGGTCGTACCGGTCAGGTTCGCATCCCCCAAGACGGCTCCGTGGCCAATGGCGACCTTCACGTTCCCCGTAAAGCTCGTCACCACGTTCCCGGCCGAATCGAATGCCGTGACCTGCACCGGCGGGATAATGCTGTCCTTCATGGTGCTGTGTGGTTGGGTCGTGAACCTGAGCTGGCTGGCCTGAGACCCAGCGCGCGATGCGCGCACGCCGCCGGAAGGCTGGAACAGCTTGTCGAAATGACAGCCGAGAGCAACGGCCGCGAGCAGCGCCAGGCGCAGTGTCTTCATAGCGCTTGGGGGCATGCAAGCGTCGCACCGCGTCGGCGGGGGTGGTGTACCGGCGTGTAGGGAGATTTCCTGACGGCTCGCCGCGGTCGTGTGGCCTCGACGCAACGGGTGCGGCGAAAACACAACGGCCGGCGTCGATTCGACGCCGGCCGTATATGCTTTGGCTACGCCTTCCTTACGGAGTCACGTTGGCGAAGTCGATGAAGTCGGCGCTGCTCCCCGAGTAAATGGGGTCTGCGCTGAAGGTGATGGTGTACCCGAACCCACCCGGGCACGCAGCCCCGTAGCCGGGGAAAGTCTCACGCCAAGTGGCCTGCAGCACTTCGCAGACCGTGTACGTGCCTGCCGGCAGCCCCGAGAAGAGGTAGTTCCCCGAAGCGTCCGTCGTCACCCCGCCCGAGACCGGACCAGTGAGCTGGACGCACCAGCCCTCGAGGCCGCTCCATGGCGCGAAGTCCTGGTACACCTGGCCGTCGATCGCCATGGTTCCACCACCGGCGGGTGCGCTCCCGCACGTCCCTGTCGTGGTCGGAGGCGGAGGAGGGGGCGGAGGCGTCCCCGGGTCCGTTACGGGATCTGGACACTTGTTGATGGTTTCGCCCGGGCGCAGCTCCGCACGCATCGCGCAGTGCGCCGCGTCGTGACCCAGACCCGGATTGTCGAGCGACCCGGAAGCGCGGTTTGCGCCGCTCTTTGGCTTGATCTGGCGCGTGGGTCGATCCTGGGCCACGCCCGCGACCAGCGGCGCGGCGACCAAGGCGAGAAGGACCACGAATACTCGGTTCACAGTGTCTCTCCTAGCTCAGTAGGGCTGAGGAGGGGCGCTGCGCCCTCAGCGAACAGCCAAGTGGTGCGTATTTCCCTAGAACCACCCGGCACGATGAAGTTCGCGCAGACTGGCCTGGAGGGCTGTGTGGCGCATCACGCGGTCGCCTAACGTCAAGTGCGCCGGGCACTTGGATGGAGCAAGCTCAATTTGTGCTGGGACAGGCCGGCCCTGCCGCCGCGGCGCGTGCTACGCTAGGTTGTTCTGCTGCACTTACGGCGGCGTAGCTCAGCTGGTTAGAGCAGCGGAATCATAATCCGCGGGTCGTCGGTTCGAGTCCGACCGCCGCTACTAGGAGCCAAGGCGTGCCTACGCCCGTCCCCGGGACGTACCGACCCAAGCGCGCCGTACTCCTCGGAGCCCTCGTGCTGCTCCTTTGCACGTGTCGCTCTTCCCGCACACCGGCGTGGCTGGCCGAGCGGGCTCGTCAGGAAGCCGAGTTGGCCGCGCGTTCCTCGGTACCGCACGATTTCCGCTTCACCGATCGCCTGCAGGTGAGCGGCATCACGTTCGAGAATCGCGTGGTGGACGACGCGGGCAAGAGATACAAGCTCGCGCACTACGACCACGGGAACGGACTGTGCGCCGCGGATGTGGACGGCGACGGTCTGCCCGATCTCTATTTGGTGACCCAGCTGGGCACCAACCAGCTGTGGAAGAACCTCGGGCAAGGCCGTTTCGTGGACATCACCGCCCGAGCCGGGTTGGCGATGCCGGACGAGATCGCGGTGGGGTGCGCGTTCGCCGACATCGACAACGACGGCGATCCCGACCTGTTCGTCACGACCGTGCGCCACGGGAACCGGCTGTTCGAGCACCTAGGCAACGGCACGTTTCGCGACATTACCGCGCAGGCGGGCGTGGGATACAGCGGCCACTCTTCCGGCGCCGTGTTCTTCGACTATGACGGCGACGGCCTGCTCGACCTGTTCGTGACCAACGTGGGTGTGTACACCAGCAACGTGCGGGGGCCGGGCGGCTACTATGTCGCGCTGGAGGACGCCTTCACCGGCCATCTCCACCCCGAGCGTGCGGAAGCGAGCATCCTCTACCACAACCTCGGCGGGAATCGCTTCAAGGACGTGAGTAGCGAGGTCGGGTTGGTGGACAAGAGCTGGAGCGGCGACGCCACGGCCGTCGACCTGAACGACGACGGCTTCCCCGACCTCTACGTCCTGGACATGCAGGGGGGGAATCACGTCTGGCTCAACGAGGGTGGCAAGCATTTTCGCGACGCGACCGCGCGATACTTCCCGAAGACCTCCTGGGGATCGATGGGCGTGAAGGCGTTCGACTTCGATGGCGACGGTCGACTCGACCTCTTCACCACCAACATGCACGCGGACATGTGGGTCGACCTCCGCGCCGGCGACTGGGCGGGCGAGATGCGCAAAGACGACTCGTCGCAAGTGTCGGGTAAGTTGTTCCCGAACGGGAAGGGCGGCCTCATCTTCGGAAACGCGTTGTTCGCGAACCGCGGGGGCGGCCGATTCGAGGAGGTGTCGGATACCGTCGGGGTCGAGACGTATTGGCCCTGGGGGCCGACTGTGGACGACTTCAACGCCGACGGTTGGGACGACATCTTCATCGCGGCGGGCATGAACTTCCCCTTCCGCTACGGAATCAACTCGCTGCTCTTGAACGGGGGAGGGCATCACTTCCTTCCGAGCGAGTTCGTGCTGGGGGTCGAGCCGCGGCCCACCGGCACACAGCAGGTCTGGTTCACGCTCGAGTGCCAGGGCGTGGATCGGGGCCACCCCTTCTGTGCCGCCTGCGCTCATCCGGAGGCGACGGCGGGGGAGTGCCGGCTCGATGCCGCGGGCCACCTGACCATGATGGCCGCGCGCGGTAGCCGTTCCGCGCTGGCCCTCGACTTGGACGGCGACGGCGATCTCGACATCGTCACCAACGAGTTCAACGCCGGACCGCAGGTGCTGGTGAGCGATCTTGCGCAACGCCACCCGGTCCACTTCCTGAAGGTGCGGCTGCGCGGCACCCGCTCCAATCGCGAGGGGCTCGGCGCGCAGGTCACGGTCGTGCTTCCCGACGGGCGCCGGATATTGAAGCTGATGGATGGAAAGTCGGGATACCTCTCCCAGAGCGCCCTGCCACTCTATTTCGGCCTCGCGGGCGCTGACCACGCCGGAGCAATCGAAGTGCGCTGGCCGTCGGGTCGGCGCCAGAGCGTGGCTGGTCCCCTCAAGTCCGGGCAGACGATCGACGTCGTCGAGCCGTAACCGCTAGCGCTGTTGCAGGTCCCTCCACACGACCGGCCGGATGTCGCGCGAGCGCTCGGCGGCGTACGCCTGCGCGGTGCGCAGCAGGGCCTCGTATTCGGACCGCCACTCGGGCGGCATGTTGACCCGAAAGTAGCCGGCCGTCATCACGTCGCCCGCGGGGCGCTCGGCCGTGCCGTGGCCCACCGCCACGACGTCGCCCAGAAAGCAGGTCGAGCTGCCGGTGTCCATCACGTTCACCACGCTGCACTCGAAGTGCGCGTAGCAGTCGTCCAACACCGGGACGCCGAGCGTGCCGGGTCGGTGCGCGATGCCGGCCAGCTTGTCGCGCGCCCGGCCGCTCACGAACCCGAGGCGGTGGATCAGCTCGAACTGATCGTCGCGCAGCAGGTGCAGCACGAAGCGACCGGTCTCGAAGATCAGGTCGTGGCTGAAGTTGAACTTGTGGATGTAGACCGACAGCCGCGGCACGGTGGGAGCGATCGACGCGCGCACGGCGCTGTCCGAGATCATGCCGTTGCGCTTGCCGTCACGCTGGCACGTGATCGCCACGACGGGCGAGGTCAGATGGCGCAGCAGCTGGTAAACCTGGTCGGGCTCGAGCTTTGGCATGGCCCTATTCTCGGGGCCCTGGAGGCGCGCGGCAAGGCGCCGCGCCGCCGCCCCGCCTATCATTGATATACTACTATACTACTGTATGACCCCGTTGCTCTCCCGCGTGCGCGAGCACATCGCCCGCCGCCGCCTCTTCGCCGGCGGGGGGACCGCGGTGGTGGCGGTGTCGGGGGGACCCGATTCGGTCGCGCTGCTCGACCTGGTGCACAGCCTCGCTCCGGAGCTCGGTCTCACGCTGGTCGTCGGGCACGCGGACCACGGGATTCAGGCGGACAGTTCGAGCGTGGGACAGGCGGTCGCCGCCCTGGCGCGCCGGTACGGGGTGCCGTTCGAGCTGGGAGAGCTGCACCTCGGTCCGGACGCCACGGAAACCGCGGCGCGGCGAGCGCGTTACGCGTGGCTCGCCGACGTGCAGCGACGCCGTGCGGCGCGCTACCTTGTGACGGCGCACCACCGTGACGACCAGGTCGAGACGATTCTGTTGCGGCTGCTGCGCGGGAGCGGGCCCGCCGGGTTGGCCGGCATGCCGGCGCGAGCTCGCGGCGGACTGGTGCGCCCGCTGCTGGCGTTCACGCACCACGATCTGGTCGAGCACGTCGCCGCGCGTGCCCTGCCGGTGCACCACGATCCCGCGAATCGCGATCCCCGGCACTTGCGGAGCTGGGTCCGCACGGTGCTGCTGCCGCTCGTGTCCGCGCGCCTGGGCGCGGGCGCGCGCGACGATCTGGCCCGCGCCGGCCGCGCGGCGGCGCTCGAGCGCCGCGCGTGGGACCGCGTGCTCCGCCACCTGCCGGATCTCGAGCTGCGGCTCGACGAGCATGGCTTCGACGTTGCTCGGGGGGCGCTGGCGGGCTATGATAACGCATTGGCCGTGGCCGTGTTGCGTGCCGCGGCGCGGCGCGCGGGGTTGGTCCTGGGACCGAGACGGGCGCGGCAGCTGGTGCGGCTCGCACGGCGTCCGTCGGGACGGCGCCAGGCGCTCGGGGGCGAGTGGGCGGCGGAGGTGGCGTTTGACCGGATCCGCGTGCGTCACGGCACGCGGGAGGGTCGGGAGGGTGGGGAGGTTGTGGAGGTGGTGGTGGATGACGAGCGGGGGCGCGCGCGGTTTGGTGAGTTCCGAGTGGAGTGGTCAGCGGAGCCGGCGCCCGAGCGGCTCGCCCGCGGTGACTGGACGACGTGGATCGCGGGGGGCGCGTGGGAGGTTCGGGGCCTGCGCCCGGGGGATGCGCTGGTACCGCTCGGTGGTGTCGGGCATCGGCCCGTACGGCGGTTGTTGATGGACGCGCGCGTGTCACGCAGCGACCGGGCGCAATACCCGATCGTCGCGCGCGGCGAAACCATTCTTTGGGTCCCCGGAATCTGCCGGAGTGCTGCCGACCTCCCGCGGCCTGGAACCCCGGCGGTGCGAGTGGATGTTACCAAGCACGGCGAGCCTCAAGCAGACCGGCGGGCGTGAGCTCAAGCGGATCGTCTTCGACGAAGCGACGATCGCGAGCCGTGTCCGCGAGCTGGGTCAGGAGATCACCGCAGCGTATCCCGAAGGTGAGCTCCTCGTGCTCGGCCTCCTCAAAGGGAGTTTCATCTTCTTGAGCGACCTCGTACGCCGCATCGAGCGGCCGCTCCAGGTGGACTTCCTGGTGGCCGCGAGCTACGGCGCCGATACGATTTCGAGCGGGAACGTGCGGCTCCTGTACGATCCGGAAACGGAGCTGCGGGGTAAGCACATCCTGCTGGTGGAGGACATTGTGGATACCGGGAAGACGCTCAACCGCTTGGTCAGCCTGATGCGGGAGCGTGCCCCCCGGAGTCTGGAGATTTGCGCGTTGCTGCACAAGCATCTGGCCCCGCACCTCGAGCTCGAGCCGACGTTCGTCGGGTTCGACGCCCCGCGCGTATTCCTCGTGGGGTACGGGCTCGATCATGCCGAGAATTTCCGGCACCTCCCCTACGTGGCGAGCCTGGCCTGATGGCGAACCGCGTCCCGCCGCCGCGCGAATTCTCCTGGGCCCGCACCCTGCGGACGCTGTCGTTCTGGGCGTTGCTGATCGTGGGGTCGATCTTCCTCGTGCAGTTCGCCTCGAACCGCCGCCAGGAAGCGGTGGACCTGTCGTACACGCCACAGTTCACCGAGCAGCTGGACAAGGGCAACGTCGCCGCGGTGGAAATCACCGACCGCCAGCAGGTGAAAGGGGACTTCCGCACGCCCGTCACGGTCGGCCGGCATACGGCCGAGCACTTCACCATGCTGCTGCCGTTCGAGTCCACCGACGCTTGGGTGAGCACCTTGCGGCAGAAGGGCGTCGACGTGCGGGCGCGCGAGGAGAAGCAGTCGTTCGGCGTGTTTCTCTTCAGCTTCCTGCCGTACCTGTTCATCATCGGCCTGCTGATCTTCATGGTGCGCCAGATGCAGCAGGGGGGGAACCGCGCGTTCGCGTTCGGCAAGTCGAAGGCCAAGCTGCTGGCAGGAGACACGCCGAAGGTCACTTTCGCCGATGTGGCCGGCGCCGACGAAGCGAAGCAGGAGCTCGAGGAGATCATCGATTTCCTCAAGGACCCGCAGAAGTTCCAGCGGCTGGGTGGGCGGCTCCCCAAGGGGGCGCTGCTGGTCGGTCCGCCGGGAACGGGGAAGACGCTGCTCGCCAAGGCGGTCGCGGGTGAGGCGGGGCGGCCGTTCTTCTCGATGTCGGGCTCGGACTTCGTGGAGATGTTCGTGGGCGTGGGCGCGTCGCGGGTGCGCGACCTGTTCGAGCAGGGGAAGGCCCACGCACCCTGCATCATCTTCATCGACGAGATCGATGCCGTGGGGCGGCACCGCGGCGCGGGGCTGGGCGGCGGGCACGACGAGCGCGAGCAGACGCTCAACCAGCTGCTGGTGGAGATGGACGGCTTCGAGTCGAACGACGGTGTGATCCTGCTCGCCGCCACCAACCGTCCTGACATCCTCGATCCGGCGCTGCTGCGTCCCGGGCGGTTCGACCGCCAGATCGTGGTGGACATGCCCGACGTGAAGGGGCGGGAGCAGATCTTGCGCGTCCACACCCGCAAGATCCCGCTCGCGACCAACGTGAACCTCGAGCGGATCGCCAAAGGGACGCCGGGGCTGTCGGGGGCGGAGCTGTCGAACGTGGTGAACGAGGCGGCGCTCCTCGCCGCGCGGCGCAACAAGCCGGTCGTCGACATGAACGACCTCGAGGACGCGAAGGACAAAGTCATGCTCGGCCTCGAGCGCAAGAGCATGGTCCTGACGGACGAGGAGCGGAAGCTCACGGCCTATCACGAAGCGGGACACGCGCTCGTCGGGCTGACCGTGCCGGGCATCGATCCCATCCACAAGGTGACGATCGTGCCGCGGGGCCGGGCGCTCGGGATCACGTTCTTCCTGCCCGAGAAGGACCGCCGCAACGTCACCAAGCAGTGGCTGCTCGGTCAGCTCGCGATGTCGTACGGCGGGCGCGTGGCCGAAGAGCTCGTGTTCGGCCCCGACAAGGTCACGACCGGCGCGTATTCCGACATCCAGCAGGCCACGGAAATGGCGCGCCGCATGGTGACGCAGTTCGGGATGAGCGACGTGGTGGGGCCGATCGCCGTAGGCGACCGCGAGGCCGAGATCTTCCTGGGGCGGGAAGTGGTGCAGCGCCGCGAGGTCTCGGAGCGCACCGCCGAGCTGGTGGATACCGAGCTGAAGCGCCTGCTGGGCGAGGCGTACGAGCACGCGCGCGACATTCTCACCAAGCACCGCGACCAGCTCGACCGGCTCGCGGGCGCGCTGCTCGAGCGCGAGACGCTCGACCGCGAGGAAGTCGATCTCGTGGTGGCCGGGAAGCGGTTGCCGCCGGTCGCGCCGGCGGTGCCGCCGCCCGCGGCGCCGTCGCCCGAAGGCACGGCGCGAGACAAGCAGGCCGCGACGCGCGGGCCGGTGCTGGGGAGCCCGCCGCCGGAGCCCGCCGGCGCGTAAGCCCGGCAGCACCAACACCAGAAACCGAAGTCCACGCCTCCTCCCGCGCCGCGCCTCGCGCCCGCGCGGTCGCCGGAGGTGTTAGGATTGGGGCCATGGAAGCGAAGAACGCGGACCTCGCCGGGCTGCGGATCAACCGCTCACCCGAGTCCGCCGGTGCGGTGCCGCTGCGCCGCGCCGGGCGGTGGCTCGCCATCGGCGTGCCCGCCGCAGTCATCGTGGTCCTGGCCGTGGTGCTGCTGACCAGCGGCGGCGCCTTCGGCTCGGCGCTCCCGGTGCACTTGACCCCGGCCACGATGGTGTCACCGATGCGCGCCGGCGCGGTGCTCGTGGCCAGCGGCTACGTCGTGGCCCAGCGCAAGGCCGCCGTCGCTTCCAAGGGCACGGGCCGGCTCGTGTACCTGGGGGTCGTCGAAGGGGACCGGGTGCGGGCCGGCCAGGTGATCGCGCGCATCGAGGACGCCGACGTCAAAGCGCAGCTCGCCCAGGCGCAGGCGAACGTCCAGGTCAGCCGCGCCGAGCTGCACGACGCCGAGCGGTCGCTGGCGCGGGAACGGCTGCTGAGCGACAGCGGCTTCACGTCGCAGGCGAGCCTGGACGCCGCGGAAGCGCGCTCGCAGCGCGTAAAGGCCGGGATTGCCTCGGCGGAAGCAGCGGTCGAAGCCGCGCAGGTGGCGCTCGAGAACACCGTCATCCGCGCCCCGTTCGACGGCACGGTGCTGACCAAGAACGCGGATGTAGGGGAAGTGGTGGCGCCGCTCGCCGCCAGCGCCTTCTCCAAGAGCGCGGTGGTCACGATCGCCGACCTGGGCTCGCTCCAGGTGGAGGCCGACGTGGCCGAATCGAACCTCGAGGGCGTCGGCCTGGGCCAGCCGTGTGAGATCGTGCTCGACGCCTATCCCGACGTGCGCTACCCTGGGGCCGTGGCGAAGATCGTGCCGACGGCGGATCGCGCCAAGGCGACGGTGCAGGTCAAGGTCGCGTTCCGCTCGTACGACGCGCGCGTGTTGCCCGAGATGAGCGCGAAGGTGCATTTTCTGCCGCGCGCGTCGCACGTCGCGGCGGACACGCAAGCCCTGCTCGTGGTCCCGAGCACCGCGGTCGCCGAGCGAAACGGCCGGAGCGTCGTCTTCGTCGTCGAGCAGGGGCGGGCCGCCGAGGTCCCGGTCGTCACCGGCCGGCGGCTCGGCTCGTCGGTGGCCATCCGCGAAGGATTGCGTGCCGGCGTCGAGGTGGTCGACAGCGTCGGCGCCCGCCTGCGTGGCGGCGTCAAAGTCACCGTGCAGTAGAGGAGCTCATGCCCAATCCGATCGTTCAGATTCGCGGTCTCTCGAAGGCCTATCGCCGTGACAGCATGGAGATCCCGGTGCTGCGGGACATCACGCTCGAGGTGCCCGAAGGGGAGTTCCTCGGGTTGATGGGTCCCTCGGGCTCCGGCAAGACCACCCTCCTGAACCTGATCGCGGGGATAGACCGACCGGACGCGGGAACGGTGACGGTGGCGGGCACCGACGTCACGAAGCTCAACGAATCGCAGCTCGCCCGCTGGCGCGCCGCCCACATCGGGTTCGTGTTCCAGTTCTACAACCTGATCCCGGTGCTGACCGCTTTCGAGAACGTGGAGCTGCCGCTGCTCCTGACGTCGCTCTCCAAGCCCGACCGGAAAAAGCACGTCGACACGGCGCTCGCGCTCGTCGGCCTGGCGGACCGCGTGCGCCACTATCCGCGCCAGCTATCGGGTGGCCAGGAGCAGCGCGTCGCGATCGCGCGCGCCATCGCCACCGACCCTACGATCCTCGTCGCCGACGAGCCCACAGGCGACCTCGACCGCAAGTCGGCCGAGGAGGTCTTGACCCTGCTCGAGCGGCTGAACAAGGAGTTCAAGAAGACCATCGTGATGGTGACGCACGATCCGCACGCCGCCGAGCGCGCGCACCTGGTGCGCCACCTGGACAAAGGTGAACTGCAATGAGGGCCCGGCCGTGAAGCTGCTGCGTCTCGTCTTCAAGAATCTCTTCCGGCATCGCCTCCGCACGGCCCTCACGATGCTCGGGATCGCCACGGCAGTGATGGCGTTCGGCCTGATCCGCACGATCGTGGGCGCGTGGAACGCCGGGGTCACCGGCGCGGCCGCCAATCGCATGATCACCCGGCACCGGGTGTCGCTGATCTTCCCGATCCCGCTCCCGTACCGCGATGAGATCGCCAGGGTGCCGGGGGTCACCGGCGTGTCGTGGGCCAACTGGTTCGGGGGCGTGTACGGCGAGCCGAACGATTTCAAGAACTTCTGGCCGCGGTTCGCGGTCGACCCGGACACGTACTTCGATCTCTACCCCGAGTTCCAGCTGCCGCCGGACCAGGTGGCCGCGTTCAAGAAGGAGCGCAACGCCTGCGTCATCGGCCGCAAGCTCGCGCAGCAGCACGGCTTCAAGCTGGGCGACGTCATCACGATGGAAGGGGATATCTATCCCGGAAATTGGCAGTGGGTGGTGCGCGGGATCTACACCGGTCGCGACCCGTCGACGGATGAGACCCAGATGTTCTTCCAGTTCGCTTACCTCTACGAGCAGGTGCGCCAGCGAGAGCCCGGACGGCCTGTGGAGGCCGGGTTTTACGTTCTGCGCGTCGGGTCTCCCGACGCGACCGCCCGCGTCGCGGCGGCGGTAGACACGCAGTTCGTGAACTCGCGCGCGCCCACCAAGACCGAGAGTGAGCGCGAATTCCAGCAGAGCTTCGTCCAGATGTCGTCGGCGATCATCACGTCGCTACAGGTGATCTCGGTCGTGATCGTCGGGATCATCCTTCTCGTCCTCGCCAACACGATCGTCATGTCGGTGCGAGAGCGGACGCGTGAATACGCGGTCCTCAAGACGCTCGGCTTCTCGGGGCGCCAGCTCGTGGCCTTCGTGCTCGGCGAGGCGCTCGTGATCTCGCTGTCGGGGGGCGTGCTCGGGCTGCTGCTCACGTTCCCGATCGTGAAGGGGTTCGCGAAGGCGCTTCCGACGTTCTTCCCGGTGATCAGCGTCGCGCCCGTCACCATGGCGCTGGGGATCGGAGCGGCCCTCCTCGCCGGGCTCGCGGCGGCCGCCATTCCCGCCAACCGGGTCGCCCGCATGCCGATCGTGATCGGCCTGCGGACGGTGGGGTAGGCGACCCATGATGCGGATCCCCTTCTCCTATATCTGGCGCAGCCTCTGGGCCCGCCGCCTCACCACGGGGCTCACCATCGGCGGCGTGGCGCTCGTGGTCTTCGTGTTCGCGGGCGTGCTCATGCTCGCGCGCGGCCTGGAAGCCACCCTCGTCGAGTCGGGCTCGCCCGACAACGCGATCGTACTGCGGCGCTCCGCGACCTCCGAGCTCTCGAGTCAGGTTGACCGGGCAACAGCGGACGTGCTCGAAGCCGACAACGGCGTGGCGCGGGGCGCCGAGGGTCGCCCTGTCCTGTCGCGCGAAGTGGTTCTCGTCATCGATCTCTTCAAGAAGAAGAGCAACGCGCTCGGCAACGTGTCGATCCGGGGCGTGTCGCCTCGTGCCCTGGAGCTCCGGCCCGGCGTCCACATCGTGCGGGGACGACCCTTCCAGTTCGGCACCCACGAAGTGGTCGTCGGCAAGAGTATCGCGGACCAGTTCAAAGGCGTGACCCTCGGGGCGGAGCTCGCGTTCGGCGGCGACCGCTGGACCGTGGTGGGAATCACGGACGCGGGCGGCACGGCCTTCGACTCGGAGATCTGGGGCGACGCCGACCAGTTCATGCAGGCGTTCGGTCGCCCGGTGTATTCGTCCCTGACCTTCCGCCTCGCCGACGCCGGTCACTTCGATCAGCTCAAGACCCGGCTCCAGGCGGACCCCCGCATGCAGTACGTGGAGCTCAAGCACGAGCGTGACTATTACAAGGAGCAGTCCCAGACCCTGGCGATGTTCATCCGGACTCTGGGGCTCGTGGTGACCACCATCTTCAGCTTCGGCGCGATGATCGGAGCGATGATCACCATGTACGCTGCGGTCGCGAACCGCACGGTCGAAGTGGGCACCTTGCGGGCCCTGGGATTCAGGCGGCGCAGCGTGTTGGGAGCGTTCTTGCTCGAGTCCGTAGTGCTCGCGCTCGTGGGTGGCGCGCTCGGCGTCGCGCTCGCCGCCCTGCTGTCGTTCGCCCGCATTTCGGTGGTCAACTTCCAGAGCTTCTCTGAGATCGGCTTCGGGTTCGCGCTGTCGCCCGGCGTCGTCCGGAGTGCCCTCGTGTTCGCGGTGGTCATGGGCGTGGTCGGCGGCTTCCTCCCGGCGGTGCGGGCCGCGCGACTGAACATCGTCAACGCGCTGCGAGCGTCGTAGCCGGGGGCTCGCTGCGGTGAAGCTCACCGCGCTCGCCGCGCACACCCCCGAAGCCGTACGCGCGGCGCTCGCGGCACGGGGCTGGGACGCCCAGCCCGCGTGGTTCGCGGCCACGGGCATACAGTCTCTCGTCGTCCTGCTCGAGGACGTCACGGAGCCCGAGCGCGAAGCCCTGGTGCGCTGGGGTGCCAAGGCCGGCGCGGACGTGCTCACCGGCGCGGGCTGGGCGCTGGTGAGCGCGGCCGCCAGCCGGCTCGCGCCCCTGGCGCGGCCCGACCGGCTGCCGGCGGGGCTCGAGAGCCTGGCGCCCGAGCTGGGCCGGTTCCTCGCGAGCTACGCCGACCCCCCGCGTCGCTGGGAGATCGCGGGACGCACCCTCGCCCTCGACCACCCGGTGCTGATCGGCATCGTGAACGTGACGCCTGATTCGTTCTCCGACGGCGGCCGGTTCACGACGGTGGATCGGGCGATCGAGCAGGCGGAGCGCTTGGTCGCGGACGGGTGCGAGATCTTGGACGTCGGCGGGGAGTCGACCCGACCGGGCGCGGCGCCGGTGGCCCCGGCGGACGAGATCGCGCGGGTGGTGCCGGTGGTCGAGCAGCTCGTGCAGCGCGGGCTCGGTCCGGTGTCGGTGGATACGCGCAAGGCCGCCGTGGCGCGCGCGGCGCTTGCCGCGGGCGCCGCCGTCATCAACGACGTGTCGGGCCTGGCCTTCGATCCCGACCTCGCGCGCGTGGTGGCCGAGGGCGGGGCCGGCGTGATCGTCATGCACATGCGCGGGACGCCCGACACGATGGACGGGCTCGCCGTGTACCGGCACGTGGCGGCCGAAGTGGCAGCGGAGCTGGGCGCCGCGGCGGCGCGGGCCGAGCGGGCGGGCGTAGCGCGCGAGCGCATCGTGGTGGACCCGGGGTTCGGGTTCGCGAAGGGGCCGGAGCAGAACTTTCGGCTGCTCGACGAGCTGGCAACCGTGGTCGGCTTGGGCTATCCTGTAGCGGTGGGGCCGTCGCGCAAGCGCTTTCTCGGGGCCGCCACGGGGCGGCCGGTCGAGGACCGCGACCGCGCCACCGCGGTGGCGTGCGCGCTCGCGTGGGAGCGCGGGGCACGCCTGTTCCGGGTCCACGACGCCGCGCTCGCCTGCGAGGCGCTGCGGGTGGCCGGCGCGACGACGAGCCCCGTTCCAACCCGGGGCGACCGGGACCGTGAACGTGAGGCGCCATTGGGTTGGAACGGGACGAGCGCACCGTGAACTTCGAACCCTACCGGTTCCTGATCCCGCGGTTCTGGCCGGACGTGGTCGAGATCCTGCTCGTCGCGTTCGTGATCTACCGCTTCCTGCTGTTCCTGGTCGGGACGCGGGCGATGCAGATCGTGGTCGGCGTCATGATCCTGTCGGTCGCCTACTTCGCGTCGCTGCTCGCCAAGTTCACGATGATCAGCGCGCTGCTCTCGTACGTCTTCACGTTCGGCGCGTTCGCGGCCGTGGTGGTGTTCCAGCCCGAGCTGCGGAACGCCCTGGCGCGACTCGGCCAGTCGCGGTTCATGCGCCGCTTCTCGCAGAGCGAGCGCCAGTCGGTGGCCGAGGAGATCGCCGAGGCGATGGACCGGCTGTCGCGCGCCGGCACCGGTGCCATCGTCGCCGTCGAGGGCGACATCGGGCTGGAGGAGTTCATCTCCTCCGGCGTCCCGATGGAGGCCAAGGTCTCGGCGGACCTGCTCACCACGATCTTCACGCCGTACTCGCCGCTCCACGACGGCGCCGTGCTGGTGCGAGGCGACCGCATCATCGGCGCCGGCTGCGTGCTCCCCCTCACGCAATTCAAGGTCGCGGACAAGTCGCTCGGCACCCGCCACCGCGCCGCGCTGGGACTGTCCGAGGAGACCGATGCCACCGTGTTCGTGGTCTCGGAGGAGACCTCGACCATCTCGGTGGCCAGTCACGGGCTCTTGCACCGCCACCTCACGCCGCAGCAGGTGCGCGATCTCCTCTCCGGCGCCATCGCGCACCTCGAGGGCGGCGAACGAGTTACGGCCGCAGCCAGCTGACCCCCCGATTGTTTCAATAAGCGCGCCCGGCTAACTTCCGCGGTTATGAATTTTGGGGCCCTCCCCGAGCGCCTGGCCCACGCACGGGCCGAGATCGCTCGGCGGCAGGCGATCGCCGGTCGCACGCACCCGGTGACGATCGTGGCGGTGACGAAGGGCTTCGGGCTGGACGCGGTGGCGGCGGCGCTCGACGCGGGCCTCACGGATCTGGGCGAGAATCGGGTGCAGGAAGCGCTGGACAAGATCGATACGCCGGCGGGGCGGCGGGCGACCTGGCACCTGATCGGGCATCTGCAGCGCAACAAGGCGAAGCTCGTGTCCGGGCGCTTCGCGCTGGTGCATTCGCTGGACTCGGTCGCGCTGGCGGAGGAGCTGGACAAGCGTGCGGGTGGGGCGGCGCAGGGCGCGCGGCAGCGGGTGCTGCTGCAGGTGAACGTGGCGGGGGAGGCGCAGAAGAGCGGGTGCGCGCCGGTGGAAACGCCCGCCGTGGCGCGCCGCGTGGCCGGCCTGCCGCACCTGGCGCTCGAAGGGTTGATGACCATCGCGCCGTTCACCGATGCCGAGGACGTGCAGCGGCGCACGTTCCGTGGGCTGCGCGAGTTGCGGGACGCCTTGCAGGAGGAGGGCCTATGGCTGCCGACGCTCTCGATGGGGATGTCCGCCGACTACGGTACGGCGGTCGAGGAGGGGGCAACGGTGATCCGCCTGGGGACAGTCCTGTTCGGTCCGAGGGAGGCGACCCCGTGAGCGAGCCCGCCTTCCATCTCACCCCGCTCGACGTGCGCAAGCAGGAGTTCCGGCGCAGCCTGCGCGGCTACGAGCCGCTCGGCGTGGAGGACTTTCGCGCCCGCGTGGCCGACGAGCTGGAGCGGATCCTGCGCGAGAAGGCCGTGCTCGACGAGCGCCTGGCGGCGCTGGGGGAGCAGCTGCGGGTATACAGGGAACGCGAGCGCGCCATGAACGAGGCCCTCGTGGCGGCGCAACAGCTGCGCGAGGAGACCCGTGCGGGCGCGGCGCGCGAGGCGCAGGTGATCGTGCGCGAAGCGCAGGCCGAGGCGCAGCGCATCCTCGACGGCGCGCGCGCCTCGCAGGGCGAAGTCGAGCGCCAGAGCGCGGACGTGCAGCGCCAGTTCCAGGCGTACGTGGCCGGATTCCGCGCGCTGCTCGAGCGCCAGCTCGCCGAGCTCCGCGCGCTGGACGGTCAACGGGACGGATGATTGCGGAGGCGGTTCGCGCGGTGCAGGCGCGGACCCGGCTCGTCCCGGAGGTCGCGATCATCCTGGGCACCGGGCTCGGGGGCCTCGCCGACGAGGTGAGCGTGGAGACGCGCATCCCCTACGGGGAGATCCCCGGGTTCCCCCTGTCGACGGTGGAGAGCCACGCCGGCGCGCTGCTGGTGGGGACGCTGGGCGGGCGGCGCGTCATGGCGATGCAGGGGCGCTTCCACCGCTATGAGGGGTACACGCTCGCGCAGATCGCCTTTCCGGTGCGCGTGCTGCGGCAGCTCGGCGCGGGGACGCTGATCGTGTCGAACGCGTGCGGCGGGATGCATCCCCTGTGGAGCCCGGGCGACTTGATGCTCATCGCCGATCACATCAACCTGCTGGCCGACAACCCGCTCATCGGCCCCAACGACGACCGGCTCGGCCCGCGCTTTCCCGACATGTCCGCGCCCTACGACGCCGGTCTGCGCGCCCTGGCACGCGCGGTCGCGCTGGAGCGCGGGTTCACGCTGCGCGAGGGCGTCTACGTCGCCGTCACGGGCCCGAGCCTCGAGACCCGCGCCGAGTACCGCATGCTGCGCGCGCTCGGCGCCGACGTGGTGGGTATGAGCACAGTCCCGGAGGTGATCACCGCGGTGCACCTGGGCGTCCGCGTGCTCGGGGTCTCGATCATCACCGACCAGTGCCTGCCCGACGCGCTGGCCCCCACCTCGGTGGAGCAAATCATCGCGGTCGCGCGCGGCGCCGAGCCCCGGCTCGCGGCGCTGGTGCGCGGCGTGCTGGAGCGCCTCAACTGATGGCCTACCGGCTGTTCGATCCCAAGCTCTCGCCGGACGCGCTGGAGAAGCAGCTGCTCGCGGCCTGGAAGCACGAGCGTCTGTTTCAGAAGACCCAGGAAGCCGCCCGGTACGGTCCCCCGTTCGTGTTCTACGAGGGGCCGCCCACGGCCAACGGGCGGCCGGGCATCCATCACGTGTTCGCCCGCACCATCAAGGACCTGATCTGCCGCTACCACACGATGCTGGGGCAGGGCGTGACACGCATCGCGGGTTGGGACACGCACGGCCTGCCCGTGGAGATCGAGGTCGAGAAGACGCTCGGCATCTCGGGCAAGAAGCAGATCGAGGCGTACGGCGTCGAGAAGTTCAACCAGCTGTGCCGCGAGAACGTCTTCACGTACAAGACGGACTGGGAGTCGCTCTCCGAGCGCATCGGGTACTGGCTCGATTACGAGCATCCGTACATCACGTACACGCCCGAATACATCGAAACGGTGTGGTGGCTGCTGAAGCGGCTGCACGACAAGGCCCTGCTGTACCGGGGGCACAAGGTGCTGCCCTACTGCCCGCGCTGCGGTACGGCGCTGTCGTCGCACGAGCTGGCGCTGGGCTACGAAGAGGTCCAGACCAATTCGGTGTTCGTGACGTTCCCGCTGGCGAGCGATCCGAAGCGCCAGCTGGTCATCTGGACCACGACGCCCTGGACCCTGCTCTCAAACGTGGCGGTGGCGGTTCATCCCGACCTGGAATACGGCGAGTACGAGGTGAACGGCGTCCGCTACGTGGTCGCGGTCGAACGCGCGACCCATGTCCACGTGGGGGGCAAGCCGCTGGCGGCCGCCCCGCGGGTCGCCGGGTACCCGGGACGCGAGCTCGTGGGTCTGAAATACGTGCCGCCGCTCGCGGTGGTGCCGCTGCCGCAGGAAGGGCAACGGGCGGTCGTCGTGGCGGGAGGGTTCGTCTCGGCGCAGGAGGGGACGGGACTGGTGCACATGGCCCCCGCCTTCGGCGCGGATGACTACGCCGCCGCGCAGCAATACGGGCTCGCCATGGTGAACCCGGTGGCACCGGACGGCACGTTCCAGGGCACGCGCTGGGACGAGATCAACGGCAGGCTGGTGACCGACAAGGAGACGAACCGGCTGATCATCGAGCGCTTGAAGCGCGACGGTCGCTGGCTCGAGACCCTGCCGTACACGCACAACTATCCGTTCTGCTGGCGCTGCGACTCAGCGCTGATCTACTACGCGCGCAGCTCATGGTTCGTGCGGACGACCGCGGTCAAGGCCCGCATGCTCGAGGTCAACGCGCAGGTCGGCTGGCACCCGCCCGCGATGGGCACCGGCCGGTTCGGCGAGTGGCTCGAGAACAACGTCGACTGGGCGCTGTCGCGCGATCGCTACTGGGGCACGCCCCTCAACGTGTGGGAATGCGATGCCGAAGGGGAGCACCGCGAAGTCATCAGCTCGTTCGCCGAACTGGCGGAGCGCTGGGGCAAGGCGCTGCCACGTGACTTCGATCCCCACAAGCCGACCATCGACCAGTACACCTGGCGCTGCCGCTCCTGCGGAGGCACGATGCGGCGCGCGCCCGAAGTGATCGACGCCTGGTTCGACTCGGGCGCCATGCCCTACGCGCAATGGCACTACCCGTTCGAGCACCAGGCCGACTTCAAGGCGCACTTTCCGGCCGACTTCATCTGCGAGGGGGTGGACCAGACGCGCGGCTGGTTCTATTCGCTGCTCGCGATCGGCGTCACGGCGTTCGACTCTCTCGTCTACAAGAACGTGATCGTGAACGAGCTGGTGCTCGACGCGCAGGGCCAGAAGATGTCCAAGAGCCGCGGCAACGTCGTGAATCCCTGGGAAGTGATCGAGGAGCACGGTGCGGACGCGGTGCGCCTGTACCTGCTGGGCCAGAGCCAGGTGTGGGCCCAGCGAAATTTCGACCGCCGTCAGGTGTCCGAGGTCGCGGGCGGGTTCCTGAACACCCTGCGCCACACCTACAATTTCTTCGCGCAGTACGCGGCCGACTGGAAGACGTCCGACGGCGGAGTGCCGGTGGCGGGCCGCGCCCTGACCGATCGCTGGGTGCTGGCCCGGCTGGACGAGGTGGTCGCGGCTGCGCGCGCGGCGTGGAACGACTACGACGTGACGACCGGCGTGCGCGCGATCATGGGGTTCGTGGTGGACGACTTGTCCAAATGGTACGTGCGGATCAACCGGCCGCGGTTCTGGGCCCCGGACCGCGCGGCCGACCCGGCCGCCCTAGCGACGCTGCACGAGGTGCTCGTGACGGCGGCCCGGCTGCTCGCGCCGGTGGCGCCGTTCATCGCCGACTGGCTGCACCGCGCGCTCACGGGAACCTCGGTGCATCTGGCGCCGTTTCCGGCCGATCAGGGGCGGCGCGAGCCGGAGCTGCTCGAGGCCATGGCGGCCCACCGCCGCCTCGCGTCCCTGGCGCGGGCGGCGCGGGAGAGCCGGAAGCTCAACGTGCGTCAGCCGGTCGCCCGGCTGCAAGTGGCCGTCCCGGCGGCCGTGAAGGGCCCGGCCTTTGCCGACCTGTTAGATATCCTGGCCGCGGAAGTGAACGCCAAGGCCGTCGACGTCGCGGGCTCCGACCACGAGCTCGTGCGACTGAAAGGCAAGGCCGAGTTCCGCAGCCTGGGGAAGCGGTACGGCAAGGACACGCCCCGGGCGGCCGCGGTGGTGTCGCAGCTCACGGCGGAACAGCTCGGAGCGCTCGAACATGGGGACCCCGTTCGGGCGGGGGAGTTCGAGCTCCACCCCGAGGACGTGGTGGTGACGCGCGAGGTGGTGAGCGACTGGGCGGTCCAGGCCGACGGTCCGTACGTCGTCGCTGTCGACCCGCGGTTGTCGGAGGACCTGATCCAAGAGGGCCTGGCGCGCGAGCTGGTGCACCGCGTCCAGCGGCTGCGCAAGGAGGCGGGCTACGAGTACACGACCCGCATCGAGCTGAGCGTGGCCGGCGCGGCCGATATCGTGGCGGCCGTGTCGGCGTTTCAGAACTTCGTCGAGGGCGAGACGCTGGCCCGCAAGCTGGTGCTCGGCAGCGTGCTCGACGAGGCGGACGTGACGCGAGAATTGGACATCGAGGCGCGCCGGGTGACGATTGCGCTCCGGCGCCATGACGGACGAAAGGGCGGTACGCGATAATGCCGACGAAATCCAAAGCCAAGACGACCAAGGGTGGCCTGAGCAAGAAGCAGCTGACCCACCTCGAGAAGCGACTGCTCGAGGAGCGCGCCCGGGTGATGAAAGAGCTCGGCTATTACGACGAATCGTTCAACTCGAGCCTGCAGGCCTCGGACGGCGATCTCTCGAGCTACTCGTTCCACATGGCGGACCAGGGCACGGACGCCATGGAGCGCGAGAAGGCGTTCCTGTTCGCCTCGCAGGAGGGTCGCTATCTGTGGCACGTCAACCAGGCCCTGCGGCGGCTGTACCAGACTCCGGAGAAATTCGGCAAGTGCGAGCAATGCGGCGAGGATATCCTGTTCGAGCGGCTCGACGCCCTGCCGCACGCGCGGCTCTGCATCAAGTGCAAGGCCAAGGAGGAAGATGGCAAGCGTCGCTGATCGGCGCGTGTTCTGGGGAACGGCCGCCGCGGTCGTCGTCGCGGACCTCGCCACCAAGTTGCTCGCGGAGGCGTGGCTCGCGCCCACGCGGCCCGTCCGCCTGCTGGGCGACTCCGTGCAGCTGCGGCTCGTATTCAACCAGTGCGCGGCGTTCGGACTGTGCCTCGGCGCCTACTCGCGCTGGATCTTTTTCGCGCTCGCGATCGTGGCGCTGTTCGTGCTGCGGTCCATGGTGCTGGCGACGCGCCCGGGCGACCGCTTTCGCATCGTCGCGCTCGCGCTGGTGTGCGCTGGTGCGGTCGGGAACGTGATCGATCGCGTCCGCAGCGCGCGGGGCGTCGTGGACTTCGTGGACGTGGGGATCGGGAGCGCGCGCTGGCCGACCTTCAACGTCGCCGACTCCGCCATCACGGTCGGGGCGATCGCACTCGCCGTGTCGCTCTGGCTCGAGGGCCGGGCGCAGGAGCGCGCGAAGGAGGCCAGGGCGGCCGAGCCTTGATGGCCGCCGTCACGTTCTGCGTCGTCGTTCCCGAGACCGAGCGTCTCGACCGCTTCCTCGCCGATCAGCTTGCGCTGTCTCGTACCGCCGCCGCCCGCCTCATCGCCGACAAGCACGTCACCCGCGACGGGCGACCCCTGCGTGCCGCCGCGCAACTCGAGCGCGGGGCCGTGGTGACGGTCGAGCTCCCGCCCGACGAGCCGGCCCCACCCAGCTATGCGCCCGCCCATCGCGATCTCACGTTTGCCTACGAAGACGAGCACCTCGCGGTGCTCGACAAGCCCGCCGGCCTGGTCGTCCATCCCGGCCCCGGTCACTGGGACGACACGCTCGTCAACGTGCTGGTGGGACGGGGCACCGCCTTGGCGCAGGGGGCCACCGAGGGGCGGCCGGGCATTGTGCACCGGCTCGACCGCGATACGTCGGGACTGCTCCTGGTCGCCAAGACCGACCAGGCGCACCGCCGGCTCACGCGCATGATCGAGCGGCGGGAGGTGCGGCGCGTGTACGCCGCGCTCGCCTGGGGGCACTTCGCGAACAGCCCGGTGGACTTCGAGGCGCCGATCACGCGTCACCCCAAGGATCGCAAGCGCATGACGGTGCTGGCGGGCGGGCGCCACGCGGTCACGCATGCGCGTGTCATCGCCCGCTTCGCCCACGCCGACCTGGTGCGCGTGGAGCTGGGCACCGGGCGCACGCATCAGATCCGCGTGCACTTGGCGCACGTGGGGCACCCGGTCGTGGGCGACCGCGAGTACGCGTTCGGCGGCAGCCGCCGGGTCACGGCGGCGGCGCGTCCGGCGGCCGAGCGTCTGGAGGCGCTCGCGCCGCGTCAGCTGTTGCACGCGGCGGTGCTCGCGCTGGTCCATCCGGTGACCGGCGCGCGGCTGGTGGTGCGCTCCGAATGGCCGCGCGACCTCGTGCCGGCGCTCGCCGAAGCGGCCGCCGATGCGACTTTGCTTGCTCAACGCAACCCCTTGCAGTATCTTGGCTTCTTCGCTTCGGATGAGTGACGCCGGAGTCGTCCGACTGCTGCTGTTTCGGGTAGGCGCCCTCGTCTGTGCGGCCGAGGCGGAGCGGGTGCGTGAGATCCTGCCCCGGCTCGTGCCCACGCGGATTCCCGGGGCGCCGCCCGTGGTGGCGGGCCTGGTCAACGTGCGGGGGACGCTGGTCACGGTCGTCGAGGGATGGCGGGCGCTGCGCCAGCCCGAGCCGCCCGACGATGCAGGTTCCGGGACCACGGTGGTGCTCGAGGTGGGCCGCGGCAACAAGGTCCTCGGCTTCACGGTGGACGAGGTGGTGGACCTCCTCTCCGTGGCTGGGGAGGCGCTGGAACGCCGGCAGGCGCTGCCCGGCATCGATCCGATCCTGGTGCGGGCCGTCGGACGTCGCGCCGGTCAACTCTTCGTGGTCCTCGATACCGACGCGCTGCTCACCCCCATTCTGTCTTCCTAGGGAGGATGTGTGAGTCACACTGTCCTCGTCTGCGACGACGCCATCTTCATGCGGACGATGATCTCGGACATCCTGGCCCAGGCGGGATTCGAGATCGTGGGAGAAGCGGAGACGGGGTCCCAGGCGGTCGAGAAATACCGCCAGCTCAAGCCCGATCTCGTCACCATGGACATCGTGATGCCGGACATGGGCGGCATCGATGCGGTGCGCGAGATCGTCAAGCAGGATCCCGACGCCAAGATCCTCATGTGCAGCGCGATGGGCCAGCAGGCGCTCGTGGTCGAGGCGATTCAGGCGGGGGCGAAGGATTTCGTGGTGAAGCCGTTCCAGCCGTCGCGCGTCCTCGAGGCCGTGCAGCGGGTCCTCGGCTGACTCCATGGACCTGTCGCAGTACGCCGAGCTGTTCCTGGCCGAGAGCCGGGAGCACCTGAGCGCCTGCAACCAGCTGCTGCTCGATTGGGAGCGCACCCCCGCCAATCCCGCCCCCGTGGCCGGGCTGTTCCGCGCCGTACACACTGTGAAGGGCATGGCGGCGACCATGGGCTACGGCCGGGTCACCGATATCGCCCACCGCACCGAGAACCTGCTCGACCTGCTGCGCCGCGGCTCGCGCCCCGCGACCGACGAGCTGCTGCAGCTCTTGTTCCGGGCGCGCGACGCGCTCGAGCACGCCGTCGAGCTGTCGGTGGTGGGACGGGAGGACGAGCTCGATGTGGCGGAGGTCGTGGCCGATCTCGAGAGCGCGGCCGCGCTGCTCGCAGGACCCGAGCGACCAGCGCCGGCGCCGGCCGCGGCGGTCGAGCCGCCGGCGGCGCCGGGGGGGGGCCGGCTGGTGCAGGTGACGCTGCGCGCCGAGGCGCAGCTCAAGGGCGGGCGCGCGCTGCTCGCCCTCAAGCGGGCCCAGGCGCTCGGGGCCGTCCAGGGGGTGACGCCGCCCCAGGCGGCGTTCGAGTCCGACGACTTCGACGGCGGCTTCAGCTTCCGGCTCGACTCGTCCGCCGCCGCGGCGGAGATCGAGCGGGCGGTCCGTGGGGCGGGGGACGTGGAGCACGTGTCCGTCGGAGGGGGGGGCGAAGAGCGCCGTGCCGCGGCCCCGCGGGGAGCGGGGGCGGCGGCCGCTGCGGAGGCGACTCCCGAGAAGAGCCGTCACATCCGCGTGGACCTGCGGCGCCTCGACGAGCTGATGGACCTGATCGGCGAGCTGGTGACGGTGCGCGGCCGCTTGAACGAGTTGGCGGCGGCGCGGCGTGATCCCGCCGTCGACGATGTGGCGATCCAGATCTCACGCCTCTCGGCGGACCTGCAGGCCGGGATCATCCAGGCGCGCATGACGCCGGTGTGGCAGGTGTTCGACCGCTTCCCGCGCCTGGTGCGCGATCTGGCGCGCGAGCTGGACAAACAGGTGGCGTTCCGCGTGGAAGGCAAGGAGATCGAGCTCGATCGGGCGATCCTCGACGAGCTGGGCGACCCGTTGCTGCACCTGCTCCGCAACGCGGTGGACCACGGCATCGAGACCCCCGCCGAGCGGCGCCGCCGCGGCAAGCCGCCCGAGGGCGAGATCGTGCTGGCGGCGGTGCGGGAGCGGGCCAGCGTGGCGATCAGCGTGAGCGATGATGGCCGTGGCATCGACCGCGCCCGGATCCTGGAACGGGCCCGACGCGAGGGACTGGTGGATGCCCACGCGGAGGCGCTGTCGGACGATCAGCTGCTGCGGGTGCTGGCGCGTCCCGGGTTCTCGACCGCGGAGGCCGTGACCAGCGTGTCGGGGCGGGGTGTGGGGATCGACGTGGCTGTGACGCGCATCCGCGCGCTGGGCGGCTCGATTGACATACGTACAGAGGCGGGCAAAGGGACGAGCTTCGTGCTGCGGCTGCCGGTGACGCTGGCGATCGTCCGGGCCCTGATCGCGGGGGTCGGCCGGGAGCGCTACGCCCTGCCGCTCACCTACGTGGCGGAGACGGTCGAATTCGGCGTGCAGCCGACCACCATCGTCGAAGGGCGCGAGGCGATCGTGCTGCGCAACCGTGTGGTGCCGCTGGTGCACCTGCGGCGGATGCTGGGCGTCAGCGGGGACGCCCCGGCGCGCTGCCCCATCATCGTGCTCGAGATGGGGGAGCGCACGAGCGGCATCGTCGTGGATGGGATGCTCGGCCAGCAGGAGATCGTGGTGAAGGGCTTCGACCCGCCGCAGGGGACGCTCCCGGTATTCAGCGGAGCGACCATCATGGGCGACGGGAACCCGGCGTTGATTCTCGACGCCGGTGGGCTCGTCTAGGCCCACGCGAGGGGAGGCGGCATGGAGGACGTGCGGGATCTGAAGGCGCTACAGATCGACGCCCTGCGGGAGGTGGCCAACATCGGAGCGGGGCACGCCGCCACGGCGTTATCCCAGCTCACGAACCGCCGCATCATGATCAGCGTGCCGCAGATCAACATCGCGCGGCTGGAGGAGGTGCCCGACCTGCTGGGCCACCCCCAGGACGTGGTCGCCGCCGTGCTCATGCACATGCTGGGGGACCTGACCGGGCGGACGCTGCTCCTGTTCCCCGAGTCGGTGGGGCGGCGGCTGTGCGACATGCTGCTGCGCCGTCCGCTCGGCACGACGGTGGCGTTCGACGCGTTGGAGCAGTCGTGCCTCAAGGAGGCTGGCAACATTCTCTCGGGCGCCTACATGAACGCCCTGTCGGACTTCATGGGCATGTTGCTGCTGCCTTCGGTGCCGAGCCTCGTAGTGGACCTGTCGGCCGCGGTCCTGACCACCACCTACCTCAACTTCGGACACGAGCGCGACTTCGTGTTCTGCGTCGAGACGGAATTCGCGATTGATTCGCCCGAGGGGCTGCGGGGCCACTTCCTGCTGCTTCCCGATCTGGCGTCGCTCAAGGCCATTTTTGACGCCATCCGCCTGAGCTGACCCGTGACGGCGCCGGCGCTCTCGGAACGCGACCTCGCCGTCCTCCGATCCTTCGCCCGCCGGATCGACCCTTCGGACGCGGGCGCGCACAACAACCTCGGCGTCCTGTATTACCAGAAGGGCCTGGTCGAGGACGCGATCGCCGAGTTCACCCGCGCGCTCGAGCTCGACCCGAAGATGCAGGTCGCGCAGCGCAACCTCGAGATCGCCTATCACGACACGGGCTACTACGACCAGCGCGTGGCCCAGCTGCGGGAGCGGCTGCGCAGCGCCCCCGACGACCGCGACGCGCGCTGGGAGCTGGGGCGCGCCTACGCGATCCTCGGCGCCCAGGAGGACGCCGTCGGGGAGTTCGAGCAGCTGCTGGCGCATCGCCCCGACGACGTGGCCGCCATCATCCAGCTCGGGCTCGCGGAAAAGAACCGGGGGCGGCCCGAAGCGGCGACGGAGTGGTTTCTGCGCGCCGTGGAGCTCGAGCCCGACTCGAGCGTCGTGCACTTCTATCTGGGGGAGATCTACTACAACCGGGGCTTGAACGCCGAGGCGCTCGGGGCGCTCGAGCGGGCGGTGGCCCTGAACCCCGACAACGCCAACGCCCACTACCTGATGGCCTTCGTCTTGGGCGACCTGGGTCGCCACCAGGACGCCCGGGCCGCCTCGAAGCGCGCGATCCAGCTCAACCCGCCGCTGGCCCGCGCCCAGACCAACCTCTCGCTCGAGCGCTACAACGCGGAGCGCAAGAGCCAGGAACGGCGCCAGCGGCTCGTACCCGAGCCGCAGGTGGTGGAAGGGAACGAGCTGGCGCACTACAACCTCGGGCTCGCCTTCCGGCAGAAGGGCTACTACAACGAGGCGCTGCGGGAGTATCGCCTGGCGCTGGAGCGGGGCGAGGACCGGCGGCTGACGCTGCAGGCGATGGCGGAGGTGCACCTGCTGAAGCACGACTTCGCCACGGCGCTCGAGCTGTACGACACGCTGCTGCGCGAGGTGCCCGACTCGCCCAAGCTGTGGAACGAGCGCGGAGTCGTGCTGCACCAGGCGGGCCGCACCGACGAAGCGCTGGCCTCCTACCGACAGGCGGTGGAGGTGGATGCCAAGTACGCGCTCGCCTGGAACAACCTCGGCGTGGTGCAGGCGCACAAGACCGCGGCCGACGCTGCGATCGAGTCGTTTCGCACGGCGCTGCGGTTGCAGGGGGCGTTCAGTGCCGCACGCTTGAACCTCGCCCTGCTGCTCTACCAGCTGCGCCGCTTCCAGCTGGCACTCGAGGCGTACCGCCAGGTGCTGTCGGGCGAGCCCGCCTCCGCCCCGGCCTGGAACGGCGTCGGGCTGGTGCTGGTGGAGCTGAAACGCTTTCCCGACGCGCGCAACGCGTTCGTGCGCGCGGTGGAAGCGGACCCATCGCACGCGGGCGCGCATTACAACCTGAGCTTCACCCTGTCGAACCTCGGGGACTTCGATGGCGCGCTCCGCGCCACCAAGCGCGCCCTGGAACTCGATCCCTACTACGTATCGCAGAAGTTCGCGCTCACGATCGACCTGCAGTACGAGAAGACCACGATCGGGATCGCCCCGGAGATTTCGGCCGACGTGACCACCGAGACGATCGGCGAGGACTTCAGTTTCGACCAGCGGCTGCTGGACAACATCTTCCAGGAGCTCGAGCCCCCTGCCGCGCCGGAGCCGCCGGCCGGGAAGGCGGCCGACGACCCGCTGGCGCTGGCCCGCGACTACGTGAGCAAAGGGTTGATGGACGTCGCGGCGGCGGAGGCGGTGCGCGCCGTGCAGCGCGGCGCCAGCCGCGCCGACGCGGCCGTCCTGCTCGGCGACATCTTTGCGAAGCGGGGCCTGCACGGCGAGGCGCTGGAGCGCTACCGCGAGGCGCGCGCCCTCGAGGCCGAGCGCGTCGATGCGCGCCTGGGCGAGGTGAAGGCGTTGTTCGCGCTGGGCGGCCGCCGCGCCGAGGAGGCGCGCGCGCTGGCGGAGGAGCTGCTCGTGCTCGCCCCCGACCACGTGGACGCGCTCGTGGCGGCGGCGCGGGGACGCGCGGCGGCGGGCGACGCGGCCGGGGCGCTCACGGCGCTGCAGCAGGCGCAAACGCGGGCGCCCGGGCGCGCCGACCTGCACAAGCTCCAAGGCGACGTGGCCATGAAGGTCGGCGACAAGCAGGGCGCGCTCGCCGCGTACCGCGCGGCGCTCGAGCTCGACCCGGGCTACGTGCAGGTGTGCGTCGACCTCGGCCGGCTACACGAAGAGAAAGAGGAGTGGAGCGCCGCCCAACAGGCGTACGAGCGGGCGCTCGACGCGCTGCCCACCTTCCACGAGGCGGCGCTCGCGCTGGCGGACCTGCTGCGCCGCTCCGGGCGCGCGCGCCAGGCGGTGGTGCGGCTCGCGGAAATGCTCGAGCAGGACCCCTACGACCTCCCGGCACTGTTGCTCCTGGGACGGGCGTTGCTCGATGACAAGCGCGACCCCCAGGCCCTCGAAGCCTTCCGGCGGGCCCTCAAGTTCGACCCCGACCAAATGGAGGCGCTGTTCCAGCTGGGCGTCGTGCTCGCGCGGCTGCATCGCTACGCCGAGGCGGTGGAAGCGTGGGAGAAAGTGACACGCGTGGATCCCGGCGGTCCGTTCGCGCAGCGGGCGCGCGTGCACGCCCGCACCGCGCTCGATCTGCAGCACATCTTCGACTCGGACGCCGCCTGATGGCCATCGAGGGACCGCTCCGCGAGCTCGGCATCCACGACGTGTTCCAGCTGCTCGATTTGAGCCGCAAGACCGGCGTGCTGCGCGTGACCTCGGAGCTGCGGCACAACGCGGGTACGGTGTCCTTCGAGGGCGGGACGATCATCTTCGCCGAGATCCGCTCCAATCCGCACCCGCTCGGGGCGCTGCTCCTGCGCACCGGCAAGATCACCGACGCGGACCTGGAGCGCGCGCGCGACATGCAGGAGCGGCAGGGGGACAAGCGGCGGCTCGGCGAGATCCTCGTCTCGCTCGGCGCCATCACGCCGCGGGAGCTCGAGCGCCAGGTGCGCTTCCAGATCGAGGAAGTCGTGTTCGAAATGATGAGCTGGCGGGAGGGTTACTTCTCCTTCACCGAAGGCCCGCTCGACGACGCGCCGACGGACGGGACCGTTCGGATCCCCACGGAGGCGCTGCTGATGGAGGGCGCCCGCCGCATCGACGAGTGGTCGCGCATCGAGGGTCGGATCCCGCACCTGGGCGTCGTGCCGGCGCTCGCCCCGCCGCAGGAAGGGGATTCCGGAGAGCTCGATCTGCTGCCGCCCGAGTGGGAGATGCTCGCGGCCATCGACGGCCAACGCGATGTACGCGCGATCGCCGCCGCACTGGGCCGCTCCGACTTCGAGGTGGCGAAGACGCTGTTCGGACTCGAGAGCGCGGGCGTCATCGTGCTGGCCGACCCCGGCACGACCAAGCGCGAGCGCACCACGCTCGCCGCCGATCTGGCCCAGCTGGTGGCGCGCGCCGAAGACGCCCTGGCGCGGCGCGACCTGGAGGAGGCGCGTGGCGTGGCCGAGCAGGCCGCGGGCGTGCATCCGCACGATCCCGCCGTGCACCTGCTGCTCGGTCGCATTGCGCTCGCGGCCGGACGCGGTCCGGACGCGGTGGAAGAGCTGCGGCGCGCCCTGCGGCTCGATCCCCTGGGCGTCGCGGCGTACCGGCTGCTCGGCTACGCGCTCGTCGCGACCGGCCGCTTCGCCGAGGCCCTGGACCAGTGGGACCAGTGGGAGCGCCTGGCGCCGCGCTCGGAGGCGGAGCTGGCACGGCTCGACGAGGTGCGCCGTGCGCGCGGCGCCGCCCAGACGCTCGCCGGAGCGAGCACGCATGGCTGACGACATCAAGGCGCTCTCGGCCGAGCTGGCGCGGGACCCGGACAGCCTGGTATTCCTGCGGCTGGGCGAGCTGCTGCGTCACAAGGGGCAGGTCGACGCGGCCCATCGCGTCGCCCTCACCGGTCTCGAGCGCCACCCGCATCTGGCGGACGCGCACGACCTGTACGCCCGCATCCTCGCCGACAAGCATGACTACGAGCGCGCCTTCGACGAGTGGGACATGGCGCTGCGGATCGCCCCCGACCACGTGGGGGCGCTCAAGGGTCTCGCCTTCCTCTATTTCAAGGTGGGCGACGTGCAGCAGGCCGCGGCCCATCTGGAGGCGGCGCAGCGCGTCGCTCCGGATGATCCGGGGATCGCGCAAGCGCTCGCGCTGGCGCACGGCGGCGAGGCCGGTCCGGGAGCCGCGTCGCCGGCGCCGGAGCCGATGGCGCCCGCGCCGGCGGCCCAGCCGCTCGAGGAGTCCCGCGTATTCGCGGGACTGGAAGGGGCGGAGGAAGGGCTGCTGCTGCTCGATCCGTCGGGCCAGGTGCTGGGGGGCGCCCTCAAGGATCCCTCGGGGCGGGACGTGACGGACGCCGTGGCCGCCTACCTGGCGGGTGTGTCGCAGGAGGCGGGGCGCACCGCCAAGCTGCTCGGTCTGGGAAGCTGGACCGGACTCGCCGCGGAAGGCCGGCACGGCCACGCCCACCTCACGCCGCCTACGGGGTCGGCGCTGCTGCTCGTGGTGCGCGAGCGCGCGGTGCCGATGGGGCGCCTCGCGATCATCGCCCAGCGCGCCGCCGTCGCGGCGCGCCGCTGGCTGGAAGCGCAGGCGTGACCACGGCCCCCGCGGGATACGGCCGCGTGCTGGATCTGGTGACGCGCGTCCGCGGCGTGCGCGGCGCCATGCTCGTCGCGGGCGACGACGGGCTCGTGGTCGCCGAGCAGTTGATGGAGGGGATCAAGGGGCCGGCCGTGGCGGCGCTCGCGGCGAGTCTCGCAAGCCGGCTGCGGCGCGCGCTCGAGGCAGCGGGCGTGGGCGCGGGTCAGTTCTGGCATCTCCAGGCGGAGCAGGGCGCCTTGCTGGTCGTCACCGCACCCTCGGGGGTGCTGGTGGTCGCCGTGGCGGAGCCCGACGTGAATGTGGGCCTGGTGCGGCTCGAGCTGCTGCGCGCGGCGGAGGCGGTGGGATGACGACGCGCGCGGTCGAGCCGTGGGTTTTCGAGCCGCTCGTCAAGTTCGTGAAAGAGGCGGGGGCGCGCCTGGTCCTGCTGATGACCCCGGCCGGACAGGTGCTCGCGCAACACGGGTTCTCGCGCGCGGTGGACGTGATGGCGGCCGCGGCGCTGGGCGCCGCCATCATGGCCTCGACCGATGAGATCGCCCGGCAGCTGCGCCAGCCACCGTTCGCCGGACTGAATCATCAGGGGGAGCGACACGGCATCTTCCTGGCGGCGGTCCCGACCGGGCGCGGCCGGCTGGTGGCGCTCGTCGTGTACGACCTCGATGCTTCGTCGCTCGGGCTGGTGCAGTTATTCTTCGAGCAGCTCGCCGCCGATCTGCAGGCGGCGAGCCCGAAGGACAGCGTGCCCAAGCAGGTGCTCGCGGCGGACTTCGAGCGCGAGCTGAGCGACAGCTTGAACACGCTGTTCGGGAGATAGCCTCGTGTCCCTGGTCAACTTCACGACGCGTGAGATCACCTGCAAGATCGTCTACTACGGGCCCGGCCGCTCGGGGAAGACGACCAACCTGCATTACATCTACGGCCGGGTGCCGGACTCGCGCCGCGGCCGCCTGGTGTCGCTCGCCACCCAGACCGACCGCACCCTGTTCTTCGATTTCCTGCCGATCGACCTGGGGCAGATCTCCGGCTTTTCGACCCGGTTCCAGCTCTACACCGTGCCGGGCCAGGTGTACTACAACGCGACCCGCCGGCTCGTGCTCCAGGGCGCGGACGGCGTCGTGTTCGTGGGCGACAGCCAGGCGCGCCAGCTCGACGAGAACCTGGAAAGCCTGCAGAACCTGCAGAGCAACCTGCTCGAGCACGGCGTCGACATCCGCACGATCCCGCTGGTGCTGCAATACAACAAACAGGACTTGCCGCGCGAGCTGATCCTCTCGGCCGCCGACCTGGACGACGCCCTCAACTTCCGCGGCGTGCCGAGCTTCAGCGCGGACGCGCTGCACGGCAAGGGAGTATTCGAGACGCTCAAGGGCATTTCCGAGCTGGTGCTGAAAAAGCTCGCGGCGGGGACGGCGGCGTGACGAGCGCCCTCAATCCCAAGTACTCGTTCGACAGCTTCGTGGTGGGCGCCGCCAACCGGCTCGCCGTCACCGCGGGGCGGACGGTCGCGGAGAACCCGGGCGCGGCCTACAACCCGCTGTTCATCTACAGCGGATCGGGCCTGGGCAAGACCCACCTCCTGATGGCGGTGGGTCAGGCGGCGAAGAAAGCGGCCCCCGCGCTCAACATCGAGTACTTCACCCTGGACGAGTACGTCGAGGCGTTCCACGCCGCCATCGCCGCGGGGCAGGGCGACGCGTTCCGCCGCCGCTTTCAGAACGTGGACGTGCTGCTCGTGGACGACGTGCAGTTCCTCACGAACCGCAAGGAGATGCAGTCCGAGCTGTTGCGCCTGACGGAGGCGCTGCAGGTGGGGGGGCATCAGATCGTGCTCACGAGCGACCGTCCACCGCCCGAGATCGCCGACCTGGACGAGCGCCTGATCTCGCGGCTCTCGGGCGGGCTGGTGGTCGACATCGGGGCGCCGGATTACGAGACCCGGGTCGCCATCCTGCGCCGCAAGGCCGACGAGCGCGGGGCCAAGTTCGAGCCGGGCGTGCTCGAGACGGTCGCGGACGCGGAGTCCGGCAACGTGCGGGAGCTGATGGGGGCGCTCAACCGGCTGGTCGCGTTTCAAGCGGTGAACGACCGCTCCATCAACGCGGAGACGGCGAAACAGCTGCTCGGCATCGGAAGCGAGGGCGCGCCCAGCGATGGTGGCAAGGCCGCGGGGAGGGAAGGAGCGGCGCGCGAAAGCGCGGGGCCCGGGGCCCGGGGCCCGAGAGACGAGTTCGGCGACTTCCTGGCCGACGTGACGGTCACCGTGGGGAAGGCGGTCGAGGCGTGGCGCGCGCGGGTCGGGGAGGCGATGCTGCGCTGGGAGGGGGAAGGCTATCGCACGCGGCGGCTCGAGGCGCTACTCGAACGCGATACGCCCGCCGCCGTGGACCAGGTGATCGCGGCGTTCACGCAGGACGTGGAGCGCCTGAAGGAGCTCGAGGCTGAGGTCGCGGAGCTCGACCCCCAGGCCGCCGGGCAGAGTGTGTTTCGCGATCCGGAGCGGCTGGGCGAGGCGGAGGAGGTGGCGGCCAAGGTGCGCGATGGCGCCGCGCCGCCCCCGGGGCCGTCGGCCGCGTTTCCGCTCGCGGCCTACGCGGTGGGGCCGTCCAACGAAGTGGCGGTGGGCGCCGCGCGCGCGGTGCTGAAGCAGCCCGGCAAGAAGTACAATCCGCTCGTGCTGGTCGGCAAGAGCGGTCTCGGCAAGACGCATCTGCTCAACGCCATCGGCCTCGAGCTCGCCCGCGGCAAGCGGGCGGTGGTGGCGTGTCTCTCGACGCAGGCGTTCGTGGATGAGCTGATCGCGGCGATCGATGGCGACCGCGTCGACTGGTGGCGGGCGCGCTACCGCCGCGCGACCGCGCTGCTGCTCGACGACATCCATCTCATTGCCGGCAAGGAGCGCACGCAGGAGGAGCTGTTCAACCTGTTCAACCTGCTGCAGGACAAGGAGCGCCAGCTCGTCTTCACCGCTCCGGCACAGCCGCATACGCTCCCCGGTCTGGAGGAGCGCATCGCGTCGCGCCTGGCCGGAGGCCTGGTCGCGGAGATCAAGGAGCCCGACCGCGAGGTGAAGCGGGCCGTGCTGGAGCGCCTGCTGGGCCAGCAGAACTCCAGCCCGGATCCGGCGCTCGTCGACTACCTCGCCGACCGTCCGGCGGAGTCGGTGCGCGGCCTGGTGGGCGAGCTGCAGCGGGTCGTGGGCGCGGCGGCCGCCCAGGATGGTCCGCTCACGGCGGGGCTCGCGCGCGAGGTGCTCGAGGGCCAGGCGCCGCGCGACAGCCGCCGCAGCGCCGGCTTCCGTACGTCGGGGATCGTGGTGTCGAGCCTGGGCGGCATCAAGAGCCGTGAGAAAATGGTGTGGGACTGGAGCGACGTCGCCGACCGTGTAATCGAGGAGTTCCGCTGATGGCCATCAAGGGATCGCTGAAGGAAGCGTCGCTCCCCGACGTGCTCCAGCTGCTCGCGCTGGGGCAGAAGACGGGGTGTCTCTCCATCGCCGACCGCTCGAACTTCGGCTACATCTACTTCGACAAGGGTCGCATCTGCTACGCGTCGATCGTCAACCGGCGCGATCGCCTGGGCGACATCCTGGTCAAGCACTCCAAAATCACCCAGGCGCAGCTCGACGTCGCCGTGCACCGCCAGACCAGGGAGCACGGCAAGAAGCTCGGCGAGGTCCTGGTCGGCATGGGGGTCATCACCCAGGCCGATCTCGAGCGCTACATGCGGGTGCAGATCGAGGAATCGGTCTACTATCTGTTCACCTGGACGCAGGGGACGTTCAACTTCGAGTCCGACGTCCGCCCCGAGCGCCAGGACTTTCGGGTCTCGATCAACCCCGAGTCGTTGCTGCTCGAGGGCGCGCGTCGCGTGGACGAGTGGAGCCTGATCGAGAAGAAGATCCCCGGGTTCGATTTGATCTTCGTCGTGGACGGGGACCGGCTCGCCATCAGCGAGGCGAAGCTGACCGACACCCAGCAGCGCATCCTGCCGCTGCTCGACGGGTCGCGCGACGTGAACCACGTGATCGAAGACTCCGGGCTGGGAGAGTTCGAGATCGGCAAAGCGCTGTACGGGCTGATCACCGCCGGGTTCGTGCACCGCGCCGGCCGCACGGCGTCGGCGGCCGACGCGCAGATCACCGATGCGCGCGTGGAAGAGCATCGCAATCTGGGGATCGCGTTCTACAAGACGGGCATGCTGGACGAGGCGACGCGTGAGTTCCGCCGCGTCGCCGAGCTGCGCTCAGGGGAAGCCAACGCCCACTTCTACATCGGCCTCGTCGCCCTGAAGCAGGCGCGCTGGCGCGAGGCGATGGAGGCGTTGCGCCTGGCGGCGGAGAAGGGCGGGAACCGTCCCGCGGTGTTCCACAACCTGGGCTTTGCCTACGAGCAGCTGGGCCGGCTCGACGACGCCGAGGCGGCCTACGGCGAGGCGGCCACGCGTGCCCGGACCGATGCGAAGGTGTACCTGGGCTGGGGGGTCGTGGCGCTGAAGCGGGGCGACTACGCCAGTGCCGCCGGCCGTCTGGATCGGGCGCGGGAGCTGTTCGGCAAGGTGCCGCCGCCGGCCTGGTTCTGGGCGCGCACGCTCAGCGCCGCGGGGGCGGGCGCATTCGAGCTCGCGCAGGAGCTGGCCGAGGAGGGGGCGGAGGCCTTCCCGTCGCACGCCGCGCTCCAGAACAACCTGGCGGTGCTCAAGGAGCTCGCGGGGGACCTCGCGGGGGCGGAGGACGTCGTGCGCGCGGCGCGCAAGAACGAGCCCTCGCTCCCCCAGCTGTCCAAGAACCTCGGCGACCTCACCTACCGCGCGTCGCGCTACGACGAGGCCTGGGAGGCGTACCGGCGCGCCGTGGAGCTGGCCCCCGACCTGGGCGACGACGTGTACTTCAAGCTCGGCAACATCGCGTACAAGCGGAACGAGCGCGAGCTCGCGACGCAGCTGTGGCGCCAGGCGCTCGAGATCAACCCGAAGCACGAGCTCGTCAAGGCCAATCTGGACACGTTGAGCGCGTTGTCGTGACGGCGGGGGGGGGGCCGGACGAGCGGGCGTTTCGAGCGCTCACCCAGAAGATCACGCGGGCGCGAGGCCTCGCGTGCGACAGCTACAAGGACCGCTGCCTGCGGCGCCGCATCGCGGTACGGATGCGGGCGCGCGGCGTCCACACGTTCGACGATTACAGTCGCCTGCTCGATCAAGACCAGCGCGAGTACGACCTGCTGGTCGACGCCCTCACCATCAACGTCACCAAGTTCTTCCGCAACGTGGAAACGTGGCGCGCGCTTGCGCCGTGGCTCGACAAGCTCTGGATCGCGCGCCGGGGCGAGGTGCGGGTCTGGTCGGCCGGATGCGCGTCGGGAGAGGAGCCGTACACCGTAGCGGTGGCGCTGGCCGAGGCGGCGCGCCGCGCCGGCCAGGAGCAGCTGCTCGGCCGCGCGCGCGTGGATGCCACCGACATCGACCGCGCGAGCCTCGAGCGCACGCGGGCGGCGCAGTACCCCGAGGCGGCGTTCAGCGAGACCCCGCCGGAGCTGGTGGCGCGCTATTTCACGGCGCCACCGCGGCAGCCGGCACCCGAGCTGCAGCGCATCGTGCATGTCGCCAAGCACGACCTTACGAGCCAGCCGCCGCCCGCGCCGCCCTACGATCTGGTCGTCTGCCGCAACGTGGTGATTTACTTCGACCGGGCCATGCAGGAGCAGCTGTTCACGCTGTTCGCCGACGCGCTCGCGCCGGGGGGCGTGCTGCTGCTTGGCAAGGTCGAGACCTTGTTCGGTGCGGCGCGCGAGCGCCTGGTGCTCGAAGAGCCCCGCGAGCGGATTTATCGGCTGGCCCCATGATGGGAGCCGCGGCGCCGCAGGAGACGATCGTGAAGGTGGCCGACTGGGCCGCCGGCCGGGCGGATGCGGTGCTCGTGACGCTGGGCCTCGGGTCGTGCGTCGCGATCATGCTGCACGATCCCCGCGCCTGCGCCGGCGCGATGGCCCACATCCTGCTGCCTTCGAGGAGCCTCGCGCGCGACATCACGAATCTCGCCAAGTTTCCCGAGACTGCCGTGCCGCTGCTGGTGGAGCGTCTCGCGACGCTGGGGGCCGACCCCCGATACCTCGTCGCCAAGCTCGCGGGCGGCGCCAGCATGTTCGCGCAGCTCATGACGCCGGGTTCGGTGCAGATGGGGGAGCGCAACGTCGCGGCCGCCCGCGCCGTGCTGCGCCACGTGGGGATCCCCGTGGCGGCCGAAGCGGTGGGCGGGGACGCCGGCCGCTCGGTGCGGTTCTACGTGGCAGATGGCCGGGTCGAGATCCGGTCGGTCGGCGTCGATGCCATCGTCATCTGACGGCCGCCCCAGCGTCCTGGTCGTGGACGACAGCGCGCTGATGCGGCGCGTGTTGAGCGACGTGCTGGGCGCGGGCGACGGCATCGCGGGGGCGGGGGAGTTTCGGGTCGTGGGCACCGCGCGCGACGGCTTCGATGCGGTGCGCAAGGTGCATCAGTTCGACCCCGACGTCGTGACGATGGACCTCGAGATGCCGGAACTCGACGGGCTGGGCGCCATCGGCTACATCATGTCGGAGTCGCCCCGCCCGATCGTGGTGGTGAGCGCGCACGCGGGGCCCGGCACCGGCACGGCGATCCGCGCCCTGGAGCTCGGCGCCGTGGAGATCGTCGCCAAGCCGGACGATGCGAACCGTGCCGCGCTCGAGCGCATGGCCCCCGAGCTGCGCGGCGCCGTGCGCCGGGCCCTCGCCGCCGACGTGTCGCACGTCTCGGTCCTGGCGCGGCCGCCCGCGCCGGTGCGGCGCGCGCCCGAGCAGGCGCTCCGGGCCCGGGCCCGCCTCGCGGTCGCGCTCGCGGCATCCACCGGCGGGCCGCGCGCCCTCGCGGAAGTGATCCCGCGCCTCCCCACCGGCCGGACGGCCGCGGTGCTGGTCGTGCAGCACATGCCGCCCCGGTTCACCCGCTCGCTCGCCGAGCGGCTCGACTCGTTGTCCGCACTGCGCGTGGTGGAGGCGGACGACGGGGCGCCCGTGGTCGCCGACACGGCGTACGTGGCCCCGGGCGATTATCATATGCGAGTGGTCGCCGCCGCCGCAGGGCCCGCCATCGCGCTCGACCAGGAGCCGCCCGTGTGGGGCGTGCGCCCGGCCGCCGACCCGCTGTTTCGCTCGGTGGCGCAGGTGTTCGGCGCGAGGAGCATCGGCGTGGTGCTCACGGGCATGGGCCGCGATGGCGCGGAGGGCGTGCGCGCGATCCGCGCCGCCGGGGGCGGAGGGATCGCCCAGGACCGCGACTCGGCCGTCATCGCCGGCATGCCCACCGCGGCGGTGCAGATCGGGGGCGTGGATGCGGTCTTCCCGCTGGGCGAGATCGCGGGGCGGATCGACACGGAGCTGGTCACGAGGGGGGCCGGCATGCGGGACACGGGGCGCGTGTGATGGCATGCGTCAGGGTAGGGGCGCAGCATGCTGCGCCCCTCCATCGACCGTGAGCCGCGGCTATCTGCTGGTGCGCGTGGACGGCCGGTCGTACGGCCTGCCCCTCGCCCGGGTGCTCGAGGTGGGCGACCTGGCGGAGGTGCTGGACGTGCCACGCGCCTTGCCGGCGATGCGTGGCCTCACCCCCCTGCGGGGACGCCTGGTGCCGGTGGTGCATCTGGGCGCGTTGATGCGCGACGGGACACCGCCCGCCGAGCGGGGGCGCACGGCGGTGCTGGTGGAGATCGGGGCGGGCGAGGGCGCGCGCCGGGTGGCCTTCGAGGTGGAGGACGCCGACGACGTGGTGCGCGAAGCCGCGCTGCCGGTGCCGCGCGGCGAATCGCTGCCGTGGGCCTCGGGAGTGGCGCGCCGCCGCGGCGCGCTGGTCCCGATCCTCGATCTGGACGCGCTGGGAGACCGCATCGGATGACGGCAGGCGACGACGTACAGCTCGTGACGTTCAAGGTGGCCGGCTACGACTTCGCCTTCAACATCTTCCAGGTGGAGCGCATCCTCCGCTACGAGGCGCCGGCGCCGTTGCCCAAGGCCCCCGACTTTCTCGAAGGCGTGCTCCAGTACCAGGGAGCCGCCATCCCCCTGGTGGACCTGCGGAAGCGGCTCGGCGTTCCGGCGCCGCACCGCGAGGAGACCCGCAGCGTGATTCTCGAGTGGGAGGGCGGCAAACTCGGCGTCGTGGTTGACGCCGTGACCGAAGTGCGGCAGGTCGCGGCCGAGCGGATCACGGCTCCGCCCGGGATCGTGAAGGGGTTGGCGGCGGAGTACATCACCGGTCTCGTGGTGACCGACGGCCGCACGATCATCGTGCTCAATACGGCCCGGCTGCTGTCGTCGCAGGAGAAGGTCGCCCTGGACACGGCGGTGCAGCAGCAGGTGAAGGTCTGATGGCCGATTCCCCGCTTCCCGCGCTCCGCGCCGAGTACGAGCAGATCGCGCGCCGCCTCGACGGGGTGACGCACGCGTCCGAGCGCGAGGTCGTGAAGCGCGAAATCATCGCCTACTTCAAGCGGGTCGATGCGTTCATCGGCGAGCTATCGGCGCTCAAGGAGGACATCCGCAAGCTGGTCGATCGGTTCAAGCAGGTCACCGCTTCGACGGCCGAGGCGGCGGCGCCGGAGTTCACCGGCGCCCGACCGGCGGTCCACGCCGACCACATCGGTGCCTCGACGTTCATCGAGAAAGGCTGGAGCCTGATCTCGCTGGGCGACTATTCGGGCGCGATCCAGACGCTCGAGCGCGCCCTGCAGCTCTCGCCCGGCGAGACGCAGGCGGAGTCGCTGCTGGGGTGGGCGCAGATGCTGCACGAGGACTACGACGACGCGCTGGCGACGTTCCAGAAGGTCCTGATGAAAGAGCCCGCCAATTCGCTTGCCCGCATCAACGTCGGCTACATCTGTGTGAAGAAGCGCATCTTCGGGGAGGCGATCGAGCACCTCTCCAAGGCAATCCGACTCGACAACGACAAGAAGGCGACCCTGTACGCGCACTTCTACCTCGGGCTCGTCTACCTGCAGCGCGAGATGTACGAGGACGCCCAGACCTTTTTCCAGAAGACGCTCAAGCTCGGACCGAACCTGATCGAGGCTTACTACGAGTTGGGGCGCGCCTACTGGTTCGCGGGCGACCAAGAGCAGGCGAAACGCACCTGGGAAGCGGGTCAGAAGGCGAACAAGTTCAACCCCTGGGGCAAGAAGTGTCAGGAGACGCTCGAGCTGGCGCTCCAGGGACAGGAGCCGCCGCGCTCCTAGTCGTCCTGTGGCTCGTCGCGCAAGCGCCCGAGCCCGCGGCGGTGACCGTCGGGCGCGTCACGGCGGTCGCCTGGCCGCCGCAAGGCGCGCTCGCCGCGGCGCTCGCCGATGCCGCCGACCGCGCGCCGCCCTTTCCGGGGGTGGGTCCGCTCCCGGATCGCCCGATCCGCCTCATCCTCGCCCCCACGCGCGCGCGGTTCGACTCGGTGACGCGCGGCCGGCTCCCGAGCTGGAGCGACGGGGCCGCGTTCCCCGAGCGGGGGACGGTCGTGCTCCTGTCCGCCGGTCCGCCCGACCGCCTGAGCAGCGCCTTGCGCCACGAACTGGCGCACCTGGCGCTGCGCTGGCGGGTGCGCCATCCGCTGCCGCTCTGGTTCGAGGAGGGGTACGCGGCCGTCGCCGCCGGAGAATGGGATCGGCTCGACGCGCTGCGGCTCAACTGGCAGGTGGCCCGCGGCGTCGAGCTCGACCTCGACGGCCTGGACCGGGCGCTCCGCTCGGAGGAGTCCGACGCGGCCACCGCCTACGCGCTGGCCACCACGGCGGTGCTGCTGCTCGACCGCTGGGGCGGCGCCCGGGGGCTCGGGCCGCTGATCGAGCACCTCGCTACGGACCCCACCTTCGACGCGGCCTTGCGCGACAGCTACCACATGACCGAGGGTGACTTCGAGGTCCGCTGGCAGCGCGACGTCGGGGGGCGGTACGGCTGGCTGGGGTGGGCGAGCGCGGTCGGGCTGTTCTGGGCGGTGCTCGCGCTCGGGCTCGGGTGGCTGGTACGGCTGCGGCGGCGGCGCGATCAGACCCGCCGGGCGCTGTTGGACGAGGGGTGGGTGCTGCCCGACGACGATGGCCCAACTGCTTGACGACGTTGGAATTGCCGCCTAAACTCCTGCCCTTATGCCCGACCAGAGCGTGACGCGCTCGCGCCTCCATTTCGGACCAAAAAACTGGCTGTTCCTGGCGGCGGCCGTGACGGCGCTCGCAGCCGGTTACTGGCTGCTGCACCAGGGCTCCACCACGGCGGCGCCGATCCTGCTCGTTCTGGGCTACTGCGTTTTCTTCCCGGTAGGACTCGCCCTGTAGGCATCCGCGGTGCGAGGGGCGAATAGCTCAGCGGTTCAGAGCGCCTGCCTTACACGCAGGAAGTCGGGGGTTCGAATCCCTCTTCGCCCACTGGTGTACCAGACCGAAACGTGAGGACTGCGCGCGTGAGAATCCTGCGACTCGTGGCCGGACTGGTGTGCGTCGCCACCTCGGCCCGGGCACAACTCGCCACCCAGCAACCGAGCATCAAGGTCCTCGTCCTGCCCATGACGGTGAAGACGCCGGCCGACTCGGGGCTCAGCATCGGGGTGATGGACGTGGCGCGCGAGAAGCTGGGAAATTCGGCGCGCTACAAGGTGCAGGTGATTCCCAAGCCGAAGCTGTGCGAGGCGCTCGCCGCGTCGGACTACGCGTGCAACGTGTTGCTCGACGAGACGCAGGCGAATCAGCTCGCCCGCTTCCTCAACGTCAACGCGTACACGACCGGCACGCTCGAGCGCAGCGGCAACACGATCGGCGCGACCATCCGCGTGCGCGACATCGGCAGCTCCGGCATGGCCGCCCTGTTTTCGGTGTCGAGCGGCAATCCCGGTACGGCCGCGGCCGTGGGCGAGCAGATCGCGCAACGCCTCAACACGGTCGTGCGGGCGGGCGAGCAGGCGCGCGACTGCAACGAGCAGCGCTCCAAGAGCCAGTTCGCGCGGGCGCTCGACGCGGCCCGCAAGGCCCTCGCGATCGAGCCGAACCTGCCGGCGGCGCACATCTGTATCGCCACCGTGTACGAGGCGCAGCACATGGGCGTCGACAGCCAGCTCGCTGCCTACCAGCGCGCCTCTAAGGGCGACTCCCTGAACGCGACCGCCTGGGAGAACATCGCCCACCTCTACCAGCAGAAGGGCGACACGCTCAAGGCGATCGACGCGCTGATCCACGAGCTGGCGGGGGAGCCGCAGAACGCGCAGCTGCGGCTGGGCATCGTGGAGTTGCTGCGACAGCAGAAGCAATACACGCGCGCCAAAGCCCTGCTCGACGACTGGCTGGCGAAGAACCCGGGCGATCAGCGGGCGTCCGAGTTCCGGCTGCGCATCTGTATCGAGGGGGAGCTGTACCGCTGCGTGCTGGACGGCTTCGTGGACGTGGTCAAGAACGACTCGTCCAAGCTGGGCGACTCGAGCGCGATCAAGTCGGCGCTGGGCGCGGCGCAGCAGGTGGCCGACACGCAGCAATTGCTGTTCTTCACCCACGCCGCCGTGCGACACTTTCCCAAGTCGGCCGTCTTCTGGAAAGCGCTGGGGGCGGCGTTCGACATGAAGGGCCAGAAGGACTCGTCGCTGTGGGCCTACAAGCAGGCGCTCGCCCTCGATCCGGCGGACGTGAGCAGTGCGCTGCTCATCGCGAAGACGATCGTGGACGGCGCGGTGTACGACACGGCGCACGCGCCCCCCAAGTCCGACACCGTAGCGCTGCGCGCCTATCGCAATGCGTTCGCCGACCGCCTCGATTCGTCCCGGGCCTACCTGAATCGCGCGCTCGCGAGCTCCGATTCCACCCAGCGCCTCAACGCCATGGTCATCATGCTGGGCGCGGGGTCCAAGATCGCCCAGGCGGGCGCGTACGACCGGGCGTACCCGTGGCTCGATCAGCTGCTGCAGGCCGTGGCCCCGCGCACGCCGGCGGACACGGTCGGCCCGCGCCAGCAGATCCGCGTGCAGGCGAGCTTCTGGTTCGGCGTCTCGTCGGTCGCGTCGCTCGCCGGCCCCTACTCGGCGATGGTCAAGTCGAAGAACTGCGAGGAAGCCAAGGCGATCTACGATCGGATCGAGCGCAGCAAGGACGCGCTGATCACCGGCGCGCGCGTGGCGCCCGCGTTCGTGAACACGATGCTCGCGAACGTGGGGAAATTCGAAGCGGTGATGCCGCAGGTGAAGAAGCAATTCAAGTGCAAGAATTTCTGAGGCATTGAATTGACTTCCGCGCGGGCCTATATTGCGGCCTTCCGTCGCAGGGGGCTGTAGCTCAGCTGGTTAGAGTGCCGGTCTGTCACACCGGAGGTCGCGGGTTCGAGCCCCGTCAGCCCCGCCTGAACCCGCCTCGCGGGACGACGTATTCGGCCCCGTCTGCCACGGCAGGCGGGGCTTTCGTCTTTTTCGGGAGGGCATTGACCGCCAGCTATCATGTTCCCGTCCTCGCTGACGCGGTCCGGCAATGGGCCATGGGCGGCCGCCGCATCGTGGACGGCACCGTCGGCGGCGGCGGGCATGCGGCGATCTTCCACGAGCTGGGGGCCGAGGTGCTGGCCGTGGACCGCGACCCCGAGGCCATCGCCGCCGCGCGCGCCCGGCTGGGGGAGGACCGGATCCGCTATTCCACCGGTCCGTTCGGCTCGGCCAAAGTGCTCGGCACCATCGAGAGCTTCCGTCCGGATCACATCCTCCTGGACCTGGGCGTGTCGTCCCACCAGCTCGATCACGACGCCCGCGGGTTTACCTTTCGGCCGGGCGCACTCCTCGACATGCGGATGGCCGCCGGGCTGGGCGTGACGGCCGCGGATGTGCTCAACACCTGGCCGGCGGAGCGGCTGGCGGACGCGTTCGCGCAGCTGGCGGACGAGCGGCACGCGCGGCGGCTCGGCCGCGTGATCGTGAAGCGGCGCGCGACGGCGCCGTTCGCGACCAGCGATGATCTCGTGGGGGCGATTCGCGAGGCGCTGGGTGCCCGCTCGGGGCCCTCGGACTTCGCGCGCCTGTTCCAGGCGCTGCGCATCGTGGTGAACCAGGAGCTCGAGCAGCTCGATCTGGCGCTGCCGGCGCTGCGGGCCGCGCTCGTCGCCGGCGGCCGGCTCGCCGTGATCACGTACCACTCGGGCGAGGACCGCATCGTCAAGCACGCGTTTCGCGACTGGAGCAAGTCGTGCGTCTGCCCCCCGCGCCAGCCCGTGTGCACCTGCCGCGGGCGGCCGCTGGGCCGCGTGCTCACGCGCAAGCCGATCGCTCCCGCGGCGGCGGAGCTGGCCGACAATCCGCGCGCCCGCTCGGCGCGGCTGCGGGCGTTCGCGGTGGCGGACGGTGGCTAGGGGCCGCCACTGGGTGGCCGCCTGGCTGGTCGCGTTCCTTGTGACCACCTGGGTGGTGTACGCGCGGCAAACGGCGGCGATTCGCGCCGCGCGCGAGCTCACCGAGGTGCGCGCCCGGCGCGCCAACCTCGAGGCGCATCGCGCCGACCTGGAGCGCCGCATCCGGGCCGCGCAGGGTCGCACCGTGCTGGTGCCGCGCGCCCAGCAGCACCTGCGGCTGCACCTCCCCAGCGACAGCGAGATCATTCTCCTCCCCGCACCGGGTGGGTCGCACTAGCGATGGCGAAGCCCGCGGTGCGGCTCCAGGTGGTGGAAGTCGGCATCTTCGTCGCGCTCGTCCTCCTGGTCGGACGGGCGGCCCAGGTGCAGATCGGGCAGGGGCGCCGCTGGGCCGAGGAGGCGCAGGCGAAGCGCACCGAGCGGATCGTGCTGGCGGCGCGGCGCGGCACGCTGCTCGACCGTCACGGCACGCCATTCGGGCTCACGCAGGAGACCTATCACGTCGGCATCGCGCCCAACGAGCTGCGTGACCCGGTGGCCGACGGCGCGCTGATCGCGCGACGGCTGGGCCTCACGGCGGGCGCCTGGCAGCAGGCAGTCCACAAGCGCTACGCCTATTTCGCGGGCCCGTACAGCGGGCTCGAGGTGCAGTCGTTGCGGAGCATCCGCGGCGTGCATCTCGAGGCGGTGCTCAACCGGTTCTATCCCGCCCCCGAGTTCGCCCGCGCCGCGATCGGCCGGCTGGGCGACGACGGGCACGGAGCATCGGGCCTCGAGAAGACGCTCGACACGCTGCTCGCCGGGCGGGCGGGAGCGGCGGTCGTGCTGAAGGACCGCGAGGGCCGCGAATACGAATCACCCGCCCGCGTGATCGCGGCGCCGGTGCCCGGGCTCGACGTGGTGCTCACGCTCGACGCGGATCTCCAGGAGATCGGGCAGCGGGCGCTGGACGACGCGGTGCGGCGCATGGACGCGGACGGCGGTGACGTCGTGATGCTCGACCCCGGAACCGGCGAGGTCCTGGCGCTCGCGTCGCGCCACCGCGACGGCAACGCCCGCCCCAGCGCGTTCACCGACACGTTCGAGCCGGGCTCGATCGTCAAGATCTTCGCGGCCGCGGCCCTGCTGGCGCGCAGGCGGGTGGCCCCCACCGACCGGGTCTCGGGCGAGGGAGGGAAGTACCGGCTCCCCGGGCGCACGATCACGGACGAGCAGCCGTTGCCGTCGCTCACGCTCGCCGACGCGATCCGCGTTTCGAGCAACATCGCGATGGCCAAGTTCGTGACGCGACTCGCGCCCGCGGAGCAGTACCTGACGCTGCGCGCCTTCGGGTTCGGAGCGAACACGGGGATCGAGTTTCCGGCCGAAGCGCCGGGGCGGCTGCGGTTGCCCTCCGAATGGACCCGGCCGAGCGCGGCGAGCCTCGCGATGGGCTACGAGCTCGCGGTCACGCCGATTCAGGTGGCCGCGGCGTACGGCGCGCTCGCGAACGACGGCGTGCTGCTCGCCCCCACCCTGATCCGCGAGGTACGGACCACCGCCGGCGTGCTGTACCGTCACCGGCCCGAGCCCGTGCGACGCGCGGTGTCGCCGGCGGTGGCGGCGGCGCTGCGCGACCTGCTGCGCGGCGTGGTGGAGCGCGGCACCGGCACGGAGGCCGCGCTCGCGAATTTTCCCGTGGCCGCGAAGACCGGCACGGCGCGGCGGGTGGTGAACGGCCACTACTCACCCGGTGACTACATCGCGTCGTTCGCGGCCCTGTTCCCGGCCGACAGCCCGCAGCTCGTCCTCGTCGTCAAGATCGACCACCCCCACAAGGGGAGCTACTTCGCCGCTCAGACGGCGGCGCCGGTCACGCGCTCGATGCTCGAGCAGGCGCTCGCCGCCCGCACGGTGGCGCTCGACCGCACCCGGCTCTCCCTCGCGGCGCCGCGCGCCGCGGCGGCGCCGCTCGAGGATGACGGCGGCGTCGTGCCCTACGTCGTCCCCTGGCCGTATCTGCCCGACAGCGCCGCGCCCGGGCCGCGCGGCACGGTCCCCGACGTGACGGGGCTGGGCATGCGGGAGGCCGTGCGCACGCTGCATCGCCGCGGCTTCCGGGTCACGCTGAAGGGCTGGGGCGCGGCCGAGCACACCTGGCCTGCGGCCGGCGACAGCGCGGCGGTCGGGTCCACGGTCACGCTGTTCGCCGGGGGGCCTGTCCATGCCCGCACGCCGGCCCGCCGCCGGCACCGGCGATGAGCCGGCTCGCCGAGATCGTCACGGCGCTCGAGCGCGGGTCCGTGCTCGTCGGGGCGCCCGACCTGCACACCTGGCCCGAGATCACCGGGCTCACGGCCGACAGCCGCAAGGTGAGAGCGGGCATGCTGTATTGCGCGGTGACGGGCTCGGTCCAGGACGGGCACTCGTTTGTCGCCGACGCGCGGCAGCGCGGCGCGGCCGCCGCGCTGGTGGAGCGCGAGCAGCCTGTCGACCTGCCGCAGATCCTGGTCCGCGACGGGCGCCGCGCCGCCGCCCTCGCGGCCGAGGCGTGGTACGGGCGGCCGGCGGCGCGGCTCGACCTGGTCGGCGTCACGGGAACGAACGGTAAGACGACGTCGGTCACGCTGCTGCGCCACGTGCTCTCCGCGCTCGAGCCGATGGGGTCGATCGGCACGCTGGGGGCGTTCGATCCCGACGGGGAGCCCGTGGCGAGCGAGGCGGGCAACCTCACCACGCCCGGCCCGATCGATCTGCAGGCGACGCTGGCGGCGCTGGTGGAGCGCGGCGCGCGCGGCGCCGCCATGGAAGTGTCGTCGCACAGCCTCGATCAGGGGCGCGTGGACGGGCTCGAGTTCCGGGCTGCCCTGTTCACCAACCTGACGCGCGATCACCTCGACTACCACAAGACCCTGGACGCCTACTTCCGCGCGAAGGCGAAGCTCGCGCAGTATCTCGCGCCCGACGGCCTGGAGGTGGTGAACGCCGACGACCCCGCGTGGGGCCGGCTGCGCCGCGAGCACCGCCGCGTCACCTTCGGGGAGCGCGGTGGCGAGGTGACCGCGCACCGCGTGACGCTCGACGCCCAGGGCGCGCGCTTCGAGCTCGCCACGCCGATGGGCGGCGCGGCGGTCCGGCTCCCGTTGCTGGGCCGCTTCAACGTGGCGAACGCGCTCGGCGCGGCGGCGTGCGCCTGGGGTCTCGGTGTGCCCGTCGAAACCGTGGCCGAGCGGCTCACCAGCGCGCCCCAGGTCCCGGGACGGATGGAGCGGATCGCCGGGCGGCCGTGTACGGTGCTGCGCGACTACGCACACACCCCGGACGCGCTCGAGCGTGCGCTCGAAACGCTGCGGCCGCTCACCACCGGCCGGCTGATCGTCGTGTTCGGCGCCGGGGGGGACCGCGACCCGGGCAAGCGCGCGCCCATGGGCGAGGTGTGCGCGCGCCTCGCCGACATCGCCATCGCCACGTCGGACAACCCGCGCACCGAGGATCCGGAGAAGATCCTCGACGCCGTGGAGGCGGGGATGGGAGCGAAGCCCCACCACCGCGAGGTCGATCGCCGCCGCGCCATCGCGCTCGGGCTCGAGCTGGCACGCCCGGGAGACACACTGCTGCTCGCCGGCAAGGGGCACGAGACCTACCAGGTCGTGGGGACCGAAAAGCAGCCGTTCGACGAGCGGGTGGTCGTGAGGGAGCTGGGGGCTTCGTGAAAAACCAAATGCGGAACGCGGAACGCGGAACGCGGAACATCAGGGGGGGCGTCGGTCGCCAGCCGACCCCTCACGTCTGTTCCGCGTTCCGCGTTCCGCCTTCCGCGTTCGGGGCGGGGCGGTGACCGTCTGGGACTCGCAGCTCGTTGCGACAGCGCTCGGGGTGTCGGGGCCCCGCGGCTTGCGTTTCCCCGGGGGGGTGGGGACCGACACCCGCCACCTCGCGCCCGGGGCCCTGTTCGTCGCGCTCCAGGGCGACCGCTTCGACGCCCACGCGTTCCTCGATCAGGCGCGGGCGAAAGGGGCCGCCGCGGCGGTGGTACGGGCGGGCACTCCGGCGGTGGAGGGACTGCCGCTCTTCGAGGTCGCCGACACGCTCGCCGCCCTCGGGCTGCTGGCGCGGGCGCGCCGCCGGCTGTTGCCGCCAGGCAGCCCCGTGGTCGGCGTGACGGGGTCGAGCGGGAAGACGAGCACCAAAGAGATGATCCGCGCCGTGCTCGCCACCACCTACCGCGTGCACGCGACGGGCGGCAACCTGAACAACCTGGTGGGCGTGCCGCTGACGATCCTCGCGGCCCCCGACGACGCCGAGGCGCTGGTGATCGAGGCCGGGGCGAGCATTCCCGGGGAGATCCCACGCCTGCGCTCGGTGATCGAGCCGACGATCGCGGTGATCTCGAACGTGGGCTACGCCCACGTCGCCGGGTTCGGCTCGCTCGCCAGCGTGATGCAGGAGAAGCTCGCGCTCGCGGACGGCGCGCGGGTGGCGGTGGTCGGCACCGACCCGCCGGAGCTCGCGGTGGCGGCGCGGCGCCGGGCGCACACGGTGGTCGCCGGCACCGGGCCGGAGGCGGACGTGCGGCCCGAAATAGCCGAGCTCGACGAGGGCGGCCACCCGCGGCTGACGTGGCGCGGCCACACGGTCACGCTGCCGGTGGTGGGATTTCACCAGATCGAGAACGCGCTGATCGCGCTCGCGGTGGGACGCGAAGTGGGAGCAGATCCGGCGCGGGCGGTCGCGGCGCTCGCCGGCGTGCGCCTGCCCGGCGGGCGGGGGACGATGCTCGAGCTGGGCGGCCTGACCGTGATCGACGACACCTACAACGCGAATCCGGGCTCGCTGCACTGGGCGGTGAAATTCGCGCACTGGTTGGCGCAGCGGCGGGGGCGGCCCCTGGCGGTGGTCGTCGGCTCGATGTTGGAGCTCGGGTCCGAGAGTGCCAGATTGCATGCGCTCGCAGCGGCCGAGATCGCCGCGCTCGCGCCGGCCGTGGTCGCCGCCGTGGGAGAGTTCGTCCCGGCGTTCGAGCCGTACCGCGACGCGCTCGGCCGGCGCCTGCTGGAGGCGCCGGACGCCGACGCACTCGGGCCGCGCCTCAAGGCGGCCTTGAAGGGCAACGAGATCGTCCTGCTCAAGGCGTCGCGCGGGGTGGCGCTCGAGCGGGTGCTGCCGCACCTGAACTGAGGGGGCGAGGGATCGGACGTGCTCTATCACTTGCTCGCGCCGCTCGCGAAGCAGCACATCCTGTTCAATCTGTTCAACTACCTCACGTTCCGCGCGGCGGGTGCCGTGGTCACGGCCCTGCTGCTGGCGTTCCTCGCGGGCCCGGCCATCATCCGGCGCCTGCGCGAGCGCAACGTGGGGCAGGTGATCCGCGCCGAAGGTCCGGCGAGTCACCACGGCAAGCGCGGCACGCCCACCATGGGTGGGTTGATCATCATTCTCGCGACCGTCGTGCCGACACTCCTCTGGGCGCGGCTTGACGGTCGCTACGTCGTGGTCGCGGTGGTGGCCATGCTGTGGGCGGGGGCGATCGGGTTCCTCGATGACTACCTGAAGATCGTGCGCGGCAAGTCCCAGGGCCTGGTGGCGCGCTGGAAGCTCGTCGGCCAGGTCACCTTCGGCGTGGCGCTCGGCATCGTGCTCATTCGCTGGCCGATGGCCCCGGACCTGCCGGCTGCGTCCACCCAGCTCCCGGTGTTCAAGTACATCCTGCTGGTGTTACCCCCGCCGCTGTACGTGCTGTTCGTCACATTCGTCGTGACCGGTACCTCGAACGCGGTGAACCTCAGCGACGGCCTGGACGGCCTCGCCACCGGTCTCACCGCCATCCTCGCCGGTACGTTTGCGGTGTTCGCGTACGTGTTCGGCCGCATCGACTGGGCGCGCTACCTGCTCGTCTACTACCTGCCCGGAGCCCAGGAGCTGACGATCTTTTGCGGCGCGCTGGCCGGCGCGGCGCTGGGCTTCCTGTGGTTCAACGCGCATCCGGCGCAGGTGTTCATGGGCGACACCGGCGCGCTCGCGATCGGCGGCGCCTTCGGCACCGTGGCGATCATGCTCAAGGCGGAGTTTCTGCTGCTGATCGCGGGCGGGGTGTTCGCGGCGGAGGCGGTGTCGGTGCTGCTGCAGACCGGGGTGTACCGCTGGAACAAACGGCGCCGGGGCAAGGAATACGCGGATGCGCATCGCGTGTTTCGCATGGCGCCGCTGCATCACCACTTCGAGAAGCTCGGGTGGGCGGAGCCACAGGTCGTGATGCGGTTCTACATCCTGGGGGTCATGTGCGCGGCGATCGCCCTCGCGACGCTCAAGGTGCGATGATTCCGGAGCCGTGGCGCCACGGCGTCGTCGCGGTGGTGGGCCTGGGGAAGAGCGGAGTGGCGGCGACGAAGCTGCTGGCGCGCGCGGGCGTGCGGGTGTACGCGAGCGACGCCTCGGACCACCCGTACGGCGGCGACGCGCTCGCGGAGCTGCGGTGCCTCTCGGGCGTGTCGCTCGACGTCGGCGCCCACGACCTGGCGAAGATCCGCGGCGCGGCGGCGGTGATCGTGTCACCGGGCGTGCCTCCCGAGGCCCCGCCCCTCGCCGCCGCGCGGGAGGCGGGCGTGCCGGTCGTCTCGGAGATCGACCTGGGGTTCCAGGCGCTCGCCGCCTCGGGCGTGCGCTCCATCGCGATCACCGGCACCAATGGCAAGACGACCACGACGGCGCTCGTTGCGCACCTGCTGCGCGCGGCGGGGCTCCAGGCCGAGGCCGCGGGGAACATCGGCCGCCCGCTCGCCGACATCGCCGTTCGGGGCGACCGCTATGAATGGCTCGCGATCGAGGTCTCGTCGTTTCAGCTGCACGACAGCCCCCACTTCGCCCCCGACTTTGGTATCCTCACGAACCTCGCCCCCGACCACCTGGACCGGTACCGGGCGGTGGCGGACTACTACGACGACAAGCGCCAGCTCTTTCGGAACGCGGGGCCGGCGAACGTGTGGGTGCTGAACGGCGACGAGCCAGCCGTGCTCGAGCTTGCGTCCGGCGCCAAGGGTCGCCGGCTGTTGTTCTCGCTCACGGGCCGGGCCGACGGCTGGTACGACCGCGCCGAGCGCCGCTTGCGGCTCGGTGACGAACCGCTGCTCCCGCGCGACGAGCTGCTGCTCCTGGGCGACCACAACGTCGCCAACGCCCTCGCGGCCGCGCTGGCGGTGCGGGAAGCAGGTGTCGCGCGGGAAGCCATCGCGCAGGGGCTGCGCTCGTTCCGCGCGCTGCCCCATCGGCTCGAGACGGTGCGCGAAGTGGACGGCGTCCTGTGGATCAACGATTCCAAGGCTACGAACATCGCGTCGACCGTCGTGGCGGTCGCGGCCATGGAGCGCCCCTTCGTGCTGCTGCTCGGCGGGCGTCACAAGGGCGAGCCGTATACCAGGCTCGGGCCGCTGCTCAAGGAGCGGTGTCGCCTGGTGATCGCCTACGGCGAGTCGGGTCAGCTGGTGGAGCGGGACCTGCGCGGGCAGGTGCCGCTCGAGCGGGGCACCACCTTCGAGGACGTGGTGGCGCGAGCCCGCCGGGCGGCGCGCGCGGGCGACGCGGTGCTGCTGTCGCCCGCGTGCTCCAGCTACGACATGTTCAAGAACTACGAGGAGCGAGGAGCGACGTTCCGCGGACTGGTGGAGGCTATGTGAGGGACCTCCGTTGGGAAACGCGCCTCCTGGCGCTGGTCGCGGCGATCCTCGTCGTGTTCGGGCTCACGGCGGTGTACGGCGCCTCGAGCCTGCTGACGATCTCGGGCGGGCAGGTTGGCTCGAGCTTCGCGCTCAAACAGGCGCTCGGCGCGGCGGTGGGAGGGATCGTCGCCGCGCTGCTGGCCCGCTCGGACTACCGCAAGTGGCTGCGGTGGGCCTGGCCCGTGCTCGCGCTCGCGACGGTGCTGCTCCTCATTCCGTTGCTGCCCTTCACCCACGGCATCGCCCCCAGCATCAACGGCGCGCGCCGCTGGGTGAACCTCGGGTTCGTGACGGTGCAGCCGTCCGAGCTCGCTAAGTTCGCGGTGGTGGTGTGGACCGCGATGCTCGCGGCGAAAAAGGGCGAGCGCATCCGCACCTTCAAGTACGGCCTGCTGCCCTTCATCGTAGTGCTGGCGCCCCTCCTGACGCTGATCTTTTTCGAGCCCAACCTCTCGATGGCGCTGCTCGTCGCGCTGCTCGCAGGCGTCGTCCTGTTCACGGCGGGCGCCCGCATCGGCCACTTTCTCGCGGTCGCGGTGGTGGCGACGCCGCTCCTGTTCGGCGCGGTCGCGAGCGCGCAATACCGCCTGGCCCGGGTGATCACGTTTCTCAACCCGGGAAGCGCCCCGTCCGAGGCGACGTGGCAGGTGCACCAGTCGCTCGTCGGCATCGGCGCGGGTCGCCTGTTCGGCGTCGGCCTCGGACAGGGACAGCAGAAACTCGGCTACCTGCCGTACGCCTACTCCGATTTCATCTTCTCGACGATCGGTGAAGAGTGGGGATTCCTGGGAGTCCTGGCCTTGCTCGTACTGTTCGGCACGTTCGTGTGGCTGGGGTTCCGGATCACGCGGTCGGCGCGCGACTCGTTCGGCCAGCTGCTCGCGGTGGGACTCACCGCTTTGATCGGGATCACCGCGGCGCTGCACGTGGGCGTGAGCCTCGCCTTGCTGCCGGCCACCGGTATCACGCTGCCGTTCATCTCGTACGGGCGGTCGAGCCTGTTCGTCGCGCTGGTGGCGACGGGGGTGTTGATCAGCATTGGGCGCGGAAGACGATGAGAGTTGGAAAGATCAAACGCGGAACGCGGAAGGCGGAACGCGGAACAGCAGGAGAGGGTTCGATTCGCGAAGCTCGATACTCGGTTCGATACTTGCGCGATCTGTTCCGCGTTCCGCGTTCCGCGTTCCGAGGTCACGCGCGGTGAGAGTTCTCCTCGCGGGCGGCGGCACCGGCGGCCATCTCATGCCCGCCCTCGCGCTGGCCCAGGCGCTGGTCGATGCGGGGCGGGGCATCGAGCCGGTACTCGTCGGCGCAGCGCGCGGGATCGAGGCGCAGGTGCTGCCCCGCTATCCGTTCCGCCACCGCCTGCTCCCGATCGAGCCCATCTACCGGCGCGCCTGGTGGAAGAACCTGCGCTGGATCCTCATCGCCGGCCGGGTGTGGCGCGCCGTGGGACAGGTGCTCGACGCCGAGCGCCCCGCGATCGTCATCGGCACGGGCGGCTACGCCGCCGGCCCGGTGGTGTGGCGCGCGCAGCGCGCCGGTCTGCCGACCGTGCTGGTCGAGGAGAACGCCTTTCCGGGACTGACCACGCGCTGGCTCGCGCGGCGCGCGCGCCAGATCCACCTGGGGTTCCCCGAAGCCCGCGCGCGCCTCAGGGTCGGCACTGCCACGCAGGTGTTTACGCTCGGGAATCCGGTGCGTCCGCCTGAGCCGGGCGCGCGCGCGACCGCCCTCGCGGAGCTGGGACTGAGCCCCGAACGTCCGACGCTGCTGGTGTTCGGCGGCAGCCAGGGAGCTCGGGCGATCAACTACGCCGTAGCGGGCGCGCTCGAGCGCCGCCTGTTAGACGGCGTGAACGTGCTGTGGGGCACCGGCATGGAGCACGCCGACGCGCTCGCCCGTTACGCGACGCCGGGTCGGGTGGCGATCCGAGGATTCTTCGATCCCATGACGGTGCCGTACCGGGCGGCGGACGTCGTCGTAGCGCGCGCGGGCGCGATGACGGTCGCGGAGCTGTGCGCCTGGGGCAAGCCGAGCATCCTCGTCCCGCTCCCGAGCGCCGCCGCCGACCACCAGACCAACAACGCGCGGGCCCTGGCGGAGGCGGGAGCGGCGATCCTCCTTCCCGAGCGGGACCTCACGGCGTACTCATTCGCCAACCAGGTCGACGAGCTGATCGGGGACCGCACCCGGTTGGAGTCCATCGCCGCCCGTGCAAGGGCCCGGGGGAACCCCAACGCCTCCCGGGACATCGTGTCGAAGATCTTGACAGTTGTCGGGTAAAAACGTGGTGCTCTCTTTCGCAAGTTTCGTAGATTCGCTATATTAGCCCCCCACTAATGAACTTGTTTGCGACGGTGGATCCCCGGCCGGTCCACTTCATGGGGATCGCCGGAGCGGGCATGAGCGGCCTGGCACTCCTCGCCAGGCAGCAAGGCGTCACGATATCCGGCTGTGATAACGACCCCTCGGGCGCCGCCGATTTGGCAGCCCTGGGGGTGGAGATATGGCGGGGACACGATCCGGGGCATGTCGTGGGAGCCCGGGCGCTCGTGGTCACCGCAGCTGTGCCGGGAGACCACCCGGAGCTGGAGCGAGCACGCGCCCTAGGGGTCCCGGTGGTACGGCGGGCTGACGCCCTCAGCCAGGCCGTCGCCGGTGGAACGGTGGTCGCCGTGGCGGGGACGCACGGCAAGACGACCACCACGGTGATGGTCACGGAGGCGTTGGCGGCCGCCGGGCG
>DATNOR010000039.1:0-21173 GCA_035601235.1 Gemmatimonadales bacterium
CAGCGTGTCGGAGAGCTGCTCCGCCGTCTTCCCCGGCACCCGCACCTCGCCCAGCAGCGGCAGCACTGCGGTGCCGCGCGCGTCCACCGGGAATTCCCCCGAGTAGTCCTGCTCGCGCCAGATCCACACGCGGATCACGTCCCCCGGCCGCACCCCCGCGGTCACCGCCACCGGGTCGGGGGCGGGGACGGCGGGGGCGGTCTGCTGGGCGGCGAGCGGCGCTGCCCACAACACACCGAGCAGCACGCTCACCATGCGGCGGTCAACCATGCCGCCTCCGCCTGCGGGTCGGCGGGTCACCGTCGTCCTCGTCCGCCGAGTAATAGTAGCGGTAGTCGCCGTAGCCGAAGCGATCGGCGCTGCGGTGCACGTCGGTCAGCACGGTGCCGACGATGCGCGTGCCGATCTCCTCGAGCTCCTGTACCGCCCGGCGCAGCGCCTCGCCGTGGGTCGCCCCCATGCGCGCCACGAAGATCACGCCGTCGGCGAGCGTGGCGAGCACCGCGGCGTCGGTCACGACGCCGAGGGGTGGGGTATCGAGCACCACCGCGTCGTAGCGCGCGGCCAGGCCTTCGAGCAGGCGCGGCGTCGCGGGCGAACCCAACAGCTCCGCGGGATTGGGCACGGACCGGCCGGCGGCGATGAAATCGAGCCGGCCCCGCGCGTAGTCGGGAAGCTCGATCGAGTGGATCACGTCGTCCAGCTGCGCCGTGCCGCTCAATAGGTCCGAAAGCCCCGGCGCGCGGGCGACATGGAATACCTTGTGCAGCACCGGACGCCGCTGGTCCGCCCCCACCAGCACGGTGCGGTGCCCCTGCTCGGCGAGGGTGATCGCGAGATTCACCGCCGTCGTCGTCTTCCCGTCCCGCGGCTCCGGGCTCGTGACGACCAGCGTCTTCAACGGCCGGTCGCGCTGCGTGGTCGAGTGCGCCACGTTGGTGCGCAGCGCCCGGTACGCCTCCGCCGCGGGGCTCTTGGGCGAATGCTGGATCACGAGCCGCGTCTCGATCTGCTGCGCCAGCTGCTTCGCTCCCCGGTGCCCGTTCTTCACGAGGATCCGCGGGATCGCGGCGAGCAGCGGCAGCTCGGTGAGCCGCACGACCTCGTCGCGCGAGCGCACCCGCGTGTCGCTCCCCTCCCGCACCAGCGCCACCAGCAGGCCCAACAGCAGCCCGCCCGCCGTCCCGAACAGCAGGTTCGTCACGCGCCGCGGGCCGACCGGCTGCGTCGGCACGATCGCCGGGTCCACCACCTGGATGTTGGCGACCTCCATCGCCTCGGAGATCTCCGACTCCTTCAGCCGGGTCTGGAGCAAGGTGAAGAGCTGGGTGTCCTGGTCCACTTGACGCCGCAGCCGGGCATAGTCGAGCTCGACCGCCGGCACCCGTGCGAGCGCGACGTCGAACCGGGCGAGCGTCGAGTCCGTGGAGCGGGCCGCGTCGTCCAGGCCGTGGAGCTGACTCTCCACCAGCTGCGCCAGGCGCGTGCGCAGCACGAGGATCGTGCGGTCCAGGCCCCCGACGTCGGGGTCGGCCGGCGTGCGCCACGTGAGGAGCCGCGCCCGCTCCGCCTCCACCGTCGACAGCTGCTGCACGATGCCGCTCATCGCCGGGCTCGTGATCAGCGATGGCGCGCCCACGAAGTCCGCCCAGGTCCCGGCGCTCTCCGTCGGCAGCTGCGCCCGGGCCAGCAGGTCGCGCAGCTGTGAGCGCTCCCCGGTCAGCTCTTCCTGCCGCGCGCGCAGCTCGGCCAGCCGCCGCACCTGCTCCCCCGCCTGCACCTGCGGGTCGATCACGACGTGCGCCCGCCGGAACGCCTCGAGCGCCTGCTCCGCTTCCTCCAGCTCGCCGCCGATCGTGCCCACCTGCGCCTCGAGGAACACGATCGCGGCGTGTGCCTGCTGCTTCTGGAACTCGTTGCGCCGGCGGATGTAGGACCGCGTCACCGTGTTCACGACGCGGGCGGCGAGGTCCGGATCGGTGCTCTGGTAGCTCAGCGCGAGGATCGCCGCGTTCGCCTGGGGCCGGGTGACCCGCAGCGCCTCCCGCAGGTCCTTCGCCGGCCCGGTCCCCTGCAGGCCGAGCGAGTCGATCACGTCTTCCGCCACACTGCGGCTGCGGAGGATCTCGGTCTCCGTCTCGATGGTCGAGGGAGCTTGCAGCGCCGACAGCAGGTCGGTGGGGTTTCCCTGGCCGTGCTGCTCCTCCACGCGCAGCGTGGCGCGCGCCTCGTACACCGGTCGCTGGCGCAGCGTAAACAGCAGTGTGAGCGACACGACCAACCCGGCGGTTCCCAGCAGCCACGGGGCCTGGCGCCGCGCTGCCGCCACCAGGCCGTGCCACGACAGCGCGGCCTGCCCGTCCAGCTCGTCCACCCTGCCCGTCCGAGGCCTTATGATCCCCCCTGTGGAGTCGACGCTACGCCCGCCTAGAAGTACGTCGTTCTCCCTGAGTCCGCAACCCCAGGAAACAGGCCATCTTCAGGAAATAGGCCATCTTGACGAGTGTGCCGCCAGCGACTCTCTTAATGCGCGAAGGCTGGGGAGGCGTTCCCCTCCCCCGAGTTCTTTTCCGAGCAACCCGCTGGTGTTGCGGTGAAGCCACAGGGTTGACGGAGGCGCAAGTCACAAGATGCGCTTCCCAGAACCGGTCTTCCGATGGGCCCTCGTCGCCAGCGCGCTCCTGAGCCTGGCGCTCACGCCCCTGGTGCGGCGGGCCGCGCTCGCGCTCGGCGTGCTCGACCTGCCCGACCAGCGGAAGGTCCACACCACCCCCGTGCCACGGCTCGGCGGGGTGGCCGTCGCGGCCGCGCTGGCCATCGCGCTGCTCGCGGCGTTCGCCGCGAGCCCGGCACTGCGCACGGCGTTGTTGGCGGGCGGCGGCGTGGTACGCTGGGCCGCGCTGGGCGCGGCGGCGCTCGTCGTTCTCGTCGTGGGCGCACTCGACGATTGGCGCGGCCTGCCCGCAACGCTCAAGCTCGGGCTCGAGATCGCGGCCGCCGGCGCCGTCGTGCTGGTCGCGCAAGCCCCAGTGGCGATCGCGCTCGGTCCACACACGGTGCCGCTGCCGCTCGGCTGGGTCGGGCCGCTCGTCGGCGTGCTCTGGATCGTCACGCTCACCAACGCGGTGAACATGATGGACGTCGCGGATGGTGTGGCGGGAGGCATCGGGCTCGTCTGCGCCCTCGCGCTCGGGCTCGCGGCGCTGGGGCTCGACCGCGTCGTGGCGACCGCCGTGCTGCTCGGCCTCGCCGGCGCGCTGCTCGGCTTCCTGCCCCACAACTTCCGCTCGCCGCGGATCTTCCTGGGCGATTCGGGCAGCCTGCTCGTGGGATTCTTGCTGGGTAGCGCGTCGCTCGTGGGACTGGAGCGGGACGGCGCCTGGCTGGCGGTGCCGGCCCTGCTCGCCGTGGCCGTCCCGCTGGCGGAGTGCGGGCTGACGGTGACCCGCCGGGTGTTGCGCGCGCTCGCCGTCGTGCGCCCGGGCTCGTCGCGCGAGCGCTTCTTGTTACAGCGCGGCCGTGCCGGGCTGTTCATCCCCGACCGCCGTCACGTGCCGCATCGCTTGCTCGAGCTCGGCTTCCCCGCGTGGACGATGGTCGCGGTGCTGCTCGTCTGCGCCGGCGTCACCGGCGCGCTCGGGCTGGCGGCGGTGGAGCGGCCCGCCGTGGGTCTGTTGGGCGCGCTGCTCGTCTTCGCCGCCATCGTGTACGTGGCCCCGCGCTGGCTGTACGAAGAGCTCCGCCTGCTCGACCGGGGCGCGTTCCTGCCGCTGCTCGAGAGCAGGATCTTTCGCCGGCGCAGCATCCACGTGGCGTATGACGGCGTCGCGGTCGCGGTGTCGTTCCTGGCGAGCTGGGCGCTCGCCGGGGGCGGTGGCGACTGGGAGGCCGCGATCGCGGAGACGGCGGTCGTCGTCACCGCGACGCTGGCGGGGTTCAAGCTCGCGGGCCTGTACCGCGGATCGTATCGGCACGCGGGGCTGGCGGAAGCGGCGCGCGCGCTGCGCGCGGTGGGCGTGGGCGGCCTGTTCGGTCTCGCCGCGATCGCCGTGCTCGGCGTCCCCGTGTCCCTCACGCAACTGCTGCTGCACCTGTACCTGATGCTCACACTCGTCGCCGGCGCCCGATTCGCATTCCGGGTGCTCGAGTACGTCTACCAGCGCGGCCAGCCCGAGGGGCGACGCGCCCTGATCGTCGGTACGGACCGCGTGGGCCGCGACGCGCTGGCCGAGATGTTGTCGCGCCCCGAGCTGGGTCTCCGGCCGGTCGGTTTCGTGGAAGACGACCTGGGCGGCCGGGACCGCGACTTCCAGGGCTACCCCGTCTACCCGGATGGCCCGCGGCTGCACGATCTGGTGCGCTCGCTCGGAGTCACCGACCTGGTCGTTCCAGGGACGGCGCTCGCGCCGGGTCGCCTCGCGGAGCTGGGGGCCCTGTGTCGCGCCCAGGGCGCGCGGCTCGTGCATTTCGACGTGCGCTGGGATGTCGCCGAGGCGCGGCCGCCCGCGGAGGCGACCTCGTGAGCCGCCGTGCGCTGATCACGGGGGGCGCGGGCTTCATCGGCTCGCACCTCGCGGGTGCGCTGCTCGAGCGCGGCTGGCGCGTGCACGTCATCGACGATCTCTCCACGGGTCGGGTGCGGAACATCGCCGCTTTTCACGACCGACCGCACTTCGGCGCCACGTTCAACTCGGTGCTCAGGGCGGACGTCATGGAGCCGCTCGTCGCGGACACGGACGTGGTGTTCCACCTCGCGGCCGCCGTGGGTGTGCGACTCATCGTCGAGCGCCCGGTGCACACGATCGCCACGAACATCAAGTCCACCGAGGTGGTGCTCGAGCTGGCGGCGAAACACCGACGCGCCGTCCTGTTGAGCTCGACGTCCGAGGTGTACGGCAAGCTCGACCGGGCGAAATTCGCCGAGTCCGACGACCTGGTGCTCGGGGCGACGTCCAAGTCCCGCTGGTGCTACGCGGCGTCCAAGATCATCGACGAGCACCTGGCGCTGGCCTACGCGCGCGAGTTCGGCCTGCCTGTCACCGTGCTGCGCATGTTCAATACGATCGGTCCGCGCCAGACGGGCCAGTACGGTATGGTCGTGCCGCGCTTCGTGCACCAGGCCCTCGCGGGGGAGCCGCTCACGGTCTACGGCGACGGCCGGCAACGGCGGTCGTTCACGTGGGTGGGCGACGTCGTGGACGCGATGGTCGCGCTGATCGCCCATCCCGGCGCCTCGGGCGAGGTGTTCAACGTCGGCCACACGGCCGAGATCACCATCTACGACCTGGCCCGCATGGTGAAGGACATGGTGGGAAGCCGCTCCGACATCGTGCTGGTGCCGTTCGAGCGCGCCTACGAGCCGGGCTTCGAAGACATGCAGCGCCGCCTCCCCGATATCTCGAAGCTGGAGCGGCTCATCGGGTACCAGCCTTCCCTGAACCTCGGGGCCATGCTCGAGCGGATCATCGCGGACCACCGCGTGATGCTCTATGGGCACCCCGGGCACGGGGTTTCGCAGCGCGAGCAAGTGGTGCCGGCGGGCCTCGCTGGCGCGTAGCTCCCCGTTGCACCGCCGACGTGACAACCTCCCAAACCTCCCCAACCTCCCCAACCTCCACCAACCTCCAGAACCTCCCCAACCTCCACCAACGTTTTATCTTCTGACATGACCACTCCCGGTCCGCTGCGTCAGCCGATTCCGGTCGGCCGGTCGATCCTGTGGAGCCCCGCCAGCGCGGGTCCCAAGCGTCCCGGCAACATCCTCTTTCCCGTCTTCCTGTCGCAAGCCGCCCTCACCGCGATTCTCGAGCACCTGGCGACGCCGCACCGCCCGGGACAGGGCATCCTCGGCTTCCTGCTCGGCGACCAGTGCGAGTGTCCCGAGACCGGCGTTTCCTACCTCGTGATCGACGTCGCGGTGCGCCTGAACCAGGCGATCTACGGCGATCGCACGCGCGACGTGGTGACGCGGTTGTGGGACCATATCCAGCAGCAGCTCGAGCAGCAGCGGGCGAGCCTCATCGGCTGGTACCACACCCACGCGCCGCTGCCGCTCACCCTGTCGGGACACGACGTAGAGACGCACGAGCATTATTTCGCCGAGCCGTGGCAGGTGGCGTTGTTGCTGGGGACGGATCCCGCGGAGCCCGCCGCGTCGTTCTTCCGCGCGGGGACGGACGAGGCGTGGACCGGCACGTCGCAGCCGTTCTACGAGCTGCTGGCGCCCGAGTCGATCCGGCCCGATGGGAAAAAACGCTCCTTTGTGACGTGGAAGAACTACCGCGCGTTCAATCCCGCCACGCCGACCGGCGCAACTGCGCCGGCCGCCATCACGCAGGTCAGGCCCCGGGTAGCTGCGAAGCCACCCGGGGCGCCCAAGTTCACGCCGGCTCCGCCGCCCCCGCCGCCCCCGCCGCCCCGGCCGACCCCACCGCCGCCCGAGCCCGAGCGAGAGCCCGAGCACGACGGCGAGCTCAGGTTCCTGACGGCGGCTGAAGACATGCCCCCACCGCACCCGCCTCCCCCGCCTCCCCCCCCGCCCCGGCACGTCGCGCCGCCTCCGACTGAAAGACCGCCGGTGCGGCCGCGAGCGGCGCCCGAGCCCGAGCCCGAGCCCGAAGCGGTCCCCGCCGCGCCGGAGGCGCCGCGGGACGATGACCGGCCCGAACCCGCGGTCTGGCCTGACGACTTCGAGGCGCGCGAGGGGGCGGGGGCGGAGGCAGACTACGACGAGGAGCTCGAGGCCCCGCGGGCGCCACGCCGCAGGCTCAAGCTCCCCCGGTCGGTGACGCGCACCCTGCTGGTCCTCGTGCTGGGTGGCGTGGCCGCCGGTGCGTACTGGTGGTTCCAGCCGGAGCTGCCGCTGCCCAAGTGGTCGACCATCACCGGGGTGGGGTCCACGATCAGTGCCAAGGTCTCCGCCCTGGGCGGCAAGGTCGCCGGCCTCGTCGCCGGTCTGCGGCGCCGCGCTCCCGCACCTGCCCGACCGACCGCGAAGCCAACCCCGCCCACCGTGGCACCGCCCGCGGCGTCGCGCCCCGCGCCGTCCGGCAACACCGGGGCCGCTCCGGCTGCGGCGCGCCCGGCCGGGCCGCCTCAGCCCCCGCCCTCAGCTCCGGCCCGGACCAAGCTCGACCTGGCCGGCGACTCGGTGACGCAGGTGGTGCGCACCTTCGCGGACCGGGCCCGGCTGTTCGACCAGAGGCAGCTGGCGTGCGCGGGGCTGGCGCGCGGGCTCGAGCTCGTGGAGACCCGGTGGGTTGCGTACAACGCCGCGCGCCGCGGCGCCGGCGTGCTCGACGGCACGCGCGCGGGACGCGATCAGGCGCTGTACGCCCGCGTCGATTCGGTGGAGCGGAAGTTCGAGCAATCGGGATGCGCCCGGCCGTAGTCCTCCTCCTGCTCGCCGCAGCGCCGGCGTATGCTCAGGGGAGGGGCGGCGAGCCGCTGCGGAAAACCGATCTGCTGCGGCTGCTCTCGGGGCCCACGCTCGCGCCGGACGAGCTCGCCGCGCTGATCCATCGCAGCTGTCTCAGCTTCACGCCGACCAGCCGGGACCGAGCCGATTTGGTGGCCCTCGGGGCGGAGCCGGTCGTGCTGCGCGCGATCGATGGGTGCGTGCGCCGCGCCACCGCGCCGGGCGCGAGCGAGGCGGCTGCACCGCCGCATCGACCCCCGCTGTCCGGTGTGGCGAGCGGGTTCGTGCTGGGCGTGGGGCAGCACGCGGCGGCGGGCGCGCACCCGCCGGTGCCCCTCCTGTTCGAGCTGCGCGACACCGCCGGCCTCCCCGCCGTGGGACGCGACGTCGCGCTGTCCATCACGAACGGGTGGCTCGGCGCGGAGCGGGTCGTCACCGACTCGAACGGGCGTGTCCACGTCGACCTGACGGTGGGCCCGAGGGTCGGCCCAGTGGCAGTGAAGGCGCAGGTGGGCGCCATCGAGCGGCAGGCGACGCTGTATGCCGAGCCCGGTCCCGCGGCCAAACTCACGCTGCGCTGCGGCGAGGCGCGGGTCGAGCGCCGCATCGCGCTCGCGCCCGGTGGCGCCGCCGTGCTGCGCGTGACGGCCCAGGACAGCTTCGGCAACGACGCCGCCGTGACGGGACTGCAGGCGGCGACGGGCGACCGCGGCGTGGTGCGGGTGACGTTCGTCGGGGCCGACGCCGCCGGGGGCGTGGTGCGCGTCGCCGCGGTGGAAGAAGGGTCGACGAGCCTCGTCGTGGTGGCGTCGCGCCAACGTGAGGATGTGAGCGTCACGGTGGCACGGGCCCCAGTTTCGGGAGCGACGCCCTGCCACTAGCTTTCCATTGCCCCAGGTCCGCAGGTCTCCTATGAACGCGGAAGTGAGAACGCGGAACGCGGAACAGAAGGTGAGCCGTCGAGCCCGGAGGGTGGCTCTGATGTTCCGCGTTCCGACTTCCGCGTTCCGCGTTTGAAACCGCGTTCCGACTTCCGCGTTCCGCGTTAGATTGCGTCCCATGATCGCTCTCGCTCGCAAGTATCGTCCCAAAAGCTTCTCCGACCTGATCGCCCAGGATCACGTCGCGGCGGCGCTGCGCGGCGCCGTGGCGGGCGGTCGCGTGGCCCATGGATACCTGTTCGCGGGTCCCCGCGGGGTGGGGAAGACCACGGCAGCCCGCATCCTCGCGATGGCGCTGAATTGCGAGCGGCGGCAGTCGAGCGGGGTAGCGGGCGAGCCGTGCGGCGAGTGCGATTCGTGCACGCGCATCTGGACCGGCGGCGCCAACCTGGACGTGGTGGAGCTCGACGCGGCGTCGAATCGCGGGGTCGACGACGCACGCGACCTGCGGGAGCGCGCCATGTACGCCGCGTCGGCGGAGGGGCGCCACAAGGTCTATATCGTGGACGAGGCCCACATGCTGACGCGCGAAGCGTGGAACGCGCTGCTCAAGATTCTCGAAGAGCCGCCGTCGGGGGTCGTATTCGTCTTCGCCACCACCGAGCCGCAGAAGATCGCGCAAAGCGCGGCGCCGATCCTGTCCCGGCTGCAGCGCTTCGACTTCCGGCGCATCGGCCCGCACGCCATCGTCGAGCGCCTGCGCCAGGTGGTGGCGGCGGAACGACTCGAGGCCGCCGACGACGCTCTGCGCCTGATCGCCAAGAGCGCGGACGGCGGAATGCGCGACGGGCTGTCGATTCTCGATCAGGTCGTGTCGTTCGGCTCGGGGCCGGTGACCGCCGACCGCGTGCGCGACGTGCTGGGTCTGATCCCGGACGACGTCTATGGCGAGCTGTTGCGTGTGGTCGCCGAGCGCGATTCGGCCGGCGTGTTCCCTCTGGTCGAGCGGCTGGTGAATGGCGGCGCGGATCTGGGCGAGTTCGTGATCGGCGCCGGGGACGTCCTGCGCGCGGTGCTGATGGCGAACCTCGGCGGAAAGCCCGAGGGATTCACGGAGGCGATGCAGGCCCTGATCGAGCGGTACCGTTCCCCCCTCCCCGCGCCGGACGTGGTGCGTCTGCTCGCCGTCCTCACCGAGCTCGAGCCTCAGTTGCGCGCCGGCGGCAACGCCCGGCTGGTCGTCGAGCTGCTGCTGCTGCGGTGGGCGATGATGGCGCGGACGGTCGAGATCGCCGACGTGCTTCGGGCCCTCGGCAAGGGGACGGGGGACGTGGGACGGGGGACGGGTAATCCGACGAGTACACCAGCGCCGGTGCTGCGCGATGCCGCACCCGTCCCTCGTCCCCCGTCCCCCGTCCCCGAAAAAGGTCCCCTCACCCTCGACCGTCTGCGCTCACTCTGGCCTCGGATCGTGGAAGACGCGCGGCGCGAGAAGCCGATGCTCGGCGCGTTGCTGCCCGCGGTCGAGCCCAGCGCGATCGACGGCACGACCGTCGTGGCGCGGGCGCTCGACCCGGTCCACGCCGAGGGATTGGAGCGGCAACGGGAGTCGCTGGCTCAGTTGATCGGTCGCTATGTCACCGAGCCGGTGCGGATCAGGCTCGAGGCAGCGGGGAGCGGGGAGGGGGAGCGGGGGGAGCGGGGGGAGCGGGGGCAGCGGTCCGCTCCGCGGCCAGGCCGTCTCACGGAGCAGGGGGTGCGGGCGGAGCGGCTGGAGGCGCTGCGCGCGCGTGACCCCGGTCTCGATGCGGCCGTGGATGCGCTGGACTTGGAGTTGCTCGAGTAGCTTGCCACCCGTTTAGGCGAGGGGTAACTTTCGACGTATGGCGGATTTATCCAGCCTGCTGCAGCTGGGACAGCAGATGCAGTACCGGCTGTCCGAGATCCAGTCCCAGCTGGCCCAGCAGACGGTGACCTGCACGGCGGGCGGCGGCATCGTCGCGGCCACCGCCGATGGGCGCGGGCAGATCCGCGCGATCAAGATCGACCCCCAGGCGATCGCCCAGGGGGACGTGGAAATGCTCGAGGACCTCGTGCTCGCCGCGGTGTCGCAGGCGCAGCAGCGTGCCGCCGAGCTGTACCAGGCGGAGGTGAAGAAGCTCGCCTCGGGCCTGCCGTTCCCGTTTCCGCTGCAACCGCCGCTTTAGCGCGCCGTGTCGGCCATCGATGATCTCGTGACGGAGCTGGCCAAGCTCCCCGGGATCGGACGGAAGACGGCGCAGCGGCTCACGTTTTACCTGCTGAAGCAGCCGGCGGAGAGCGCCGCGCGCCTCGCGGACGCGATCCGCACGGTGCGCGAGCGTGTGACGACCTGCGGTGTGTGCGGCACGCTCACGGACGAGGACCCGTGCGCCATCTGTCGCGACCCGCGGCGCGACGCGAGCGTGCTGTGCGTGGTGGAGGAGGCGTCGGATGTCACGGCGATCGAGCGGGCCGGACGCTTTCGCGGCCGCTATCACGTGCTGGGCGGGCGGCTGTCGCCGCTCGAGGGCGTCGGGCCCGAGGCGCTGGGGTTCGACCGCTTGCTGGCGCGCGTCACCAACGGAGGCGCCGTCGGGGTGGTGGAGGTCATCATCGCGACCAATCCCTCCATGGAGGGGGAGGTCACTGCGACGTACCTGCAGCAGCTGCTCAAGCCGACGGGCGTGCGGGTGACCCGCATCGCGCGCGGCATCCCGATCGGGGGCGACCTCGAGTACGCCGACGGCGTGACCATCGCGCAGGCGCTGCTCGCGCGGCGGGACATGACCGAGTCCGACAAGACCGAGGCCGGGTGATGGCGGGTGCCGCGAGCTGGTCGTTCTCCGAGAGCGACTTCAAGCAGATCCAGCAGCATCTCCAGGCGTATCTGCGCGACTCGAACGCCCGGTGCGCGCTGCTGGTGGATCGCACCGGCCAGCTCGTGGCCACCGTGGGCGACTCACCGCAGTTCGACTCCGCCGCGTTCGCATCGCTCACCGCCGCCGACTTCAGCGCCAACGACCAGCTCGCCAAGATGATCGGGGAGCACGAATTCGCCTCGCTCGTGCATCAGGGCGAGAAGGAGTCCATGTTCCTCGCCGATGTGGCGAAACGGGTCATTCTGGTGGTGCTGTTCGACCAGCGCACCACGCTCGGCCTCGTCAAGCTGAAGGGCAAGGGAGCCGTGGAGCATTTGAACCGCGTGTTCGAGGCGATGTTCAAGCGGGTCGGCACGGGACCGGCGGCGTCCGAGAAAGGCCTGCTCGAAGGGGCGGAAGACGAAATTGACAAACTCTTCGGTTGAGAGGACGCGCGCCCCATGTCGATGATCAACTACGCGTCTCGCGAGATCAACTGCAAGCTCGTGTACTACGGCCCCGGGTTAGGCGGCAAGACCACGAATCTCGAGCACATCTACGGCAAAGTCTCGCCCAACACGCGCGGCAAGATGATCTCGCTCGCCACCGAGACGGAGCGCACCCTGTTTTTCGACTTCCTCCCCGTGGACCTGGGCACCATCCGCGGCTTCAAGACACGGTTCCACCTGTACACCGTGCCGGGACAGGTGTACTACAACGCCAGCCGCAAGCTCATCCTCAAGGGGGTGGACGGGATCGTGTTCGTCGGGGACAGCCAGATCGAGCGCATGGAGGCCAACGTCGAGTCGATGCAGAACCTGTACGACAACATGTCCGAGTACGGCTACGACCTGACGAAGATCCCGTTCATCATCCAGTACAACAAGCGCGACCTCCCCAATGCGGCGCCGTTGCGCGACCTCCAGGCGTCGCTCAATCCCGGGTGGCCGATCGAGGACGGGACGCACCAGAAAATCACGCCCGATCCCACGCACGCCGGCGAGAACCTGGTGGAGAAGGTGGGCAACGAGTGGATCGGCCGCGCGCCCTACCTCGAGGCGGTGGCGGTGCGCGGTGACGGCGTGTTCGACACCTTGAAGACGGTGAGCAAGATGGTTCTGAAGACGCTCAGCTAGCGAGCGGTCGCCCTCCCATGCGCTGGACCCTGCCCAACGTCCTCACCCTCGCGCGTATCTGCCTCACGCCGGTCGTCGCGCTGCTCCCCTTCATCGAGGGGTACTGGCCCAAGGTGATCGCGTTTCTGATCTTCCTCGCGGCCAGCGCGTCGGACGTCGTGGACGGCTACCTCGCCCGGCGGCGCAACCAGGTGAGCGAGCTCGGTCAGCTGCTCGATCCCGTCGCCGACAAGCTGCTGCTCTTCGCCATGCTGATTCCCATCTTCTGGCTCACGCGCCACCCGACCATCCTGTACGGGATTCCCTGGTGGGGCAGCTTGCCGGTGTGGGTGGCGCTGCTGCTGGTGGGACGGGAGCTGCTCATCACCGCCTTTCGCTTCTTCGCGAAACGGCGCGGCGTGGTGATCCCGGCGGCCGGCGCGGGGAAGCTCAAGGCCGTGGTGCAGAACGTCTTCATCGGGGCGACGATCGCGTGGTTCGCCTGGCGCGACGCGCTGCTGCGCCACGGCTGGACGGGCCGGCTCGAGGAGGCGTGGAACAAGTTTCACGGGTGGTTCGTCGCCGTGACGCTCGCCGGCGCCATCCTGCTCACCGTGTACTCGCTCATCGTGTACCTGTACCGCTACCGCGCCGTCCTGAAGGGCGGCGGGTGAAGCTCGAAATCCTCACCATCGGCACCGAGCTGCTGCTCGGCCACACCGTCGACACGAACGCCGCCGAGCTGGGCCGCGCCCTCGCCGCTGCCGGCGCGGAGATCACGCGCCGTACCACGGTCGCAGACCGCCCCGAGGCGATCCGCGCGGGGCTGGCCGAAGCCCTGGACCGTGCGGGGTTCGTGATCACCACCGGCGGCCTCGGGCCCACGCGGGACGACATGACCAAAACGGTCGTCGCGGATCTGTTCGGCAAGCGGCTCGTGCTCGATGAGCAGCTGCTCGCGGGTCTCGAGGCCCGCTTCCAGCAGCTGGGACGCCCCATGCCGGCGCTCAATCGGACGCAGGCGGAGGTGCCCGAGGGCGCCACCGTGCTTCCGAACCCGCGGGGCACCGCCCCGGGGTTGTGGGTGGAAGACGCACGTGGCCGGGTCGTGGTGTTGCTCCCCGGGGTGCCGCGCGAGATGCGGGGCCTCCTCGTCGAGGAAGTCCTGCCGCGCCTCGTCGCACGCCACGCCGGTGAGCCGCGCGTGGTGCTGTCCCGCACGGTGCGCACCACGGGAATCGCGGAGTCGGCGCTCGCCGAGCGCGTCGGGCCGGTCGAGCCGGAGATCGCGCCGCTCACGCTCGCCTACCTGCCGTCGGTCGAGGGCGTGGACCTGCGCGTCACCGCTTGGGGACTCGGGGCCCGGGATGCCGCGGCGCGGCTCGCCGCGGTGGTCGAGCGGCTGCGGGCGGCCGCGGGCGAGCACGGCTACGGCGAGGACGGCACCGATCTCGCCGCCGTGGTGCTCGACGCGCTGCGCGCCGGGCGGCACCGGCTGGGCGTGGCCGAATCGTGCACCGGGGGAATGGTCGCCGAGCGGGTCACCAACATCGCGGGCGCGTCGGCCACATTCATCGGCGGCGTGGTCGCCTACGCCGACGTCGTCAAGACGGCGGCGCTGAAGGTCCCGATCGAGACGCTCGAGGCGCACGGCGCCGTGTCCGAGGAGACGGTGCGCGCGATGGCCGAGGGAGCGCAGCGCCTGTTCTCGGCGGATTGCACGATCGCCGTCACGGGCATCGCAGGACCGGGCGGGGGCACGCCGGACAAGCCCGTCGGCACGGTGTGGCTCGCCGCCCGCGTCCACACCGCCACCCGCGTCGTGAAGCGCGTGTTTCCCGGCGACCGCGACGAAATCCGCCGCCGCGCCGCGCAGGCGGCGCTCGATCTGCTCCGGCGCCTCCTGGTCGAATCCTGAATGCCTACGCTCACCGCGCCCGACGGTACCCAGCTGGTCTACGATGCCTACGAGGCCACTGCGCCGCGCGCCGCCGTCCTGGCGCTGCACGGCTGGTTCGACCACGCGGGGCGCTGGCGCGAGACCGGCGAGCAGCTGTGCGCCGCGGGGTACTCGGCCTATCTGCTCGACCTGCGCGGTCACGGCCGCTCGGGAGGGCGGCCCGGACATCTGTCTCGCTTCAGCCAGCTGCTCGGCGACCTGCAGGCGTTCCGCCGCGTGGTGCGCATTCGCACCGAGCGCCCGCAGGTGCTGCTCGGGCTCTCGTTCGGGGGGCTCGTCGCGCTGCGCTACCTCGAGACGCAGCCGAGCGACCCGATCGCCGGTGCGGTGATCACCGGGCCCTGGCTCGGGCTCGCGTTTCGGCCGCCGGCGTGGAAGCTCATCGGCGGGCGCATCCTCGCGGACCTGTGGCCGACACTGCCGATCCCCGCGCGACTCGATCCCGACACGCTGAGCCGGGATCCGGCCGTGAATCAGGCGTACGCCGAGGACGCATCCGTGCACAGCGTGATGACGCCGGGGGCGTGGCGCGAGATCCAATGGGCCCAGCGGGCCGTGGTGGCGGACGGCTATCGCATCGAATCGCCGCTGCTGTTCCTGCTGGCGGGCGAGGACCGCGTGGTGGACGCGCATCAGGCGCGCGCATTCGCCGACGGCTTGAAGGGCAGCGTGCGGGTCCGCTGGTACCCGGAGATGTACCACGAGGTGCTGCACGACCCGCAGCGCGACCAGGTGTTCGGTGACCTGGTAGCGTTTCTGGCGGGGCGACTCTAGATAGTAAGAGAGCTTGGTGCCAAAACGGCGGACTTGAGGCGGCACATCGATTGCTAAAGAAACGCAAGACCATGGACGATAAAGAGAAGCAACGGCAGGCGGCCGAGGGGTTGGAGGCCGGCGGCGTGGAGGCGACCGCTCCCACGGCCGACTCGGGCGCGCTCATCGAGCCCCCCGCAGAGGCCGTGGCCCGACTGGAGCGCGAGGTCGCGGATCTGAAGGACAAGTATCTCCGGCTCGCCGCCGAGTACGACAATTTTCGCAAGCGCGCGCTCAAGGAGCGGACCGAGGCCTGGGAGAAGGCACAGGCCGATCTCGTGCTGCGTCTGGTGGATGCGCTCGACGATCTAGCGCGCTTCGCGCACGTGGACCCTGCGCAGACCGACGCCAAGACGATTCACGACGGCGTGGACCTGGTGGAGCGCAAGCTGTGGAAAGAGCTGGAAGCCGCCGGGGTGACGCGGGTGGATCAGAGCGGCGTGCCGTTCGATCCCAACCTGCACGAGGCGGTCACGACGGGGCCTGCGGACCATCCCGCGAAGGATCACACCGTGGGGGCCGTGCTGCAGCCGGGATATCAGATGCGCGGTGCCCTGATCCGGCCGGCGCGGGTGATCGTGTTACAATGGAAACGGGACGAGGGACGGGGGACGGGGGACGGGTCATAGATGGCCGGCCAGCAGGACTACTATCAGAGCCTGGGTGTTTCGGAGACGGCGACCACCGACGAGATCAAGAAGGCGTTTCGCCGGCTCGCCAAGCAGTACCATCCCGACCGCAACCCCAACAAACCGCAGGCGGCGGAGCGCTTCAAGGAGATCAACGAAGCGCACGACGTGCTGAGCGATCCGGAGAAGCGCAAGAAGTACGACCGGCTGCGCCGTTACGGGGCGTTTGCGGGAGCCGGGAGTGGCGGCGGGACGCGGGGCACGCCCGGCGGAGCCGGGCCCGGTGTGGAGTTCGATCTGTCGGATCTGGGCTCCTTCGGCGGGCTCGGCGATTTGTTCTCGTCGATTTTCGGGCGGCGCGGCGGCGATCCCCGCGCGGAGGAGGACGAGATCGAGACCGCCGTCTCGATCCCGTTCCGGGTCGCCGCGCTGGGTGGCCGGGTACCCGTCACGCTCACGCTTCCGGAGGTGTGCCCGACGTGCAGCGGGTCGGGCGGCGCGCCGGGGACGACGTTCTCGACGTGCCCCGAGTGCAAGGGGCGCGGCACGATTTCGTTCGGTCAGGGCGGGTTCGCCGTCACGCGGCCCTGCCCAGTGTGCCGCGGCCGCGGGCGCGTACCGGCACAGCCGTGTCCCACCTGCCACGGATCGGGCGAGGTGCGCGTCGAGAAGCGGCTGGCGATCACCATCCCGGCCGGCACGGAAGACGGCACGCGGCTGCGTCTCAAGGGGCAGGGGGCCAAGGGACGGGGCGACGTCGTGGTCGCGATCCAGGTCGAGCCCGACCGCTTTTTCCGACGGGACGGGCTCGACGTCATCGGCGTCGTGCCGATCAACCTGGCCCAGGCGCTGCTCGGCTCGAAGATCAAGGTGCGGACCCTCGATGGGAAGCGCGTGGTGCTCAAGGTGCCGCCCGGCACACCGCACGGCCAGCGGTTCCGCATCCCGGGACAGGGCATCGAGCGCAACGGACGGCGCGGCGATCAGTACATCGAGATCCACGTCGAGATTCCCGAGCACTTGACGGCCGAGCAGGAAACGGCGCTGAAGGCGTTCGCCGAGAAGAGCGGGATGAAGTACTAGGGGCTAGGGGTTAGGGGTTGGGGGTTAGGGGCTTGCTCCTGAGCCCGTCTGATGATACCGTAGGGGCCTGTGGCGACGCGCGCTCTGTCGAACTCGAATTGCAACGGCAACCCCAACCCGGGGGCCGTGGGGGCGTAGCGTCGCGGGTTGATCGTGAACGCACGCCCCCGGCAGAGCGATGCCGGGGGCGTTTGATTGGGGTGTAGGTCAATTGGCAGACCGCCCGGCTGTTAACCGGGAAGTTGGAGGTTCGAGTCCTCCCGCCCCAGTTCTGCAAGTTCAAGCTGGGCTGATGCTTCCGTTTCGGTGCCCCACGACTCGGTGGAGTCCGTGACGGTTGCGTGACGGTTTCGGTCGCCGATCTCGCCCAAGAGTCGATCCCACGGCTGTGGAGCCATCCCGAGATCCACGTCCCCGATCCAATCGAGCGCGAGCTTCAGATCCCGCGTGAGCTCGAGCACATCCCCGGCGTTGGGGAGAATCGGTGCACGTGCACCGGCACGTGCACCGATATCTCCCCACTAGCTTGCACGATCAGCACGCACAGATTCGAGTGCCTGGGCAACGAAGTGTCGCCAACCCGACCACTGACACCGCCTCCCTCCGACAAAGGGCATGAGGGAAACAAGGGGTTCTCAGGCCCGCCCCTGACTCCAGAGCCGGGCGGCCAAACGGACGAGGTCGAGGCACCAATCAAGAGGCAGCCGTGACCGAACCGACACGAACCCTTTCGGCGACACCCGTGCGCCGGCGGCCCTGGGTGGCCGTGGTCATGAGCCTGCTGCTCCCGGGGCTTGGCCACGTCTACGCTGGTGCACCTCGGCGAGCCGTGGCCTTTTGGATGCTGACTCTCGCGGCTGGTACCGGAGCTGTGGCTATTGAGGCAGCGCTGCAGTCGCGAGTCCTTCTCCTGTGGGGAGTGGTCGCGCCGGTGCTTATCTTCGCCCCAATCGCGTGGAGTGCAGCCAGGACCGCTCGTGCTGCCGGAGTCGATTTCGTGCCACGACGTTACAACCGCTGGTACGTCTACGTTGCTGTTTTCCTCGCCGTCGCGTTCGTCGTACAGCCTCTCCATTTGAGGCTTCTGAAGAAGTCTCTTTTGGAGGCATACCAGATGCCTAGTGCCAGCATGGAGCCGACTATCCTGCAGGGCGACTACATCTTCGCGAAGCCGCTGCGCCGCGCTCCGAAGCGGGGAGAAGTAGTCGTCTATCGCCGCCGGCCAGGCTCATGGATCAAGCGAATCGTCGGATTGCCAAACGACACGGTGGAGATGCGCGGCGGGGCAGTGCGCGTCAACGCGGAGCCCCTCGGAGAGTCCTACACGCAACGGTTGGACGCCGGCCACGACATCTCCGACCCGGAGTTCGCCTGGCAGAAGGCTTACCTCGTCGGCGGAGCGGCCGTGGCGCGGGACTACCACCCGACCCGCGACAACTGGGGTCCGCTTGTCGTGCCTCCTGGCAAGTATTTCGTGCTGGGTGACAACCGTGACAACTCCGCCGACAGCCGATACACGGGCTTCGTCCCGGCCGATTCGGTCATCCAGCGCCCGACCGTCGTCTACTTTTCACGCGACCGTCAGACCGGTCGGATCCGGTGGGCTCGAGTCGGTACGGTTATCAACGAAGGGAACACCATTCCAGCACTTCAGCGCTGAATAGTGCCGGTGATAGGTAACAGTTTGTTATCAGGTGATAGGTAACAGTTTGTTATCAGCTGATAGGTAACACTCTCTCTTTGTGGTTCCCGCCTTCGCGAGGGGCGGCGCGACCGGGGTAGTGTCGACACTACGCGCGGTTCACCGTATCATCCAACACAAGGGCTCTATGGCACCCCTCATAGCCATCGCCGTCGTGCTGACCCTCTTCGTCTCCGGGCTCCGGATTGCGCAGGAATACGAGCGTGGCGTAGTGTTTCGGCTTGGTCGGTTTAGGGGGCTGCGTGGGCCTGGGCTGTTCTGGATTGTGCCACTGGGCATAGAACGCGCGGTCATCATCGACATCCGAACGCAAACGGTGTCTGCTGAACAGCAAGAGACAATCACGCGCGACAGCGTTACGATCAAGCTCAACGCCGTCCTCTGGTATCGGATCGTAGATGCCGGAAAGTCCGTGATTGCGGTGTCTGAAGCTCCGAATGCTGTGTATCAGCTGGCGTTGACGGGCCTGCGAAACATCATTGGGCAACACGACCTGGACGAGGTTCTGCAGGAACGCGACAAGATCAACGTGCTTCTCAAAGAGAGCATCTCGGGCTCCACCACGCCCTGGGGTATCGAGGTCGAGAGGTTCGAGATGAAAGACGTTGAGCTACCGGAAGCCATGCAACAGGTGATGGCCATGCAAGCTGAAGCGATCCGGGAGAAACGCGCGCGTATTATCAAGGCCGAAGCCGAACTGGAAGCGTCGGAAAAGCTCGCGGCCGCATCCGCCAAGATGGCCGGTAATCCAGCGGCGCTGGAATTGCGCCGCATGCAAATGATCGCGGAGGTAGGCGCAGAGAACAACAGCACCACGGTCTTGATGATTCCGTCGGAGTTCGCGACGCTATCGAAGACTCTGAGTGAGTACCTTCGTGAGCGATCGTCCGACAAGCCGTGAAGCTGCCGTCTAACCACGGCAATAACATACTTGACACACCAAGCCCCCTGAAGTACCTTTCTGCATGGCCAAGACCAACCGCTTCCCCAATTCGCTGACTGAGGCCATCCGGTATTTCTCCGATAAGGATACCGCGCTCACCTTCCTTGCCGCGCTCCGTTGGCCCAAGGGCGTGACCTGCCCTGCCTGCGACGGCAAAGACCCCGGTTTCCTCAAGACCCGCCGTATCTGGAAGTGTCGCGAGTGCGGACGGCAATTCTCGGTCAAGCTCGGCACGATCTTCGAGGATAGTCCTATCGGGCTCGACAAGTGGCTGCCCGCGCTCTGGATGCTGGCCAACAGCAAGAACGGCATCAGCTCCTACGAGTTGGCGCGGGCGCTGGGCGTCACCCAAAAGACCGGCTGGTTCATGCTCCACCGTATCCGGCTGGCGATGCAGACTCGCACTTGGGCGAAGATGAAAGGCGCAGTCGAGGCGGACGAGACCTTCATCGGCGGGAAGGCCAAGTTCATGCACTGGTCTAAGCGCAACCGGGTCATTCGCGGAACCGGCGGCATGGACAAGACGCCCGTGCTCGGGCTCTTGGAGCGCGGCAAGGATGGGAAGCCGAGCCGTGTCCGCGCCACCGTCGCCAAGAATCTGACCCAGCGTGGGATTCGCGGGCATGTCGTGGCGAACGTCGGGGAAGCTGCCCAAGCTCTACCAGCATGAGATGATCAATCATGCGCGGGAATACGTGCGCGGGCAGGTCCATACCAACAGCCTGGAGAACTTCTGGAGCCTGCTGAAGCGGGCGATCAAAGGCACGTACGTCAGCGTGGAGCCCTTCCACTTGTTTCGTTATGTTGATGAGCAGGTGCGCCGCTTCAATGAGCGCAAGAGCAATGACCGCGCTCGGTTCGTCAGCGTGCTGGCTGACATTGTGGGACGGCGACTCACCTATCGCGACCTGATCGGCGCCAATCTGAGCCCCGCTACGACGCAAGGCTAAGAGCAGACGCCACCTCTTACGGGGGAAACGGCGCCGATGACCCCAAAGCCAAGCCGCGAGCCAACGCCGCGCGAAAAGTTCAAGCGGATGACCGAACTCACCCGGCGACTGCTCGCCGTGCCAAAGTCGGAGATTCAGACGAAGCGGAAGAAAGCGAAGCATCGGAAACGACAGGCTTAAGTGGTCAGCCCGATATTCGCAATCGTAATCATCGTTGCCTTCACCTTCACATGAATGATGAGTACTACATCGTTAGGAGCCTCGTCGCTGCGGGATGGCCTGAGCAGCTGGTCCGTAGTTATCTGAAACCCCGTAATCAAATGGTCATCCTCTAGCAAACAGAAAAATGGATCTTCGCCCGGTTCTGGCGAGGGCAGCTGATTGCAAGAAACCGGAATACAGAGAGCATCAAAGAGCGTTTTCAGCCGACCATCTATATCCCCCCCATGCTGCACTAGTTGTCCTGGGCTCTCTCTCCGCAGGAATAGGATGTCAAGAGCGCAGACGAGCTTGAGCCTACTTGAAACCACCGGCGCGAACCGATATCCGCACCTCGCATAATCGTTCGCAATCTTTTCAAGCCCAGGGGACCGGACCAACTCCTGCAGCCCCGCATCGTGGGCCCACAGGGCGGCCAGTTGTCGATGTAGGGCCTTTCGGATTGCGTGCTTCTCCTTTGGCCTCGGATTGTTCGCGCCAGATTCTAATGGCCCCTCGTACACCAATCGGAATTCCACGAATTCCTCCGACAACTGATCGGCCTTGTATTCGCCTGAGTCCCATGCATGGACGCGGGCCCGC
>DATNOR010000040.1:0-18084 GCA_035601235.1 Gemmatimonadales bacterium
TTCCCGACGGAGGTGCTCGGGAAAATCAGCAATCGGATCATTAACGAGGTACGGGGCGTGAATCGGGTGGTCTACGACGTAAGCTCGAAGCCGCCGGCGACGATAGAATGGGAGTGAGGCGTTGTCGGGTGATTCGTTGTCGGGTACTGCGTTGCCGGGTACTGCGTCGCCGAGTAGACGCCTCATCCGGCAACGCGTCATCCGGGAACGCCTCACCCGACAACGCCTCACCCTAGATATTCTTGTCCTCCAGCAGCTTGAGGAACTCCTGCGGGGTGCCGATCTTGGCGAGCTTGTCGGGTACGTCTGATTCTTTCGCGAACTGGGCGATCTTACCGAGCACCGGGAGGTACTGGTTGGACACTTCGAGCGGCGGGGCCACGATCAGAAAGAAGTAGTTCACCGGCTTGCCGTCGATCGCGTTGAAATCGACCCCCTCGAGCTTGCGGCCGAACGCGACCCGCAGCCGGTTCACGGCGAGCGCGCGGCAGTGGGGAATCGCGATGTTGTGACCGATCCCCGTCGAGCCGAGCGTCTCGCGCCGCTTCAGCATCTTCACGAGGGTCTGCTCGGCCTTGTCGTCCAGACTGAGCAGGCCGACCAGCTCCTTCAAGACGTCGTCCTTGGTGCTGCTCTGCAGCAGCAGGTTGATCGCGTCTTGGGAAAAGAACTCGCGCAAGCGCACGTGCGGTCTCCAGTGCGTGAACGGCGGCCAAACGTAATGAGTGGTTGCTCCTCGCGCAACGCGTCATTACGTTGTGAGCCATGGACTTCCCGTATCGCACGGGACACGCGTTCCCGCTGTTCCTCGCGCCCATGTCGGGCGTGTCGGAATCGCCGTTCCGGCTGCTGTGCCGCCGCTTCGGCGCCGACGTCGTGGTCTCCGAGTTCATCTCGGCGGTCGGGGTGGCGCGCGGCCTGGAGCACCTGTTCGACGATATGCGGTTCGAGGAGGCGGAGCGGCCGATCGGCATCCAGCTGTATGGCGCCGACGCCACGATCATGGCCCGTGCCGCCGAGATGGTGACCGCGGCCGTCAAGCCCGACTTCATCGACATCAACTTCGGGTGTCCGGTCAAGAAGGTCGTCAAGAACAACGGCGGATCGGGGTGCTTGAAGGATCTGGGGCTGGTGCAGCAGATCATCCGGGCGGTGCGAACTGCAACGCACCTGCCGGTGACCGTGAAGATCCGCAGCGGCTGGGACGAAACTCAGCGTGACCCGGTCACCATCGCCCTGCGCTGCCGCGAGGCGGGTGCCCAGGCCCTCACCCTGCACGCGCGCACGCGGACGCAGATGTTCTCAGGGCAAGCGAACTGGGACGAGATCGCCCGCGTGGTGGAAGCGCTCGACATTCCGGTGATCGGCAACGGCGACATCACGACCGCGGCCGACGTGATCGCCGTGCGGCGCCACACGAACTGCGCCGGCGTCATGATCGCCCGGGGCGCATTCGGCAACCCGTGGCTGTTCGCTCAGGCGCGGGACCTCGTGGCGGGGCGGGCGCCGCGCCCGGCTCCCACGGCCGCGGAGCGGTTCGCGGTGGCGCTCGAGCACGCGCGCCTGGCGCTGACGCTCCAGGGGGACACGCGCAAGACCGCGCTCGAGTTCCGCAAGCACTTCGGCTGGTACACGAAGGGCGTGGCCGGCGCCGGGAGCCTGCGCGAGCGGCTGTTCCAGATCGAGTCGATGCGCGAAGCGGAGGCGATTTTCGCGGCCTATCTGGCCGGGAGCGCGGTGGGGCAGGCGGCGTGAAGCTCGACGACCTGTCCCGCTTCATCGAGCGTCTCCCCTTCGCCAGCATCGATCACCTCCGACCCCTGACGCAGGGGCACGAGGAAGTCATCTTGTGCCAGGGCAAGACCGCCGAGCAGGTCGTGGCGATCGCCGAGCGGCTCGTCGCCGCTTCCGGCAGCTTCCTCGCGACGCGGGCCGAGCCGCCGCATCGCGCCGCCCTCGCGGTCCGGTTTCCCAAGGCCGAAGTGGGGGAGCTGGGGCGCACGGTGTACCTGCCACCCGAGCCTGAGCCCGAGCCGACGGGGCGGGGTACGATTCTGATCGTCACCGCTGGAACGAGCGACCTGCCGGTCGCCGAGGAAGCGGCCGTTACCGCCCGGGCGCTGCGTAATCGCGTCGCCCGGCTCACGGACGTCGGCGTGGCCGGCATCCACCGCATCCTGACCCAGACCGAGCTGCTGCGCAGCGCCGCCGTGATCATCGTGGTTGCTGGGATGGAAGGCGCGCTCCCGAGCGTGGTGGGGGGACTGGTGCCGGTTCCCGTGATCGCCGTCCCCACGAGCGTGGGGTACGGGGCCTCGTTCGGTGGCATCGCCGCGCTGCTCGGGATGCTCAATTCGTGCGCCTCAGGCGTCACCGTGGTCAATATCGACAACGGGTTCGGCGCCGCCGCCGCCGCCAGCCGCATCAATCACGCATGAAGCTGCCCCCCGCGGGGGTTTGGGTCGGGCGCGGACTGGCGGCGCTCGGCCTGATCGCCGTCGTGCGCGCCGTCCAGGCGGCCGACGTGTGGGCGCTGGTGGCCGCGCTGGGCGGGTTCGTGGCCGCCACCGGGCTGGCGCTCGGGCCGATCGTGCGCTCCTGGCTCGCCGACCAGCCCGTCACCGTGCCCTCGGACTTCGAGCACGCGCTCGACTTGCTGCGCCGGGCGCACGGCGCCAGCGCGGGCTGGGCCGTGGGACTGGCCGCCGGCGATCTCGAGGTCGGCGGAGCGTCCGACCTCGACCGCGCCGTGCGCGAGCGCGGCGCAGCGCTGGTGCAGCTCGCGTCGGCGGACGGCCGGGCGCACGTGGCGCGCGAGCCCGCCGGCACCTTTGTGGCCGTGGGTGACTTCCCCTTCGGCGCGGGCCTGTTGCTGCCGCGGGGCGACGGCGGACCCCAGGTGGCGGCGGCGGTCGCCGACGAGCTGCGCCGCCTGGTCGCGAGCATGCGGCTGGCCCAGCTGCACGAGCCGGGGGAGCAGCCCGGGCAGGTCGTGTCGCGGCAGCTCGCGGCCCTGGCGGGCGGAGCGCTGACACTCGAGGGCATCGCGAAGGCGGGAGTCGAGCTGGCGCACCAGGTGGCGCAACGCGCGGCGGCGATCGTGCTGCCCGCGGCCGGCGCCGGGCCCGGGGGCCGCGTGGTCGCGCTGTCGGCGGGCGCGGACGGGCGGCTCGATAAGCTGGCGGTGCCGTCCGAGGCGCCGGTGATGCGGGCGATTCATTCGGGTGTCCCCGTCGCCGCCCAGGGTCCCGATGACATCTTCGGCGCCGCCATTCCCGACCGCCGCCGCGCGGAGCGCGCCGGCACCGCCTATCCGCTGCGGGACGGACACTTCGTGATCGGCGCGCTCGTCGTCACCGGCCCGCCGATCGCGCCCGCCACGCCGGCGGCCGACGTGCTACAGCGACTCGTTGCGGACCTCGGCTCCCGGCTGGCGGCAGCCCGCGCGGTCCACGAGGCCGAGCAGAGGGCGGTGCGCGATCCCCTCACAGGGCTCGCCAACCGCCGCGAGTTCGACCACCGGTCCGCCGTGGCCGCGGGCAAGCCGCCGGCGTTCGTCACGCTCGTGTTCGTCGACATCGATCACTTCAAGCGCTTGAACGACTCGCTGGGACATCAGGCGGGCGATTCGGCGCTACGCCACGTGGCCGACATCCTGCGTCGCGCGGTGCGCGACAACGACCTGGTGGCGCGGATCGGCGGAGAGGAGTTCGCGATCTGGATGCCGCACACGCCGATCGAAGTCGGCCTGGAGGTGGCCGAGCGCATCCGTGCCACCGTGGAGGCCTCGGCGTGGCGCTGGAGCGGCCAGGCGTATCCGCTGACGTTGTCGTGCGGCGTGGCGAGCTATCCCGATACGGTGCGCGACCTCGCCAACCTGCGAGGCGCGGCCGACGCGGCGCTGTACGCCGCGAAGCAGGCGGGCAGGAATCGCGTGGAACGGGCTCACGGAGCTGTGACGCGATAGACCGGATGGATCTCCCACAGGGCGCGCACCGATGCGTTGCAGCGCCCGTGCTCGCCGTCGATTGTGTCGCTCCGTCGCCCGCCACGCCGGTGCTGTCCATCGAAGAACGCTGCTCCGCTCACGCGCGCTCGAAACGGCCGCGCGATGACGCCGCCGCGGCGAACCTTCGCGTCGCCGATCAGCGAGTCGAGCGCCGCCCGGGCCCGCGCGTAACGGAGGCTGTTTTTCGGGGCCGGGATCTCGACCACGATGCAGGAGTCGGAGGGACTGTCGGACCGCTCCGTGAGCTCGACGTGCCAGTCGCCGTCGTCTTTGAGCTTGTCGACCCGACGTACCCACGCGCTGATGTCGTACACCTCGCGCTCGCGCTCCGAGCGAGCCGCGCACCGGTCTCGCGGCCCGAGGTCGGGCGGCGTCCAGGTCGCGAGCATCGCCGCGACCGAGGCCGGCCGTGGCGCGAGGTCCGCCAGTGCCGTGTCGATCTTCTGCGTCCAACGGTAGTGGGGCTCGCGGCACCGTTGCGCTTCCGCGGGGCCGCCATGCAGACCCACCAGCGCGAGCCCGATCACGCTCGCCGCGACGTCAGGTCGCAGCACCGGTCAGCGCGAGGAGGCGCTCCTGCGAGCCGCGGGGATCCGCGCCCGGCGTCGCCGTGCGGCGGCGATAGCCGCCGTCCGGCTCCAGCTCCCAGGCGGTCGGATCGGCCAGCTCGTCCTCGAGGATGCGGTCGAGCCGGGCGCGGCACGCCGCATCGAGCACGGGCGTGACCACCTCCACCCGCTGCCGGAGATTGCGCGGCCGCCAATCGGCGGAGCCGATGTAGTACTCGGGATCGGTCCCATTGGCGAAATGGTAGACGCGAGCGTGCTCGAGAAACCGCCCCAGAACGCTGACGACGCGGATGCGGTCCGACAGGCCCGCCACGCCGGGCCGCAGCGTACACACACTCCGCACCAACAGCGCGATCTCGACGCCGGCCTGCGACGCGCGGTACAACGCCTCGATGATCTCAGGATCGGCCAACCCGTTGAGCTTGGCACGAATGCGCGCTGCCCGCCCCGCCCGGGCATGCTCCCCTTCCCGGTCGATCAGCGCGATCAGACGCTTCAGCAGGTAGGTCGGTGACACGAGGATACGCCGAAACGGCGTCTGGGGAGGCTGCGAGGATCCCGACAGCTCGTTGAACAGGTCGTTCACGTCCGCGCCGAGGGCCGGGTCCGCCGACAACAGGCCTAGGTCGGTATACATGGCCGCCGTCGCGGCGTTGTAGTTGCCGGTGCCGATATGGACATAGCGCCGAATGCCGCCCGCTTCGCGGCGCACGACGAGGGCCGTCTTGGCGTGGGTCTTGAGCTCGACCAGACCGTAGACCACCCGGATGCCCGCTTCTTCGAGCTTGCGGGCCCACTCGATGTTCCGCTCTTCGTCGAACCGCGCTTTGAGCTCGACGAACACGAACACTTCTTTGCCGTGCGCGGCCGCGCGCACCAGCGCGTCGACGATGTCGGAGCGCCCCCCCGCGCGATACAGCGTTTGCTTGATCGCCAGCACCTGCGGGTCGTCGGCCGCCTCGGCCACCAGGCGCTGCACCGTCGTCTCGAACGCATCGTACGGGTGATGTACGAGGACGTCCCGGTCGGCCAGCACCGCGAAGATCGACCGGCCGGCCTCGATGGGCGCGCCGCCCTGGTGCGGCGCATAGTCGAGCCCCGGGAGCGGCAGGCGAGCCAACTCGCGCACGCTTCCGAGGTCCACGAAGTCGCGCGCCTCGTACACGTCGTCCGAGCCGAGCGGGCTCGTCGACGCCGCGTCCTCGTACTGGAGCTCGCGCAGCAGCAGCTCCCGTACGGAGCGGGGCATATCCGCCGCCACCTCCACTCGCACCGCCGCGCCGAAGGGCCGGCGCTTCGTTTCCTCTTCGATCACCTGCAGCAAGCTCGCGGCGTGGTGCTCGTCGAGCTCGAGGTCCCCGCCGCGGGTGACGCGGAAAGCGTATGCCTCCTCGACCACTCGCCCGGGATACACCATACCGAGATTGGCACGGATGACGTCCTCGACCGGGACGAGCCCGCCGCCGTCCGCCAGGTTCACGAAGCGGGGCAGGGTGTCCGGCACCTTCAGGTAGGCGAAGTGCACCGGTCCGGCGCGCGAGTCCCGCACGAGGGCGGCGAGCGAGAGCCGCAGATTGGGCATGACCGGGAAGGGATGCCCGGGCGCGCGCGTCAAGGCTTGTGGCGTGACGAGCGGAAAGATCTGGTCCGTGAAGTACTGCCGCAGCGCTTCATGCTGCATCGCGGACAGCTCGTCCCACCGGAGAATCCGAACGCCGTGCTCCGCGAGCGCCGGCCGGCAGACCTCGCTGAAACAGCGGGCCTGCCGCTCGAGCAGCGCGCGCACACGGATCGCGATGGCGTTGAGCTGCTCCTCTGCCGCCGGTCCGTCCGCGCCTTCCAGCGTCGGCCCCCGGCCGCTCGCGCGCTTCAGCGCGGCCACGCGCACCATGAAGAACTCGTCGAGGTTCGCGCTCAGGATCGACAAGAACCGGATGCGGGCGAGCAGGGGTACGCCGGGATCATCCGCCAGATCCTGCACGCGCGCGTTGAACTCGATGAGGCTGAGATCGCCGTTCAGAAAATGATCCGGACCGGCCCGGTCGAGATCGGAGAGCGGAGAGCGCAACGCGAAGTCGGACAGGCGCACTCGTCGCTGGCTGCCGCCGGGCAGCGTCGCCGTGGTGAGCGTGGGGCGGGGCGCCCGCTCCGAGAACGCGTCCGACCGTGCGGCCACGGTGAGGGCGGCGAGGGTGCGCGGATCGCGCAGGGACGGCGAGCCCGCGCTGGCGAGCAGCTCGCCCAACGGCAGCCATTGCAGGCGGCCGTTGCGGTCGGCATCCCGCGCGCCGGAGACGCGCCGGGCCAGCCAGACCTCGAGGACCGGCCGCGTAGTCCCCGCGGGCGCCGTACCGAGCAGGCGGATCTGGCCGTCCGCACTGCCGAAATGCGCGCGCAAAACCTCGCGACACGTATCCTCGCCGCTACCGCCCCGGACGGGGAGCGTGAGCGCGCCCGCGTCCGAGAGCATTGCTACGCATCCCTCGGCCAGGACCACCACGGCCACCTCGCGGCTGCCACGCGCCACCTGCGCCAGGTCTTCGCCTTCGAGATCGCGGAGCAGCTTCTCGGCTCGGTCCACCTTTCCCACGAGCAGTCGACGCAGGCCGTAACGCTCCTGGAACGCCCGGGCGACACGCTCCAACCCAGGTCGTCCCGCCGCGAGCTCCCGCAGCTTCACCTCTTGAAACGTCCGTGCCAGCCGCCGACTGCGAACCGTCACGGCGTCGTACACGACGTCGTAGCGCGCGCGCGCAAACCATCGGGGATGGGTGTGCCGCAGCCGCCGCTCAGTTTCGAACGCGATCCGGGGAACGAGCAGGGTCGGCTCGATGAGGGCACGCAGGCGGCGCGCCGGGTCGGACATCCCCCGGAGTGCTTCCTCCCCTTCCAGTTCCGTGACGTCTGCTTCGAACGTCTGGGGCAACACGAGCGGCTGGCCGCCCTCCCACCGGCCGACGGTGCGCAGCGTGAGGATGCGCCGATCGTCGACGCGCGTCCGGAACCGGCAGCTCACGCCGCGGCGCCGCAGCGTCCAGTCGGCAGAATCGAAGTAGACATCCCGCTGGAACATCTGCTCCACCGGTCCGGCGTGGAGACTCAACGGGAGCGCTTCCGTCACCATCTGGTTCAGGAGCGCCAGGTTCGGCACGTCGCCCGTCCATGCGGACGTCATCGCTAGAACGGGAATCCCGCCCGCACGTACAGTCGCGTGCCCTCGACGCTGTGCGCCGCCGCCAGGGACACGGTGTTGGCGGTACTCAGGAACGCGAACCACAGGCCGCCGCCGGCCGCCGCGTGCCAGCGGTCCGAGGTCTCCCCGGACAGGTACACGCGTCCGGCGTCGCCGAGGCCGAACACACCGAGCTCTCCCGGAAGCAAGAGAAAGAATCTCGCCACCGACAACCGCAGCTCTACGTTCCCATACACGGCGGCGTCGCCCGCAAAGCGATGCTCGACGAAACCGCGCACCGTCGTCGCCCCGCCCATATAGGCCGCTTCCTGCAGAGGATAGGTCCCCCACACCCGTTGCGCCGCGACTCGCACCGCGAGCGTCGGGTGCAACGGGATTCGCGCCGTGAGGTACGAGCGCGCTTCCGCATGCCCTTCGCCGAACGGCGTCGTGACGTCGAGCGCCTGCGCGTACCAACTCCCGCCGACCCCGAGCCACAGCCCCCGGCGCGCGGCACGCGGGTCGTCGCGCGTGTCGAGGTGGAAGTCCGCTGCGCCGCCGACCTGGCCCAGGTCCCTGACGCCATACGGCCGTGCGGCGTCGATGAACGTGCCCGGCTCGAGGTTGGTGTGGGCAAACTTGGCAACGGGGCCGACCGAGAGGTCGACCGTAGACGACAGCGGAAAACGCAAGGCGGGGGCGAAGAGGTACTGCTGCTGTTTCACCTTATAGAAGTCGCTCGAGCCGGCAGTGGCGGTTTCGTTGCCGAAGCCGTAGAAGCGCAACACGTCAATTCCGGACGCGCGCAGCTGCAGCGTCACGACTGCGGGAGGCACGATGCCGCGGAACTCTCCCGCGAGCTCCGCGCGGAAGGTGCGGGCGGCGGTCGCGTACCCCGCCCTCACTCTCATGCGGGAGTTGTACGGGAGCCGGCGGAACTCGTACCCCGTCCCCAGAGCCCCGGCCCCCACGAACAGGCCCACGTCGGACGTGTAGCCCAGCCACGTCAGCGGCATCCAACGCGAGCCCCAGTCGCGCGGAAATCCGAGCGTCGAGGTGTCGCGCGGTGGCTCGTCGTAGTGGCGTGGATCCACGGACGTTCGTGGCCCCGTAACGAAACGGTTCTTCCCACGGTCGTCGTAGAACCGCGTCGTTCCCGCGCGCGAGGAGTCGATCAGCTCGTCGTCGCCTCCGCCCCCGATCACCCGGACCAAGGGCCCCGATCCATCAGACCCCCGCACGATGGCGCGGTCGTCCCCACCGTGCAGGAAGAGTCGGACTTCTTGCGTCTCGCGTCGGTCGAATGTCCGGCGGTAGTACGGCTCCCCACCGGCGCGGGCCGAGAGTCGCACGGCCAGTCGCCCGCCCCCGAGCCGGTCGACCTCCGCCAGGTCGGCCTCGTCGGTGGCATGAATCTCCACCACCCCGGCGAGCAGGGAGTAGTACCGGTCCGTGATCCGCGGCAGCTGATCCCGCCGTCGCCGCAACGCCCGGCCGAGCGTCGCGCCGTTCTTCGCGTAGTACTCCGGTGGCAGCCGTCGGACGGCCGCGTCGATCACCGAATCGGAGAGACGCGACTGCAAGGCCTTCGCCACCGAGTCCCACACCGGCTTCGCGAGGTCCACCAGGAGGCGCCGGTCGGGCACTTGGCCAGCGAAGGTGAGACGCCAGATACTGGGATAGTGGTCGGCGAAGCCGACGACTTGCGGCTGGTAGAAGCCCGTCAGCCACACGAGCACGCCGTCGAGGCGCGCGAACGCCTGGTCGCGGTCGCGCGGGATGGGGCGCCACCAATGCACGTCGGCGGAATCGAAGCGCGCCCAGCGCCATTGATCCTGGTGCCGGTCCCAGTCCCCGATGAAAACGTCCATCAAGCGGGCGGCCAGAAACGCGCGCGAGTCCACCCGGTGGCGCGAGCTCCGCTCGAGGTGCTCGAACAGCTTCCTGGTATTGGCGAGATCGACGGCCCCAGGGACCGTGGGCTCGTTGTCGGGTCCTTCGGCCGGGCGCTCTTCGATCATGCCCAGCTCGCCGGCCTGCGCGCAGGCGATACCGGCGAGGCGGCGGTCGTCCGGCAGGACGAACAGCCGCGGCTCCGCATTGAGCACGCCGGCGGCGTCGAGCAGCGGGGCAACGACCAGCGGGGCGCCGGGGTGGGCGGAGCTGATCTGATCCTGGATGATCGCGCGGACGAACGTGGCGCGCAGCTCGGGAGGGAGTGCGAGCGTGGGGTCCTTGTCGACGGAGCGGAACGCGTACTCGCGCCCATCCGCCCCCGAGAAGTGCAGTGTTTGCGTCTGGCGCCGACCGCCGCACCGTTCGGGTGTGAGCCCCCCGGCGTAGCGGGCAAGGTCGAGTACCTCTACCGCGAGGGGCGTCCCCCACAGGTCGCGGTAATGGGCGCCCAACAGGAAGCGATGCAGCCACCCCACCTGGTAGCGCGCTCCGGCAACTACGGTCCGCCGGGCCGGCGAGTCGGCCGGGGCCGCCGTCTGCCCGTGAAGGCCGACGGGTGTGAGCGCCATCGCCAGTTGGAGCCCGATCCGCCACCCCGGCCCACTCAGTTGAGCCACAGCCCGAACTCCTCCGTCGCGTTTCCAGCGCGATCGACGACGATCACACCCAAGCGCGCGCGGCCGTCACGCAGGAACGCGACGCGCATGAACCCGCTGGCGCTGCGCGCGAACTGGGTGCCGTCGAGTAGGGTGACCCGGTCACGATGCCCGAAGATGCCCGCCCCGCTGACGAGCTCGTAGCGGGCGCTCGTTCCGCGGATCACCTGGAGCGCGTGGTCGTGCCCGGCCGCATAGATGAGCGGAGCGGAGCCCGCGAAGGCGCTGTCCAGCGCGGCACGCATCCGCTGGTAGGCCGCGCTCGGAGCATCCTGGCTCGAGATGCCGCTCTCACGGGCGATCGGATACACCGAGCCGATGAGGGGAAGGGGGAGCCACAGCCACGACTTCCACGCCCGCAGGGGAAACACGTGGTCCTGCCACCCGAAGTGCCCACCGTGGGGGCCGCCACTCAGCAGCGGGTGGTGGGCGATGACGACCACCCGGCGCCCGCCTGCCGTGCCCAGCGCCGCTCGCAGCGAATCGATCACTTCGTGCTCGGAGCGCGCGGGGCACGACGAGGCCAGGCCCTGCGGCTTGAGTCCATCTTGTAGCCACCACTCGGTGTCGAGTGCCACGAGGCGCACGGCCGCTCCGACGTCTACGACGACGGGCCCGGGGCAGCCGCCGCCCGGCAGCAACGCGGCGCGGGCGCCGCCCTGCGTCGCGACGAAGCGCTGCTCCCGCCGCACGGCATCCCATCCTCCTGGTCCCTGCCCGTCCCAGTCGTGGTTGCCAGGCACAAACACCCCGCGCGCACCGCTGGCTCGCACGACGCCGAGCTCGGCGCTGAGCCGACGCTCTGCTTCGGGACGACTCGCGGCGCCCGAGTCCGGGAGCCCGCGTGGGTAGATGTTGTCGCCGAGAAACACCACGACGGCGTGGGGCGCGGCGGTCGCCGCGGTCCGGAGCGCCGTGAGGACCGGCTCCGAATCGGGTGGCGCGGCCGGTGCGCCCGCATCGCCGATGAGAAAGAGCGTGACGTCCACCGACCCATCGGGCGCGGCGGGCAGCGCCACTGGAGCGGCGCTCACCTCCCGCGACACGGCGCAGCCTGGCCAACCGATCCACAGCGCCGCCAGCGCGGTGACGCGCAGCCGCGCGGTGCGTGCCACTAGTCCTGGCCCCCCTTCAGCCCCCGGAGCGAGCGGAACTCTGCGGCCACGATGTCCGGCGCACCATGGGCCTTGAGGGCGTCGACCAACGCCGCGGCAAGCCCGTCGTCTTTGAGCCGGATCAGGTACTCGAGCGTCGACGTCCCGCCGTGCGACGGGACGATTTCGGCGAGCTTCCAGCGCTTGACTTGCTCATCGAGCACGCCTTCGGCCACGCGCTGCGCCGGCTCGACACGGGCGGCTCGGATCAGCAGCGCGCCATTGAAGCGTTTCTTCCGCTTGTCGTCGGCCGCGGCCTGGAGGTGGGGCTCCAGCCTGACGGCGCGGTCCGCACCCAGCCGGTCCGCGTAGATGTTCCCGACGTTCAATCGCCAGAGCGCCAGGACGGTCGCGTTGAAGACGAGCGACATGACCGCGGCAACGATCGGGACATAGACTCCTGCCGCGAGCCCCACACCCAGGGCGAGGTAGATGTACACGACATCCTTGGTGTCCTTGAGCGTATTGCGAAACCGGATGGCCGCCACGATCCCGCCGAGTGCGAAAGCCAGGGCCAGACTGTTCTGGACGAGGATCAACGTTCCCGCAACCGTCATCGGCAGGACGATGACGGTCTGGACCACCGATTGGTCGTAGCCCCGCTCCTGCTTGGTGATCATGTAGACCCACGCCGTCGGGACCATCAGCGCGAGCGCGCCGATCATGGAGAGGAACGTGATGAGGGCGAGCGCCGTGGAGCCGAGGCTGGCCGGCCCGGGGGTCCCCGTCGCCTGTTCGAGCGCGTCTTTCTTGCCGACCGCGCCGTGGACGGGGGAGAGTTCCTGGAAACGCTCGAACAAGTCGCGCAGCTGCGGAAAAGTCCGCACCAGCGCGATCGTCACGAGGCCGAGGACGATGTAGTACGCCGCCAGCCGCACGAAGGGGGATTTCCAGATCCGGCCCATAGCCCTCGTTTCGATTGCGAAATAGAAGGGCCGGTGCCTGGGTTGGCTAGATGCGTCGCTCGCCCGGCAGACGGGAGATCGCTAAGTTGCGCCCATGTTAGATGTGCTGGAGACCCTGCGCGCCAGCCTAGCGCCCCGCTACGACGTCGAGCGCGAGATCGGCGCCGGTGGCATGGCCCGGGTGTTCCTGGCGGTGGAGCAGCATCCGCGTCGCCGGGTGGCGATCAAAGTGCTCGACCCCGAGATCTCCACGCGGCTCATGCGCGAGCGGTTCATCCGGGAAGTGGACCTCTCGTCGAACCTCAGCCATCCGCACATCGTGCCGATCTTCTCGGCTGGCGAAGTCGACGGGCTGTTCTACTACGTCATGCCCTACGTCGAGGGAGAGTCGCTCCGACATCGGCTGTTGCGGGAGCGACGGCTGCCGCTCGAAGCGGCCCTCCAGATCGCGCAAGACGTCGCCGACGCGCTCGCGTTCGCCCATGCCCAGGGCATCATTCACCGCGACATCAAGCCGGAGAACATCCTGCTCTCGAGCAACCACGCGATCGTCGCCGACTTCGGCATCGCGCGCGCCATCAGCGCCGCGGGCAGCCTGACGCTCACCCAGGCGGGCCAACCGGTCGGCTCGCCCGGCTATATGAGCCCGGAGCAGGCGATGGCCCTCGGGGATCTCGATGCCCGCACCGACATTTACAGCCTCGGCTGCGTGCTGTTCGAAGTGCTGGCGGGGGAACCGCCGGCGCCGAGCATGACGGAACGCCGGGTGCACAACTGGACGGCATTGCAGACGGCGCCGGCAATGCAGCGAGCCGGGCCCGACGTCGCGCGCGCGGTGAAGCACGCCATCTCCCGGGCCCTCGCCCCATTCCCAGATGACCGTTTCCCCACGGCGACCGAGTTCGCCGCGGCGCTCGGAGCACCGGCGCATCGCACGAGCGTGCCGACGCGCGGCATCTTCGCCGGCAGCCGGGGACGGAGAACCACGCTGGTCCTGGGCGGCGCCTTCGTCCTGGTCGGCGCCGGGGCGGCGGTCCTCCTGCTGCGCCAGCGCGCGCCGTACCTCAACGACCGTCGCGTGGTCGTGGCGGTGATCGAGAACCACACCGGGGACCGCTCGCTCGACAACGTCGGCCACATGGCGGCCGATTGGGTCACGCAGGGCCTGGCCCAGACGGGTCTGGTCGAGGTCGTCCCGTCCGTGTCGGTGATGAGCTCGTCGCTGGTATCCGGCGAGCACGGACCCGGCCATCTCGATGCCGCCGGCATCAAGCGCCTGGCGCGCGAGACGGGTGCCGGCACCGTGGTGTCGGGCGCGTACTATCGGCAGGCGGACAGCATCCGGTTCCAGGTCCAGATCTCCGCGGCGAAGGACGGCACGGTGTTGCGCGCATTGGACCCGGTGGCGGGACCGATTGCGCAGCCGCTCGGCGCCGTCGAAGCTCTGCGGCAGCGCGTCATGGCCGCACTCGCGACACTGTTCGACTCCCGGCTCAGCCGCTGGGCGACCATGGCGAGCCAGCCGCCGAACTTTCAGGCCTATCAAGAGTTCATCGCGGGCCTGGACCGGTTCGTCCAGTTCGACATGCGGGGGGCGATCGCCCACTTCGAGCGGGCGGCCGCCGTGGACACCACGTTCCGGCTGCCCCTGATCTTTGCCGCGAACGCCCACATGAATCTGGGTGAGTTCGCCGCGGCGGAATCCACCGGCCACGCGCTGGAGCGGCACGTCGAGCGGTTCGCCCCACTCGACCGGTCGTACTTGGCGTGGGTGCTGGCGACGTGCCGGGGTGATGGGCCGGAGGCGCTGCGGGCCGCGCGCGCGATGGCGAATCTCGCGCCCGGCTCTGAGGCGCTCTACCTGCTCGCCGAGGACGCCATGGCGCTCAACCGTCCGCACGAAGCGGTGGACGCCCTCGAAGCCCTCGGCCCCGACCGCGGGTTCACCCGCGGGTGGTGGGTGTACTGGTACGACCTGACCACCGCGCTCCACCTGCTGGGCGACCATCGCCGCGAGCTGCAGCAGGCGCTCGAAGGCGTGCGCCGGTTTCCCGACAACCCGCAGATCCTGACCACGGAGGTCCGGGCCCTCGCGGCGCTGGGCCGGGTGGCAGAGCTGAGGCGCCGGGTCGCCGCGAGCGTGAACTTTCCTCCCGCGCGAGGCTGGGCGCCGGCGGACGTGCTGCTGCTGGCCGCCGTGGAGCTGCGGGCGCATGGCCACGCCCCGGAGGCGGACACGACGCTGGCCGAGGCTCGCGACTGGCTGGCCGCCCGTCCGCCCGCAGAGGCGGCCTCCCAGGCGCACCAGCTGCGCGTGGCCCTCGTCGCCTACACGGCGGGACGGCTCGCCGACGCGCAGCGCGGCTTCGAGGGCCTCGCCGCGGACAGGAGCCCCGGCCGGAGCGACTCGCTCGCGGCCGTCGCGGTAATGGGCGACGGGTGGGACCAGGTGGACTATCTCGGTTACCTGGGCGCGGTCGCCGCGCGCCAGGGGAACCGCGACCAGGCGTTGCGCGTGGACCAGACCCTCGCGCGCGTGAAGCGGCCCTATCTGTTCGGCCGGCCCACCGTGTGGCGGGCGCGGATTCAGGCGTTGCTGGGCGAGCGGGACGCCGCCGTGGCCCTGCTGCAGGAGGCGTTCGCCCGGGGGTACCCGCACGCCCACGGCCTGCACGTCGATCTCGCGTTCGAGTCGCTGCGCGACTACGGGCCGTTCCGGGAGCTGCTCACACCCAAGGAGTAGGGTGACCCGCCCTTGCAGGCCGCTGGCCCCGGTGCATATTGAAACCCCTCAGATGTGTTGATCCGCGAGGCGCCTTCGGTTTCGTCGCCCAGACCTCGAGGGAGCAAATCGTGAAACCGGCTGAGGGCGCAGTCGCTTGGCCGGTTTCTTTTGTTCGTCCACGGAGGTTGCTTATGCCTCGCCTCTTCACGGCCATCGTCCTGCCACTGCTCCTCTCGCCGAGCCTGGGCGTCGCCCAAAGGGCGGATATCCGCGCGCCATCGAGCAAGGCGGCGTTGGTCATTCCCACGACCTCGGTTACTCGCCTCTCGAGTGGAGAGGGTACCCGGGGTCATTTTTGGGCAGGCGCTGGCATCGGTCTGCTTGGCGGTGCCCTCATCGGCGGTGCGATTGGGTCGACTACGGAACTCTGCCTTGACAGCTGCACTGCTGCCCAGGCCCGATCCGGCGCGATTGCGGCTGGGGTCATCCTCGGCGGGTCGGCGGGGTTTCTGGTCGGTGGCGTCATCGGCGCGCTAATTCGGTCCCCCCGGTCGAGCATCAGCGTGGGTCCGCGTCTGCGCGACCCCGGGTTTACTGTGCAAGTCAGGTTCTAGTCGACCTGGCCTTCATGGCCGATTCGTTCCATCGCCTGACGCCGCCGACGCCCCCATCGGCCTGGACCGACATACCGATCCGGAGGGCGCGAGCGCCTGGACGCAGGACCGGGCGCGGGAGTGGTGGGCGAGGCACCAGCTGGCCGTGCCTTAAAGATGGGAACGCCCTCCGGCCTGCGCGAACAGCGTATCGAACGCGGCCGCCACGCGGCGGCGCACGACATCCGCGGCATCGCTGGGTGTCCGGAGCGCTGCGCCCACCGGCTCGAGCGCGCGCCGCACCGTCCCCCGTGTCGCGTCGATGATCTGGACCTGGAACCGCACCGAGTCACCATGCCTGTAGTAGGAGCCTGCGACGATCGTCCCGGCGCCGGTCTTCTTTGCCAGTGCTTCGACCGCTGCCACGTCGAGATGTCCGGTCTCGGTCGCCGGCACCACCTCCACGACGCCGCGTCGCGCGAGCTCCTCGGTGACCCAATCGGCCGCGAGGTGACCGAGCGACGCAAGCGCCGGATCGCCCGTGAGGTCCTCGAACCTGGTGACGACGACCCGTCGGGGATCGATGACCCGCCCACGGGTCGCGAAGAACGCGAACCCTGCGACGACCAGCACGACGCCCGCGGCCCCCGCGAGGAGTGCCGTTTTGACACGTATCCGCGGGATCAAAGCTCTCTTCCCGAGCGGCCGGACCACGGCGCTATGCAAACGGGCTACAAAGTCGTCCACGTTCGCGAAGCGATCCGCCGGCTGCGCGGCAAGTGCCCGGGACATGGCTTCCTTGATCAGTCGGGCGGTGCGCGGGCTGGCGCCTTGGGCGCGCAGGCCGGTCTCGAGCGCCGCCCGTCCCGGTGCGGACCCTTCAGCGACATCCAGCAGCGGCGGCTCGCCGACGAGCATCTCGTACAGCACGCACGCGAGGCTGTAGACGTCCGTCCGGCCGTCGATCGCCCGGCTGCCGGCGAGCTGTTCCGGACTCATGTACGCGGGCGAGCCGACCGGCTGACCGACATCGGTCAGGGTCGGGACGCCGGCCGCGCTGACCGCCCGCGCAATCCCGAAGTCCGCGACCAAGGCACTGTTCCCCGAAAGCAGGACGTTCTCCGGCTTGACGTCACGGTGGATCACTCCGTGCGCGTGCGCGTAGCTCAGCCCTTCCGCCACCTGGAATGTGATGTGGAGCGCGTCGTGGAGCCCGAGCGTCTTATCCCGCCCGAGCCGAGCGCGCAGCGATTCCCCTTCCACGTACGGCATCACGTAGTAACACAGCCCGTCGGGTCCGTCGGGGACGAAAAGGCATTCGTCGGCCGCCAGGATCGGCACGATATTGGGGTGGGTGAGCTTGGAGGTGACCTCGACTTCGCGGATGAACCGCTCGCGGAAAGTCGGTGTGGAGACTTCGGGGTTCATGACCTTGATCGCCACCTGACGCGGCGGATGTCGCTCTTGCGCCAGGTACACGCGCGCCATTCCGCCGGCGCCGATCTCGCGCTCCACCGTGTAGTGCGGAGCCAGGCCCTCGCGCAGGGCTCCCAGGACGTCGATCACGGCGTGCAAGGTATCGCGTCGCTCCGCATCTGGCGACGGCGGCGGTCAGGACGGGTCGTTCCACCTCTCGAGCCCATAGCCCGCTTCGTGCCAGGCACGGATCCCGCCGACCAGCACCGCCACGCGGTCCTGATCGTAGCCGCCCGCCATCAACGCTCGCGCCGCCCGGGCGCTTGTGGCTTCATCCTTTCACGCACAGTAGAAGATGAGGATCCGATCCGGCGCTACCGAGCCAGCTGCGATTCGTCCATTGGCCGCTTCGATGTCCGATACGGGGAGGGAGATCGCGCCCGTGGCGTGGGCGTTGTCGTACAGGCGGCGGTCGCGCGCATCCACGAGCACCGCACGCCCGGCGTCGACCAGCGGGCGCGCCTCGGCGACCGAGATGCGTTGGACGAGGTCGTTCGGGTCTGGGGTCATATCACACGGTTAAACCGCCCGGCGCGGCAAAAGGTTCGGATCGGTTCAGGGGCATCGTGGGATGAGCGATCGGCAGTGAGTTGACGCGCTGGATAACATGGGTCAATCGGCGCGGGCGATGGCAGAAGCCTCAATTGCTTGCCATGGGCGACGATGCGTCCGCCACAGGGCGCGGGTGATGGGGGTCACCGGCACGTCCCCCCTAACGGCCCATGTTCCAGCGCGCCCCAGCGCTCCCGCCATTGCTGGAGGTGTTCCATGCACGACCGCAACGCCTTTTACAAGATCGCCGCCGTCGCGCTCGTTTCGGTAGCCATATTCGGGACGGCGTGCGAAGGGCCGGCCCTACTTTCGGCACC
>DATNOR010000041.1:0-5608 GCA_035601235.1 Gemmatimonadales bacterium
TCCTGGGCACGAGCGTTCTGGAGTGGCAACAGCACAGCGAGTGTGAGAAGGAAAGCGGGGAGGCGAGTTGAGCGAACTGACGGCCACGTCGAGTCTACACCGGACGGACACAGACACGCCCGAGCGGCTCGACGGCGAACCTGCCACATGGGACCCTCCGAGTTGGCACGGAACTGGCGGTTCCAGAGTGAGGCGCAAAGCGCGTGCCTCCTTGGTGACGCTTGTCACAGGGTTGTCACGCGCGTTGTGTTGTTGCGGGCACGCATCAGGGAGTGGCGCGGACGCATCGCCCCGCGATCTCCCGTCACGCAGTCGAGGTGCACTCTATCCCGATCCGCATGCCGCGCCCGATCGACCGGCGTGAAGCGCTGCGGCGCGCCGCACTCATGCTGGGGGGCGTCATCTCGGCGCCCGTCATCGCGGGGGTGCTCGCCGGGTGCGGGCGTCGCCGCTCCGGCGCGCTCTCGTCCGAGCAATTGGAGCTCGTCGCCACGATTGCCGATCACATCCTCCCGGAGACCGACACGCCCAGTGCGCGCGCCGTGGGCGTACACGAGTTCATCGACGCAATGCTGGTGGAGGGATACGCGGGCGATGGCCGCGCGCGATTCTTCGCCGGGCTCGCGGACGTGGATGCCCGCGCGCGGGCGGCATGCGGCCGCCCCTTTCTGGGATGCGCGCGCGCGCAGCAGCGCACGCTGCTCGAGGATTTGGACCGCGAGACACTCGCCCAGCCCGCAGCGTTCTTCCGCACCTTCAAGGAGCTGACGCTCGTCGGCTACTACACCTCGGAGATCGGGGCCACGCGCGAACTGCACCACCAGCCGGTGCCGGGCCGCTACGACGGGTGCGTGCCCCTCGCCACGATCGGCCGGACGTGGGCAGTGTGAGGCTGTTGTTGAAGGAGGAGCCCTATGACGCGATCGTCGTGGGCTCCGGCATAACCGGAGGCTGGGCCGCCAAAGAGCTTACCGAGAAGGGCCTGCGGACCCTCGTCGTCGAACGCGGCCGGCACGTCGAGCACGGCTCCGGCTACGTAACCGAGTCGCTCCAGCCCTGGCAGCTACCGCACCGCGGGCGGGGCGAGCCCGCGTTGTACGAGCGGGACTACCCTATCCAGAGTCATAACTACGCCTTCAGCGAGGCGACACGGCATTTCTTCGTGAGCGACCGGGAGCACCCCTACGTCACGCCCGACGACAAGCCCTTCCGCTGGATCCGCGGCTATCAGCTGGGCGGGCGCTCCCTCATTTGGGGCCGGGCCTCGTGGCGCTGGAGCGACCTCGATTTCGAGGCGAATCTGCGCGACGGGCACGGGGTCGATTGGCCGATCCGGTACGCCGATCTCGCGCCCTGGTACGCGCACGTGGAGCGCTTCGTGGGCGTGAGCGGAGAGAAGCTGGGGCTCCCGCATCTTCCCGACGGCGAGTTCCTCCCGGCGTGGGAGATGAACTGCGCGGAGCGCGCGGTGCAGCGGGGTATCGAGCGCGCGTTCCCCGGACGGCACATGACGATGACGCGTGTCGCGAACCTCACGCGCGCCCACCTGGGCCGCGGGCCGTGCCAGGCGCGCAATCAGTGCGCCCGCGGCTGCAGCTTCAGCGGGTACTTCTCGAGTCTGTCGGCGACACTCCCCGCGGCGCGGCAGACGGGCCGGCTGACCGTCGTGACCGACGCGATCGTGCACAGCGTCATCTACGACGAGCGGCGCGATCGGGCGGCGGGAGTGCGGGTGATCGACGCGAAGACCAAGGCGACGCGCGAGTACTTCGGGCGGGTCATCTTTCTGTGCGCGTCGACGCTCGGCACCGCGCAAATTTTGCTCAACTCGAAGAGCGCGCGCTTTCCCACGGGGCTCGCCAACTCGAGCGGCGAGGTCGGCCACAACGTGATGGACCACATCTCCAAGGCGGGCGCGCGCGCGACCGTCCCGGGGCTCGAGGACAAATACGTTTATGGCCGGCGTCCCACTGGAACGTACATCCCCCGGTTTCGCAATTTAGGCAGGCCGGGCGACGCGAACGTGGGGTTCCTGCGCGGCTACGGTGTCCAGGCGGGCGCGAGCCGAGAAGGTTGGGCGCGGGGCGCGGACGAGCCGGGCCTCGGCGTCGAGCTGAAGCAGCGACTGCGCGAACCGGGACCGTGGCAGATCAGCCTCCAGGGGTACGGCGAGTGTTTGCCACGCCACGAGAACTACGTGGACCTGGACCCGGTGCGGACGGATCAGTGGGGGATTCCGCTGCTCCGCATCCAGTGCGCGTGGAGCGACAACGAGCGGGCCATTCGCGCCGACGTCAAGACGCAAGCGGCGGAGATGCTCGAGCGCGCCGGGTGCCGCGAGGTGGAGACGTACGACGACGACGGACCGCCCGGCTTTAGCGTGCACGAGATGGGCACCGCGCGCATGGGCCGCGACCCCAAGACCTCCGTCCTCAATGCGCATAACCAGGCGCACGACGTGCCGAACCTGTTCGTCACCGACGGCGCCTGTATGGTCAGCTCGGGGTGGGTGAATCCCTCGCTCACCTACATGGCCATCACGGCGCGCGCCGTGGACCACGCGGTCAACGAGTTGAAGCGCCAGAATCTGTGAGCGCGCGCGAGGCGCAGGCGCGGGTCGTGGCGACGTCGTTCCTCGCGCTGTTCGCGATCGTCGGGCTCGCGCTCTACGGCCTCCCGTTTTTCTATGATTTCATGGTGCGCGACTTCGGGTGGTCGCGCGCGCAGGTGACCTCCGGGAACGCGCTCAGCAAGCTCCTGGTGGGACCGCTGTTCGGTTTTCTGGCCGGGTGGCTGGTGGACCGCTTCGGCCCACGCCGTCTGATGGTGGCCGGAATTCTCATGGCGGGCATCGCGCTCGTCGGGCTCGGCATGATCCACACGCTTGCCGGCTTCTATCTCTTCTATCTCTTCAACGCGCTCGGCAACGTCTGCGGTGGCCCGCTCCCGAACCAGGTCTTGCTGTCGCGCTGGTTCACCGCGGCCCGCGGCCGCGCCATGGGCTTCGCGTACCTCGGCATCGGTCTCGGCGGTGCGCTGGTGCCGTTGCTCGCCGTGCGGCTGACGCGCGCGGTCGGGTGGCAAGGCGCCCTGCAGGTGCTCGGTGTGTTGATCATCGTCGTCGCCCTCCCCCTGGCGCTCGTCGTCAAGGAGCACCCCCCGAGTCCCCAGCCCCTACCCCCGAGCCCCGTTTCAATCGGTCCCGTCCTCCGTGCGCCCGCGTTTTATCTGCTCCTCGTTGGCAGCATGTGCTCGATCGCCGCGGTGGGAGGCACGAACCAGCACCTGAAGCTGTTCCTGAGCCTCGACCACGGGTACTCACAAGCCGGGGCGGCGCAGATCGCCTCGCTCGTCCTGGCCTCGAGTCTCGTTGGCCGCCTGGGAGCCGGGTGGCTCGCGGATCGCTTCGCGAAAAAGTACGTGATGCTGCTGATCTATTTGCTTGTCGGCTCGGCGATCCCGCTGCTGCTCCTGACGAGTGCCCGCGGCACGATCTATCTGTTTGCGGTCGTCTTCGGCCTCGGTCTGGGCGGCGAATACATGGTCATCCCGCTGATGGCCGGCGAGTTGTTCGGCGTGCGCGTGCTGGGGCGCGCGATGGGCGTGGTGCTCACGGGGGATGGGATCGCCGAAGCAGTCGCGCCTTGGGTCGTCGGCCGGATGCACGACGCGTCCGGCAGCTACACGAATGGCTTCCTGGCGCTCATCGGCTGCGCGCTGACCGGAGCGATCGCGGTGGCTCTGCTGCCACGCGGCGTGAGGCCGTGAGGATCGGCATCATCATGAACGGCGTCACCGGACGCATGGGGTTGAACCAACATCTCGTTCGGTCGATCGTCGCAATCCGCCAGCAGGGTGGGGTACCGCTGCCCGGCGGCGGGACGGTGGTCCCCGATCCGATCCTCGTCGGGCGCAACGAGGCGAAGCTCCGCGAGATCGCACGTGCGCACGGCATCGCACGTGTCTCCACCGATCTCGATAGCTGCCTTGCGAACCCCGCGGACGCGATCTACTTCGACGCGACGCTCACGAGCGCCCGCGTCGACCACGTGCGGCGAGCGATCGCCGCCGGCAAGCACGTCTACTGCGAGAAACCGCTCGCGCCGACCACTGTCGAGGCCCTCGATCTGGCGCGCGCGGCGGATCGCGCGAACGTGAAGCACGGCGTGGTGCAGGACAAGCTCTTCCTCCCCGGCATCCGCAAGCTGAAACAGCTGGTCGACGACGGCTTCTTCGGTCGGATTCTGAGCGTGCGCGGCGAGTTCGGCTACTGGGTGTTCGAAGGCGACGACCAGCCGGCGCAGCGACCGTCCTGGAACTACCGCAAGGAAGACGGCGGCGGGATCATCCTCGATATGTTCGCCCATTGGCGATATCTGCTCGACCACACCTTCGGCGACGTGACGGCCGTGCACTGCACGGGGGCCACCCATATCCCCACGCGCGTGGACGAGAATGGCCGGCGCTACGCGGCGACGGCGGACGACGCGGCGTACGCCACGTTCGTGCTGAAGGGTCCGCAGGGCGGGGGCGACATCATCGTGCAATTCAACTCCTCGTGGACGGTCCGCGTCTATCGTGACGACCTGTTGCAGATCCAGGTCGACGGGACCCTGGGGAGCGCCGTTGCGGGCCTGCGCACGTGCAAGACGCAGTCGCGCGCCGCGACGCCGCGCCCGGTGTGGAACCCCGACGAGCCGAACCCCTTCGACTTCTACGACCAGTGGCGTGACGTGCCCGATGACGGCGTCACCGCCAACGCCTTTCGAGTGCAGTGGGAGATGTTTCTGCGCCACGTCGCCGCCGATGAGCCGTTTCCGCACGGGTTCGGCGAAGGCGCAAAGGGCGTGCAACTCGCGGAGCTGGGGCTCGAGTCCTGGGCGGAGCGTCGCTGGATCGACGTTCCCCCTCTCCCGAAGAGCCTGCCCTGAGCGCAGCGAAGGGGAGAGGGGGCCAGGGGGTGAGGACCCGCGTGGCCTACGCGGCAGCGCACGTCGTCTGTGATCCGCAATCGCCTACCGAAATCGACTGGGAGGCGACCCTCGCCTACCGGCGTTACTTGTGGTCGCTCGGCCTCGGCGTCGCGGAGGCGATGGACACCGCGCAGCGGGGCATGGGCCTCGATTGGCCCCACGCGCGTGAGCTGATCCGTCGTTCGCTGGCTGAGGCGCGCGCGGCCGGCGGCCTGATCGCATGTGGCGCCGGGACCGACCAGCTCGTGCCCGACCCGCGCGTCACGCTCGATGATGTAGAGCGGGCGTACGAGGAGCAGGTGGGCTACGTCGAGGAGCAAGGCGGGCGAGTGATTCTGATGGCGAGCCGCGCGCTCGCACGGGCTGCCCGCTCGGCAGACGACTACGCCCGCGTCTACGGTACCATCCTGCGCCAGGTTCGCCGACCAATCATTCTCCACTGGCTGGGCGACATGTTCGATCCCCAGCTCGCGGCCTACTGGGGCAGTCGGGACCTGGGTGAGGCGATGGAGGTCTGCCTCCGGATCATCTGCGAGCACCGCGAGAAGGTCGACGGCATCAAGATTTCGCTGCTCGATCCGGCGCGTGAGGTGGCGATGCGCGCCCGCCTGCCCGCGGGCGTCAGGATGTACACG
>DATNOR010000042.1:0-3827 GCA_035601235.1 Gemmatimonadales bacterium
CGCCCGCGTTCGCGGACGACGCGCTGAGCGTGCTGCGCGAGAAAAAGAACCTGCGGGTCGTGCGCCTGCCGGGGGGCGACGCGGGGGGCTGGGACTACAAACGCATCCGGGGAGGGTTCCTGGTGCAGGAGCGCTCGCGCCCGGCCCAGGCGGCCGACGAGGTGGGCTGGAAGGTGGTCACGCGGCGCGCTCCCACCGACGCCGAGTGGCGCGACCTGCGCTTCGCGTGGGCGGCCGTAGGGGTGGTCAAATCGAACGCCATCCTGCTCGCCCGTGACCAGGCGGCGGTGGGGATCGGGGCGGGCCAGATGTCGCGCGTGGACGCCTCCTTCCTGGCGATTCACAAGGCGCGCCAGCAGGGGCACGATCCGGCGGGGGCGGTGTTAGCTTCCGACGCGTTCTTTCCTTTCCCGGACGGTGTAGAAGAAGCGGCCCGGGCGGGGGTGGCGGCGATCATCCAGCCGGGCGGCTCGGTAAAGGACGCCGAGGTGGTGGCGGCGGCCGATCAGGCGGGGGTGGCAATGGTGTTCACGGGCATCCGACAGTTCAGGCACTGACCTATGGCAACTATGACCGAGCCGCAGCGGCTCTCCCAGCCGTCTTCCGCCGACGCGTTACCAGAAGCCCCGCCCTACCTCTGGGCCGGGGTCGTGGCGCTCGGCGCCCTGATCCTCTACGTCGCGACGCTCGCGCCGACCACCCAGTTCTGGGACACGTCCGAATACATCGCCGCCGCCTACGTGCTCGGCATCCCGCACCCGCCGGGCAACCCCCTGTTCACGCTGATCGCCCACACGTGGGGCCTGCTGCCGCTCGCCGCCGCGTATGCCGAGCGGATCAACCTGCTCGCCGCGGTCACGAGCGCAGTCGCAGCGGGGTGCTGGTTCCTGGTGGGCGAACGCTGGATGCGGAGCTGGGTGCCGGCCCGGCTGCCGCGGCGCCTCGCCGCCGTGGCGGGCGCGCTCAGCGCGGCGACCGCGTTCACCGTGTGGAACCAGTCGGTGGTGAACGAGAAGGTGTACACACTGTCGCTCCTGTCCATCGCGCTGGTGCTGTGGCTCATCGTGCGCTGGGACGACCAGCCCCCCGGCGAGGGGCACGATCACCATCTCCTGATGATCGTGTACCTGCTGGCGCTCACCTCCACGAACCACATGATGGGCGTGCTGGTGGGCCCGGTGGTGGCGGTGCTGTTGTATCCGCCGCTCAAGCGGGAGCGTGCGATGGGACCTGGGGGGCTCGCCGCGCGGCGCATCGAGTGGTCGCAGTGGCTGGTATTCTGCAGCGCGTACGCGCTGATCGTGGCGAGCGGGCTCGAGAGCTCCACGCCGTTGAAGCTCGCCGCCGTGCTGTTCGTGGCGGCACTGGTGTACGCGCTCGCGTACGCCCGCAACGGCGACTTTGCGGTCGCGGTGCTGCTGGTGGCGGTGGTGGGCGTGTCGGTGTACCTGTTCCTGCCGATCCGGGCAGCGCATTTCCCCCCGATCAACGAGGGCGAGCCCACCTCGTCGGCGGCGCTGTGGGACGTGCTCACGCGCCAGCAGTACGGCAAGCCGCCCGTGTGGCAGCGGCAGGCGACGCCCCAGGCGCAGATCGGTATGTGGATCCAGTACTTCACGTGGCAGTGGGGTCGGGACTGGGCTACGGGGGTGCGCGGGGCTCTTGCCGTGATATTCGCGTTCGTGGGCTCGCTGGGCGCGTACCGTCACTGGAAGGCCGACCGGCGCACGGCCGTCGCCATGACGGCGCTGATGGCGACGCTCACGCTGCTCTTGATCTTCTACCTCAACTTCAAGTACGGCTACTCGCAGCGCCCCGATCTGCCGCAGGCGCTGCACGAGGTGCGCGAGCGCGACTATTTCTTCATCGCCTCGTTCGCGCTGTGGGGCGTATGGGTCGGCATGGGCCTCGCGACCCTGATGGAGTGGCTGACGGAGTCGCTCGAAGCCCGCGAGCCCGACCCGGCGCGCCGCTGGCTGCTCGCGACGCCGGTGCTGGCACTGGCGCTGGTGCCCCTCCTCGGCAACCACCGCACGGCGTCGCGCAAGGGTGAGACGCTGGCACGGGACTTCGCCTACGACATGCTGCAGTCGGTCGAGCCGTACGGAGTGCTCGTGACCGCGGGGGACAACGACACGTTCCCCCTGTGGTACGCGCAGGAAGTGGAGCACATCCGCCAGGACGTGACGGTGGTGAACCTGTCGCTCGCCAACACCGACTGGTACCTGCGGCAGCTGCAGCGCAGGCCGCTCGCCACGTTCGATTCGACCACAGCGCCGGCGATCTATCGCGGGCGGGCCTGGCCCAAGCCCGCGGGCCGGCTGCTCGACTACACGGACGAGCAGCTCGCGCACTTGGAGCCCGTGTACTGGCTCGACCAGAAGCGCCTGGTAAACCTGGGTGGCGTCAGCGTGTCGCTCGATCCCCAAATGCTCGGCCGTCAATATCTCGAGCGGGCCGACGTGATCGTGCTCGAAGCGATCAAGGATCAGATGGGCAAGCGCCCCATTTACTTCTCACGCACGGTGGGCCCGTATGCCGACTTGTTCGGTCTGAGCGACTATCTGGAAGGTCAGGGGTTCGGGCGCAAGCTGCACCGCGAGCCGCTGGTGGCGTCGGACAGCCTGGTCGCGCTCGGGCCCGGGCTCGGGGCCATCAACGTCCCGCGCAGCACGGCGCTCGCGTTCGACGTGTATCATCGCCACTCGGCGGGTCGCTACCGGCCGCGCGGGTGGGTGGACCGGCCGTCGGAATCGATCCTCGCGACCTACGGGATCGTGTATCAAGCGCTGGCGCAGGTGCTGCGGAAGGGCAAGCCGGATTTGGCCACTCAGGCGCTGGTGGTGGCCGATTCGGTCTTCAAGAACACGACCTACGGGTTCAATCCGCCCGTCGAGCGTTAGTCGTGGGTCCCTCGTGCACCCCGGGCTCGCGCCCGGGGTCAGTCGACACCTAGTCGCGGGCAAAGGCCAGCTGTATGCGCTGGCCTTCCATGAGGAACGCGTCGAACTGATCGGGGGGCGGCAGCGCGCCGTCGCGCCACCACATCAGCTCCTGGCCCGCGCCGGCGGCGTGCTGGCCCCGGAACATCTCGAACACCTGGCGGCGCGCCGGCGTGAACACGGCGCGCACCGCAGCTTCGTCACTCCCGCGTAGCCGATAAGCGCTCGAGAACTCGGGCGACTCGGCGAAGTCGATATCCTGCCCTCCGAAGTACGCCGCGAGCCTGGCCCAGAGGCCCTCGGGTGTGAGCAGGAACTGCGGCAGCGAGCGCTCCACAGTCCAGAGCAGGCCGCCGATGCGGTGGGTCTGCGAGTTCTTGCCGGAGCCCGTAGTCCATCGGTACTCGAACGCCGTGAATGGTGCGCCGCCGCTCGTGCCACTGATCGTGAACGCCCAGGTGCGCCTGTGTCCTTCCGAGAACACGCGGCACGTCGCCACGTGGCGCGCCTCTTCTCCCGGGCGCTCCGGCTCGAAGTGGTAGCCGCGCTCGAGGCAGAAGGCTTCGTACGCTGTGCGCCGCCGGTTGGTGACGATTCGGTTGGCGAGCGCGATACCGGCGACGACGGTCAGGGCGACGCCGAGGAAGATGAGCGGGATCAGTGGATCCGAGGAGGAGGCGAGCAGCAGATTGGCCGTGTGCACGCCGCGACTCTAGCTTAGGGCGGGCGGAAACACAACCACGCACTCCCATCAGGAGCCACCATGTCTGCTCACGGTCATGCCGTTCGATTGCGTTGGACCACCATCATGCTGCTGGTCACACTGCCCGGCGCGGCGTGTCAGGGGTGGCACACGGAGGACGTCGCGCCGCAGGCGGTTCTCGC
>DATNOR010000043.1:0-5432 GCA_035601235.1 Gemmatimonadales bacterium
ACTGGCGGCGGTGCTCGAGCTGCTCGACGGCTTCGAGGCGCCGGCGGGGGCGTGGGAGACCGACGTGCTCCCCGCCCGGGTGGGCGAGTACGACCCGCTGTGGCTCGACGGCCTGTGTCTCTCGGGGGAAATCGCCTGGGGAAGGTTGAACCAAACGCGGAACGCGGAAGGCGGAACGCGGAACAGAAAGTCGGGTCCGATTCGCACGACGCCCGTGGCGCTGTTCCGCAGAGAGCGGGGGGCGATGTGGAGGTCCCTGACCACGCAGCCCGATCCCGCGGATCTCCCGCTCTCGCACTCGGCCCGCGCCATCGCAGAGTCGCTCGACGGGCGCGGCGCTTCGTTCTTCGGCGATCTCGTGAACGCCACCGGGCTGCTGCGGACCGAGGTCGAGAAGGGGCTGGGCGAGCTGGTGGCATGGGGACTCGTGACGGCGGACAGTTTCGCCGGTCTGCGGGCGCTGCTCGTCCCATCCGACCGCCGCCGCCCGGTTGGCGGCTTCCGGCGCCGGGGCAAGGTGGCGCCGTTCGGGGTCGAGACGGCGGGACGGTGGTCGCGGGTGCGGAGCCCCGCCGCCCTCCCCGAGGAGCAGGTCGCCGAAGCCGTGGCGTGGCAGCTGCTGCGGCGCTACGGCGTCGTGTTCCGCCGGCTGGCCACGCGCGAGACACTGCTCGCCCCGTGGCGCGACATCCTGCGCGCGTACCGCCGGCTCGAAGCGCGGGGTGAGATCCGCGGCGGCCGGTTTGTGGGCGGCTTCTCGGGCGAGCAGTACGCCCTGCCCGAGGCGGTGGGACTGTTGCGCAACGTGCGGCGCGAGCAGCCGACGGGCCAGCTGGTGGCGGTGAGCGGCGCCGATCCGCTCAACCTCGTCGGGATCATTACGCCGGGCGACGTCGTACCCGCGCTCGCGACGAACCGGATCCTGTACCGCGATGGCATCCCGGTCGCCGTGCGCGAGGGAGCGGGGAGCGGGGAGCGGTACCTCGTGGAAGCCGCCCCGGACGAGCAGGAGCGGCTCAAGTCCGCGCTGGTGCGCGGCCGAGTGGCGCCGCTGGTGCGGGCCTATCTCGGCAGGACCGGTCCCAGACCGGCGTCTACGCGCGCTTAGTAGTTGACGAAGCTGATCGCCTGCCGGATCACGGCGCGCACCGGCCGCCCCTCGCGCCGCGCGGCGCGATAAACCGAGCCGCGCACCACCCGCAGCGCTTCCGCGTCGAACGCGTGGTTCGGGCTCTCCGCGATCTTCGCGGACCCGGGCTCTACGTGGCCGGTCGCATCGAGCGCCGCTTCCACCAAGACGGTGCCGCCGATCCGCAGCGCCTGCATCTCGAGCGGATAGCGGATCGCCGGATGTGATACGAGCACCGGTTGCTCGTCCACCGGCTCGACCGCGCTCGGGGCCGGCATGGCTGGACCCGCCGCCTGGCCTCCGCGCCGGGCGAGCCGGACAGAGTCGGCCAGGCGGCGTAGGAAGGGCGCGAGGTCCACGCCGCGGGCGGTGAGGCTTTGGTACAGGGCCAGGCCCTCTCCCAGATCGGCGCGAGAGGCGCTGTCGCGCCTGGCGCGCGACGCGGCCACGCCCCGCACCAGCAGCGCGTACGCCCGCTCTCCATCGGTCGGATGCGTGAGTGACGTGTCGAGCGCGAGCTCGAGCAGGGTCAGCGTGCTGTCGGGTCGCCGGGCCGCCAGCTGAGCGCGGGCCGACCCCACCAGCTCCGTCGCGCTCAACCGGGGCGGCCGCACGTCGATCGCCATCTGCACCAGCACGCGCACGGTGGCGCCCTTGAAGCGACCCACGGAGAACTGCGAGGCCAGCATCATCTGTGTCACGGCCTCGTTCAGGCCGGAGTCGGGCGTCGACAACACCTTCACCGACGGAGGCTCCACGCGTCCGGTCGTATCGACGATGGCCTCGACTTCGACGCGGCCCTGGACGTGCCGGAGCAACAGGCCGCGAGGGTAGTCCACCGGGGGGCCCGACAGGCGGCGCGGCGACTCGTCCACGCTGCCGGAGACGTAGACGAATGCACTCCGCGCCGCGGCCTGCTTCTCCTGCCGGAACAGCTGCGCGAGGTCGGGTGAGAGCCGGTCCAGGCCTTTGACGTCGAGAGTGGAATCGTGCGCGAGCGCCTGCCGGAACGCCCCCCGAGCGAGGCCCGAGTCGCCGCGAAAGAACTGCACGATCCCCGCCCACACGAGCGCATTCTGACGCTCGGCGGGCGTGGCGTGCGCGGCGGTATCGAGCGCCGCCCGCAGCAGGGCGGCGGCGCTGTCGAGATGGCTGACGGCGACCTGCGCGCGGGCGGAATCGACGAGCTGGGCGGCGCGCCACTGGCCGGAGAGCCGGGTCGCGCAGAGCGCGAGCAGGCAAGCGGCGCCGCGCAGCCGCTTCACGGCCGGCTGAGATCGACGCTGACCACCGGCAGGTCCCAGTGCGCCGCGAGAATCTCGAAGCGCCGCTGCTCCTCGCGCCGGAACGTGTCCTGGTCGGGGAACAGACGTTTGAGCTCCGCGTCGGGAAACGCTTCGTGCGGCGCCGCCGCGTTCTTCCAAACGATCGTCACGCGATAGTCCCAGCGGCCGTCCTCGGTGCCGTGAAAACGGGGTGCTTCCGCGGTGACCTGCTGCGCGTGGCCGAGCTCGATCTGGCGCTTCAGCACCGGAAAATGGTTCTTCTTGAACAGCCGGATGAACTCGTCGGCGTAGCCCCAGCGGACCTTGTAGTAGTACTCCACCACGAACGGCTCGGTCGAGCCCGCCGGCGGCGCCCCTTGGGCGACGCTCGCTGCCGGTGCCGCCAGCAGCAGGCAGAGGATCCCGCAACGCAGCATGTGTGTCTCCTTATCGGGAGGCGGCTCACGCCGTCGGCTGCTTCAGCTTGTCGAGATAGAGCTTTCGCACCTTCGCCACCTTGGGCGCAATCACCGCGCTGCAGTAGCCCTGATTGGGGTTGCGGCGGAAGTAGTCGCGGTGGTACTCCTCGGCCGGGTAGAACGCCGCGAGCGGCTTGAGCTCGGTCACGATCGGATCGTCCCACACCTTCCCGGCCTCCAGTTCGGCGATGACGCGCTCGGCCGTGGCTTTTTGCTCCGGAGAGTGGTAAAAAATTGCCGAGCGATATTGCGTGCCCACGTCGCCGCCCTGACGGTTCAGCGTGGTCGGGTCGTGAATCGTGAAGAACACGTGCAGCAGCTCGTCGAACGACACGACGGCGGGATCGAAAGTGATCTGCACGACCTCGGCATGGCCGGTGGTGCCGGTGCACACGTTCTCGTACGACGGGTTGGGCACGTGGCCCCCCGCGTAGCCGGACTGTACCTGCTCGACGCCCTTCAGCTGCTGAAACGCGGCTTCGAGGCACCAGAAGCAACCGCCGGCGAGGGTCGCGACTTCGCGCTGTGGCATCGACTCTTTTCCTGGTGGGTTATCTGAAAGCTAGCTCATCAAGCGCGCAGCTTCCGCGCCGCCAGCGCGGTGCCGGCCACCCGCGCGCGGATCTTGGCGAATGCCGTGTCCCGATCCGTAGAGGTGTCGTCCGAGAAGGGCGCGAAACCGCAATCGTCGGTCGTCCCCAGCCGGTCGAGTGGCAGGTACTCCGCCGCCTCGAGCACGCGGTCGCGCACCTGCTCGGGCGTCTCCACCTTCGGATCGATCGGGTCGGTCACGCCGATGAAGATCCGTTGCCCGGGCTTGGCGTGCTGCTTCACCAGGCGCAATGCCCTGCCGCGGTCCGGCTCGCTCGCGCACTGGATGTAGAAGTTCGTCGCCTTGAGCTCGAACAGGGTCGGCAGCAGCTCCGCGTAGTCCACGTCGGCGCTGTGGGTCGAGTCCTGGTCGCCGCCGGGACAGGTGTGGACGCCGATGCGGCGGCGCTCCTCCGCGCTGAACCGATCGAGCACGCGGTTGTTCAGGTCCACGAACGCCTTGAGCACTCCCTTGGTGGGATCGAGCTTGACGGCGAGCCGGCCCTCAGTGAAGTCGATCTGGACGACGTGCGCGCCCGCCGCCAGACATCGCCGGATGTCCGTCTCCGCCTCGCGCACCAGATCCTGGAGGAACGCGTCGCGCGGGTATCCCCGGATCCCGTCCTCGGGATAGAGCAGGCTCAGGGCCGAGGCCGCGATCACCGCCTGTTTGACGGGCACGTGGGCGTGCGCCCGCGCGGCCACGAGATACGCATCGGCGTAGGTCTGGTAGCGAAACGGCCCCGCGGTCAGGCGGGGGAGCCGCCGCGTATGTCCGTCGGCGAACGGAATGGTGACGCCATCGGGCGCGAGGCTGGCGAGGCCGTGAATCGGGTACGTGGCGAAGCTCGGCTTGGACTGCTCCCCGTCGCTGATCACCGGAGACTCGGTCGCTTCGAAGCGTTTGATGGTGTCACGGAGCGCCGCGTCCTCAAGGCGGGCGAGCTGGTCGCGCGACAGCCGACCGGCGGCGAACTGCTGCATTGCCGCGACGAGCTCGGGGGGTCTGGGAATGCTGCCGACGGGCTCAGTGGGAATGGACATCGAGCAAGGCTATCCGCCGTGGTGGCGATGTCAATGGCGCTAGCCCCAGTCCTTGGATTCCGGCGCGACGCGGCGCATCGACTTGAGAAAAGCGAACGCGGAATTGTCAGGCATGCTGTCCGTTCCGCGTTCCGCGTTCCGCGTTCCGACTTTGAGCCCCATCGCCTCCTCCGCGATCACGTTCACCGTCCCGTCGTCCTTGGCGAGCTTGCCCCGCACCCACAAGAGCGGCTCACCGCGGATGGCCGGGCGATACCGCTCGTACACGTCGGGCCGCACGATCACGTTCACCATTCCCGCCTCGTCCTCGAGCAGCACGAAGACGAACCCCTTGGCCGTCTCGGGCCGCTGACGCGCCACCACCAGGCCCGCGACTTCGACCGTGGTCGCGTGCTCACGGCCGGAAAGCGCGTCGCTCTGCACCACGCCCGGCGGCAGCGTCCCCCTGAGCAGCGACAGCGGGTGGCCGCCCGGCGCGAACCCGAGGACCGCGTATTCGGCGAGCAGTCGCTCCTCCGCCGCGAGGCCGCCGAAGCGGAGCCCCTCGTGGGGATGGTCGAGCGCCAGCTCGAGCTGCCGGCGCGCGCGGGCGTCCGAGCCACGTGCCGCCTCGGGTGGCAGCCACAGGCCCACCTGCCACAACAGCTCGCGCCGGGTGAGCCCCAAGCGGTCGCACCCGCCCACCCACACGAGGTGCTCGATCGCGGTGCGCTTGAGCCGGGGCGGCGACCGGCGCGCCAGGTCGCCGATGCTCGTGAACGGCCCGCGCCGCTCCCGCTCGACCACGAGCTCGGTCGCCGTCTCCTCGCTCCAGTCCCGAACAAACCCGAGCCCCACTCGCACGGCATATCGTCCCCCCTCTCCCGAAGAGCTTGCCCTGAGCGCAGCGAAGGGGAGAGGGGGACAGGGGGTGAGGACGGTGCA
>DATNOR010000044.1:0-13252 GCA_035601235.1 Gemmatimonadales bacterium
AACCGGTCGAGCGCGAGCGCCGTGACCACGAAGGGCAGCGCCAGTCCGGCCGAATAGGCGGTGAGCAGGGCGGCGCCGTGCCCCACGCTCGCCTGCGCGGCCGCCAGCGTGAGAATCGCCCCGAGGATGGGACCGATGCAGGGCGTCCACGCGGCGCCGAACGTGACGCCGACGAATGCCGAGCCGAGATAGCCGAGCGGCTTGCGGGCGAGCTGGACCTTGCGCTCGCGCATGAGCAGGGCCGGGCGCAGCACGCCGAGCAGGTATAGCCCGAACAGGATGACGACGCCGCCGCCGATCCGCCCGATCCACACTTGGGAGCGGAGCAGCAGCACGCCGAGCGCGGACGCCGTGGCGCCCAGGGCGATGAAGATCAGGGAGAACCCGGCCACGAACCACAGCGCGTGGGCCAGGGCCGTGCCCCGGCGCACCTCCAGCTCCTCCAGCGTCAGGCCCGTGAGGAACCCGACGTAGCTGGGGATGAGGGGCAAGACGCAGGGAGAGAGAAAGCTCAGCAGCCCCGCCACGAAGGCGAGGGCGAACGATGGCGTCACCCGCAGAAGCAGACCGCCGAGACCACGGTCGTCCAGCGGCCGTCGTCTCCGCACTCGGCGGTCGAGGTGATGTTCATCGTACGGACGATCTCCCCCGACAGGAGCCACTGCTCGCGCCGCTCGTCCCACGCCTTGTCCGAATCGAACGGAACGCCCAGTACGGTCGCGAGCATCGACGCCGCGAGATCTTCGGCGTACTCCCCCGACGTCATCTCGTTCTGGCCGTAGCTGTGGTGCTCGGAGATGTAGCCGTGATGGGTGGGATCGGCGGGCATCGCCACGCCGATCGACGCCGCCACCAGGCGGCTCGGCTCGTTGGTGGACGATTCGGCGATGACCGCGAAGACGACCTGGCCGGGCTTCATGAGCGAGAGGCCTTCCTCCCGGTCCACCAGCTCACAATGCGGCGGGAAGATCGAGCTCACGCGCACGAGGTTGAAGTTTGCCAGATGGGCGTCCCGCAGCGCCATCTCGAAGCTCGTCAGCTTTTCCTTGTGCCGACCAACGCCCTTGGTGAGGAAGGCCTTGGTGGGCACGAACATTCGCGAGTCGATCAACCGGTCACCTCCTGGTCAGCCTTCATACCATGTCGCCGGCCCGATCGCCACCGGCGGGTCCGGATCTCCCGAGCGCTCGGCGGCGGCCTGCATCACCCGCTCGATCACCTCCGCGGGCGAGAGGGCCGTCTCCTCCACGGTGACGCGCGACTGGCCCCGCTCCTTCCCGCGCACGACGAGCATGTAGCGCGCCGTGTAGACGCGCAACCGGCCGCCGGCCTCGCCGGCGCGGCACGCCACCACCGCCGTCCCCCATTCCCGCCCCTGCCGTTTCCAGGGACGGAACAGATAGATCGTCTCGATCTCGGAGGGCGACACGTGACGGGCGACGGCCTCGGCCAGCTTCGCCCACCCCGGCCCGCGGCCGGGCGCTACCGGAGTACGGTCGCCGGGGCCTGCGCCTGCTCCCATCGCTCCACGTAAAACCGCAGTACGTGCATGAAATCCTGGGCGTTGGTGACCACGCCATAGGCCTGGTGCGTGCCGCGGTCCCGCAGCTTGTTGACCACGAACTCCGTCTGATCGACGCAGATCGTCGTGAGCGGTCGCAGCTCCTCCGGCCGCGGAGAGTCCACGAACGCCGGCAGCATGTTGCCGACGGCGATCGCGTGCAGCGCGGTGGCCACGAACACCGCGAACGTGGCCTGCGCGGTGCGCGCCCGCATCGCGTCCTGCGCCGCCAAGGTGTCCGACAGCACCTCCGGCAGCGGTCCGTCGTCGCGGATCGAGCCGGCCAGCACGAACGGCACCTGGTGCGTCACGAGGGCGTGCATGATGCCCGCGGTCACGAGCCCCTGCCGCACCGCGGGGGCGATCCCGCCCACGCGGCGCACCCGGTTGATCGCGCGCATGTGGAGCGCGTGGCCGCCTTCCACGCCCTGCCCCGAGCTCGTCATCCCGAGCGTGGTCCCGAAGATCGCCGCCTCCAAATCGTGCACCGCGACGGCGTTCCCGCCGAGGAACGCCTGGACGTACCCGTTCTGAATGAACCAGATCATGTCTTCGCGTGCCCGGGCGTGCACCAGGGCGGGGCCCACCACCCACAGGATCTTGCCGCCGCGGCGCTTCTCCTCGCCGAGCAGCTGCGCCAGCACGGCGTAGTCCACGGGCTTCTCGCGCGACACCTCGGTCTGCATGAACCCGAATTCGTTGGCGCTGTGCGCGCCGCCGAGGAAGCCCTCGGTATGGACGAAGATGCCCTCGCGGCCGTCCTCCTCGACGCCGACCGCGACGAACTGGCCCTGGCGCACCCGCCGCGGCTCGGTCACGACGAGATCCCCATCGCCGTGCAGCACGATGACACAGTCCATGCGCGGCAACCGCGGCCGACGCCACGCGCCCGCCGTCCGGACGTAGGTGGGGAGGTTGGTCGTCGAGAAGAACCGTTCGGGCAGCACGCCGTCGGCGGGAGCGGGCTCGAACCGCGCGTCCGGCGCTCGGGCGAGCGGCGGCGCCGCGAAGTCGGGCGGGCGGTACTGGAAACGCGGACCGGTGGTCACAGGGAGAGAAACCTAATGCGAAACGCGGAACGCGGAACAGGCGGGCCGACCGCCGTGTGCCTGTTCCGCGTTCCGCGTTCCCACTTCCGCGTTTCACAAGAGCGACACGGGATCCCGATCCACGACGACGCCCCGCACGCGCGCGCCGAGGGCGCGCACCACGCGACCGATGGCGCGCGGCTCCGTCGCCTTCACGAGCACGTGCCAGCGCCAGCGCCCCTTGAGACGCGCGATCGGGCACGGTGCCGGCCCGAGCACGCTGAGTGCCTCCCCCAGTCGCTCCACGTTCATGCGGCGCAGCCACGCGGCCACACCCTCCGCCACCTCCTGGGCCCGCGCCTCCACTTGATCCGACGCCACGAAACGCGCCAGACCGACGTGTGGCGGATACGCCGGATGCGGCGGAGCGCGCAGCGGCAGCTCGACCGCGGCGAACTGGGACACGGAGTGGGCCGCGGCGGCGCGGATCGCGTTGTGATCCGGCGCCCGGGTCTGGACGTACACCCGCCCCCCCTTCGGACCCCGCCCGGCCCGACCCGCCACCTGGGCCACCAGCTGAAACGTCCGCTCCGCCGCTCGGAAATCGGGCAGATGAAGTCCGGTGTCCGCGTCGACCACGCCCACAACCGTGACATTGGGAAAGTCGAGTCCTTTGGCGATCATCTGCGTGCCGAGCAGGATGTCGAGCTTGCCCTGCGCCATGCGCTCGAGCACGCGGTGATGCGCCCACTTGGAGCTGGTCGTGTCCAGGTCCATGCGCGCGATACGGGCCGCGGGGAACCGCAGCCCCACGAAGTGCTCGAGCTGCTGCGTGCCGAGGCCGCGCATGCGCTGGGTCTCCTTGCCGCACACACGGCACGCGGTGGGAATCTCCTCCTCGTGGCCGCAATAGTGGCAGCGTAACGCGGGCGGCGTCTGGTGCACCGTGAGCGCGATGGCGCAATGGGGGCAGTCGCGTACGTCGCCGCAGGCGGGACATTGCAGGTAGGTCGCGAATCCCCGGCGGTTGAGGAGCAGGATCACCTGCTCCCCGCGCCCGAGCGCATCGCGCACCGCCTCGTCCAGGGCAGTAGTCCAGGGAACGCCGCGCGCCTCGGGCACGCGCTCGGCGCTCCGCAAGTCCACCACCTCGACCGGCGGCAGCGGGTGGGCCCCGATCCGCTCGGGCAGCTCGAAGCGCACCACGCGGCCCTGGGCCGCGAGATGCAAGGTCTCGAGCGAGGGCGTAGCGCTGCCGAGCAACACGCGCGCTCCCTCGAGTCGGGCGCGCACCAGCGCCACGTCCCGGGCGTGGTAGCGCGGGGCGCTCCCCTGCTTGTAGCTCGGCTCGTGCTCCTCGTCCACCACGATGGCGGCGAGCCGCTGGACCGGGGCGAACACGGCGGAGCGTGGCCCGACCGCCACCCGCCGCTCGCCGCGCCGTAACGCCCGCCACGCGTCGGCCCGCTCGCCGTCCGAGAGGGCGGAGTGCAGCACGGCCACCTGGTCGCCGAATACACCGCGCACGCGCGCGACGGTCTGGGGCGTCAGCGCGATCTCGGGGACGAGGAGAATGGCCCCGTGACCGGACGCTACGACGCTCCGCAGCACATCGAGGTACACCAGGGTCTTGCCGGAGCCGGTGACGCCCTGGATCAGCACGGGTGTCTCGGGCGGCGTGGCGAGGATTCCCGCTACCACGCGACGCTGGTCGGCCGTCAGCTCAGGGGGCGGGGGCGACGAGAGCCCGGCGAACGGATCGCGTGGGCGAGCCACGTCGGCGTAGCGTGCGAGCCCTTGCCTCACCAGGCCGTCGAGCACCGCCGGGGAGAGGCCCAGTCGCTGCACCATGTGGCGCAGCGGCGCCGAGCCCCCCAGCGCCTCGAGCGCCTCGTATGCCAGCCGGCGCTTGGGCGACCGCTTGAACACGCGCTCCCGCTCGAGCAGCGACGGCACGGTCGCCACCAGCACCACCACACGGTCGGTGCCCTCGGCCGGCCCGGCCGGGCGCTGTACGCTCCAGAGGGCGCCCGGAAGCAGGGCGCGCAGCGCCCAGCCCGGCGGCGTCCCGTAGTAGCGGCTGATCCAGCGTCCCAGCTCGAGCATCGGCCCGGCGAGCGCCGGTTCCTCGTCCGGAGCGGCCACGATGGCCTTCGCGGTCACCGCCGGAGCGGCCACGTCGACCGCGGTGACCACACCCACCACCCGGCGTCGCTGCACCGGGACGACCACGCGCGCCCCGGGCACCACGCGGCCGGAGAGCTCCGGGGGAACCTCGTAGGTGTAGGGGCGGGGGACGGGGAGCGGGAGGACGACCTCCGCGAATCGCGACCCAGTGGTCCCATCGGGTAGGGGCGCAGCATGCTGCGCCCCTACGTCTTCACCGCCTGCTGACACCCAGCCCCGGCCCTGTCGGGAGTCGAATCTGCCCACCATCGATGGTGGCCCCGACGAACGGATCGTTTGTCGTGAGCGCGGCGCCGTCCAGGTCGGCGGCGTCCACGAGCGGCGTGAAATGGGCGGCGGCCGTGATTCCGAGCGACGACTCGATCATGCAGCCCACCATCACCAGCATGCCGTGCGCCCGGGCGGTCGCGATCATGCGCAGCGCTTCGCGCAGCGAGCCGCACTTCGCGAGCTTGATGTTGATCCCGTCCACGGCGCCCGCCAGCCGGGGGATGTCCGCGGCCACGATGCAGCTTTCGTCCACCACCACGGGCAGGATACCCCGGCGGCGCACGGCGGCGATCCCTTCGAGGTCGTCCGGGGGAAGGGGCTGCTCCACGAACTCCACGCCGTATTCCTTCAGGATGGGCAGCATCTGCAGCGCGCGCTCCCGGGTCCACCCGGCGTTCGCATCCACGCGGAGCGGCTTATCGGTCGCGTCGCGGATGGCGCGCAGGATCTGCTCGTCGCGATCCGTGCCGAGCTTGATCTTGAGGATCGGATAGGCCGCGGCCTCCGTCACCTTCTGGCGCATCTTCTCCGGGGTGTCGAGACCGATCGTGAACGAGGAGCGGGGCGCACGGGCGGGATCTAGCCCCCACAGCTTCCAGACCGGCTGGTTGAGCCGTTTGCCCACGAGGTCGTGCAGCGCCGCCGAGAGTGCAGCCCGCGCCGCGGCGTTCTTCGGCACCACCTCCGCAAACCGCGCCTCCGCCGCCTCGAGGTCGAACGGGTCCCGGGGCAGATGCGGCGCCAGCCGCTCGAGCACCGCCAGCACCGTGTCCGCCGTCTCGCCGTAGTAGCGCGACGGATCGGCTTCTCCCCACCCTTCCACCCCGTCGGTATCCGTGAGCCGCACCCACACCACCCGGTTTGCGTCGTCTCCCCCCCCGCGCGCGATCACGAACGGGTGTTTGGTCTTCAAGGTGACGACCTCGGCGGCGAGCTTGAGCGCCATGCGGACCCCCGTCTACGCCAGTGCCTGCACGTGCGCGCGGGTGCCCGCCGCCAGCAAATCCAGCCGGTAGCCCCCCTCGAGCAGGCCCACGACGGGCGACGGTGCCACTCGTTCTCGGAACGCTCGCGTCCAGGACGCCACGTCGTCGGGCTCGAGCGTGAACCCACCCAGCGGGTCGCCCGCGAGCGAGTCGAACCCCGCCGAGACGAGCAGCAGGTCGGGGCGCCAGCCGGCGCGTGCCGCGTCCACGGCGTCCAGCAGATCCTGCACGTACCGCCGGCGCTCGAGCCCCGGCGGACGTGGCACGTTGAAGACGTTTCCCACGCCGCGCTCGTCCGCGGCGCCGGTTCCCGGATACCAGGGGTACTGATGCATGGACACGTACCGGATGGTGGGGTCGCGCTCGACCAGCGCCTGCGTGCCGTTGCCGTGATGGACGTCCCAATCGACGATCAGCACGCGCGCGGCGCCCAGCTGTTGCGCATGGCGTGCGGCCACGACCGCGTTGTTGACGAAGCAGAAGCCCATCGCGCGGGCCGCCAGCGCATGGTGACCGGGGGGCCGCGTGGCGCCAAAGGCCCGGCCGGATGCGAGCCCGCATTCCACGGCGCCAATCGCCACTCCCGCCGCCGCGAGCGCCGCGTCCCAGCTGGTCCGGCTCATCACCGTGTCCGCGTCGAGCGCGCCACCGCCCGCGTGCGCCAGTCGCTCCAACCCCGTCAGGTACTCCGCCGGGTGCACGCGCTGGAGCTGCTCCCAGGTCGCCGGTCGCGCCTCGTGCCACGTCAGGTGCCCTGCCAGGTCCGGCGACCGCAGCGCGCCGAGCACGGCGTCGATCCGCTCGGGGCGCTCGGGGTGACCGGCGCCGGGATCGTGCAGCCGACAGGCGGGGTGGTGAACGACGGGAACGGGCGATGGGCCCATTCAGTTGTGCAGGTGCTTGCTGTGCAGCAGATCGCGAATCGACTCCGCCTCGGCCCGCAGCTCGCGCCGGTCTTGCTCGAGTTCCAACATCGCGCGGCGGTAACGCCGCCACAACACCACGACCGGCGCCACCAGGACGAGGCATATGCCGCCCCACACGATGTTCGCCATGCGGTGGAGCGCGAAGCCACTGTAGGCGAAGAGCACCGCGTCAAGCAGCAGGAACCCGATGGCGAAGGTCGCCAGGGCGCGGCCGGGCGTGCGGGCGGCGGAGCGCACGATCAGTGCACCGGCTGACGCCGCGCCGGCAACACGATGAACGGGGCGTTGGGCGCGACGCCGAGCGCCGCGAGGGTCGTGGACTCGTCCAGCACCTGCGCGCCGTGGAACTTCACGATGTACTCGGCGAGGGGGATGTTAGACCGCTTCAACGCCTGCGCCAGCGCCTGGCGCTTGAGCTCCGCCACCGTCGTCGTGGGCTCGACCGCCAGGAACACCTGATCCCACACCTCCGTCACCATCACGCGTACGGCGAAACGCTCCGTGACCGTGCTCACACAACCTCCACGCCGCTCTCGAGCGGGAGCGTGGAGAGAAACCGATCGAGCACTTGATCGAAGAACAGCGTGGACGCCCGGATGCGCGTCGTTCCCCCCCCGTCGGCCCACGCCCGGATCACCACTTCCTCCCCACCCTGACCCCGCAGCACCGCGAACTCGGGTCCTTCCTTCTCTACGTAGGCGGCGGCATGCGGGACCCGCTCGGCAAAAAACCGCTTGGCCCGGTCCAGTACCTCGGCCGGCGGCAGTGCAACGCTGGTCGTGTGTGTCACAGTGTGAGCAAAGATAACACGGATCGAAGACTACCCGTTCAGCAGCTCTCTCAGCCGGGCCTCGACTTGCGAATTGGGCACGGCGGTCGCCCCCGCCTCCCGCGCGGCGCGCAACGCCTCCGGCCGCACGTGGGAACCGAATGCCAACACCGGTATACGGCGCCGCACCAGCTCCCCGACCCGGTCGTCGGCGCGCCCCCCGAGCTCCACGACCGCGAGATCACACAGCACCTCGTCGCGTGTCACCTCCCCGCCCGCCGCCGCGACCACGCCGGCCAGCTTGGAGCGGAACAGCAGATCGGTCGTGACCAGCAGCACGCGCTTGCCCACGGATCAGCCCTTGAGCTTGTCGGCGACGTAGCCGGCCAGCCGATCGGCGGCGACGCGCTCCTGCTTGAGGGAGTCGCGATCGCGCACGGTGACGGTCCCGTCTTGCGTGGACTGGCCGTCGATCGTGATCCCGAAGGGTGTACCCGCTTCGTCCTGGCGGCGGTAGCGCCGTCCGATGGATCCGCCATCGTCGTAGAACGCGTTGTGCGACTTGCGCAAGTCGTCGAAGATGCGGCGGGCCAGCTCCGGCATGCCGTCTTTGTTCACCAAAGGGAAGACGGCCGCCTTGAGGGGCGCCAACGCGGGGTGAAACCGCATGACCACACGCTTTTCGCCTTCGACCTCTTCCTCCTTGTAGGCGTCGAGCATCACGACGAGGGCCGTCCGATCGGCGCCCGCGGACGTCTCCACGACGTAAGGCACGAAGCGCTCGTTCGTCGTGGGATCCAGATACTCGAGCTTCTTCCCCGAGAACTCCTGGTGGCGCGACAAGTCGAAGTTGGTGCGGTTGTGGATGCCCTCGAACTCCTGCCAGCCAAAGGGGAACTCGTACTGAATGTCGTAGGCGTCCTTGGCGTAGTGGGCGAGCTCTTCCTTCGTATGCTGATGAAAGCGCAGCTTCTCCGGCCGGATGCCCAGGCCCCCCAGCCACTTCATCCGCTCCTCGCGCCAGAACTCGAACCACTCGAGGTCCGTGCCCGGCTTGACGAAGAACTGCATCTCCATCTGCTCGAACTCGCGCGTACGGAAGATGAAGTTGCCGGGGGTGATCTCGTTGCGGAACGCTTTCCCGATCTGCGCGATGCCGAAGGGGATCTTTTGCCGCGCCGACTGCAGCACGTTCAGGTAATTGACGTAGATGCCCTGCGCCGTCTCGGGACGCAGATACACGACCGCCGCCGCGTCTTCCACCGGGCCCATGAACGTCTTGAACATGAGGTTGAACATGCGCGGCGCCGTGAGCGTGCCCTTGCTCCCGCACACCGGACACTGCGCGGTGGGCTCGCCCGGCGTGCCCTTGATCCGAGGATCGTCGGCCCGAAACCGGTTCTTGCAGTGCTTGCAGTCCACCAGGGGATCGGTGAAGCCGGCCACGTGGCCCGACGCCTCCCAGACCTTGGGATGCATCAGGATCGCGGCGTCGAGCCCCTCGATGTCCTCGCGCTCGTGCACCATGGAGCGCCACCAGCGCTCTTTGATGTTCTTCTTGAGCTCGACGCCCAGCGGCCCGTAGTCCCACACGGAGCCGAGGCCGCCGTAGATCTCCGAGGACTGAAACACGAAGCCGCGCCGCTTGGCGAGCGACACCAACTTCTCCATGACGTTGTCGGCAGGGGGCATAGAGGGCCGGAAGATAGACGCGCCGCTAGGCGCCAGGCAACCCGAACGCCTGGCGCACCGCGCGCTCGGCGAGGGCCGCGATGCCCGCGGCGTCCAGCCGCTTTCCCTCGCCGTCGAGCGCGTGCAGCCCGATCAGTCCTTCGACCCGGCCCGCGATCACGACCACTTTTTTCCTGGCAGCCTGCGCCCGCCGCACCACTTCACCCGAGGCCTTGCCGACGAGCGACGTACGATCGAACGACCCCTCACCGGTGATCACCAGCTGCGCCTTCGCGAGCGCGGCATCGAATCCCACGCGCGACAGCACCCACTCCGCTCCCGGCAGGAGCTGCGCCTTGGCGAAGAACGCGAGTCCCGCGCCCAGCCCTCCCGCCGCACCACCGCCCGGCAGCGTTGTGAGGTCGCCGCGGCCGTGGCGCGTCATCAGCTCGCCGAGGCGCTCGAGACCGCGGGACAGCAGCTTCACGCCCTCCGGTCCAGCGCCCTTCTGCGGGCCGAACACGGGTGCCGCCCCCTCCGGTCCCACGAGCGCCGTCGTCACGTCCGCCAACGCGACCACGCGGGCGTCGAGCCCCCAGCCCCCGTCCATTACCGCTAACTGGACCAGCGAGCCTCCGCCCTCGGGGAGGGCAGCCCCCTCGGCGTCCCGCAGCGACCAACCCATCCCCCGGGCCGCGCCCGTGCCGCCGTCCACAGTGGCAGAACCGCCCAGCCCCACCACCACCGTCCGGGCGCCGCGCTCGACGGCCTCCCAAATCATCTCACCCACGCCGCGCGTCGTGGCCCGCAGCGGGTCGAGCTGATCCGGTTGCAGCAGCGCGATGCCGCAGGCGGTGGCGCTCTCGAACATCGCGGTCTCGGGGTCCATCCAGCCGAGCTTGCCCGACACCGGGTCGCCCAAGGGGCCCGTGACCTTGAGGTGCTCACGCAGCGACCCGGGTGGCAACACCGCATCGAGCAGCCCATCGCCCCCATCCGAAATAGGGCATTGCAGCACGGCGGCGCCCGGCAAGGCGCGGCGCGCACCCAGCGAGATCGCCTCCGCGACCTGCCGAGGCCCAAACGTGCCCTTGAAGGCCGCCGGGGCAACGAGAACTACATTATCATCTTGCATTACGCAACAAAGAGTGCATTATGCGGTACATATGTCTATGATGGTTGCGTGTATCTCTCGCCGTGATCGCAGGCGCAGTCAAGGCACTCTTCTTGCCTCTGAGGTCGGGGCAGAAAGCTTCGTCTCGCTCGCATCGGGTTCTAGGGCGCACGATGTCGAGCAGGCGATCACCCCCCAGGGGCAACTCTGGGGGGTTTGCTTTTGAGGTGGTCGCAAATCCGGCCGCCGTGCTCCCGGCCGTTCTCGATGAAGATCTTGTTGGCGTCGAACCCGGACGAGAGCACACCCGCGATGTACACACCCGGCACGTTGGTCTCCATGGTAGCGGGGTCGTGCCGGGGTACGCCGGTGGTCTCGTCCACCGCCACGCCGAGCGAGCGGAGTAAGCTCAGGTCGGCACGGTAGCCCGTAAGCGCCAGCACGAAGTCCGCCGGCACCGTCTCCCGGTCGCCGTCCGGCTCGCGGCGCACCACCACGTGCGAGCGCGCGATCTCGACCACGCGGCTGCACCAGCGCACGGACACCCGGCCTTCCTTCACGCGATTCGTGATGTCGGGCAGGACCCATGGTTTCACGCCACGGTCGAAGTCGCCCAGGAAATGCACCATCGTTACGCGCGCGCTCACGCGGGTGAGCTCGAGCGCAGCCTCGACGGCGCTGTTTCCCCCGCCCACCACCACGACGCGCTGCTGCCAATAGGGGTGTGGCTCGACGAAGAAGTGCGACACGTGCGGCAGCTCTTCGCCGGGGACGCCGAGCAGGTTGGGCGACTCGAAGTACCCGGTCGCGCATACGACGTGACGGGTGGAGATCGTCTCCGGCGCCGCGGCGCCCGGGTGGCGCGCTACCAGCTCGAAGCCTTGCGGCGTCCGCTCGACCCGCACGATTTCGTGATACTGGCGCACGTCCAGCTCGAAGTGCTCCGCCACGCGCCGGTAGTACGCCAGGGCTTCGCGCCGCGTGGGCTTGTCGCCGGCCGTCACGAACGGGACCCCGATCTCGAGCCTTTCGGGCGTCGAGAAGAACGTCATGTACAAGGGATAGCGTTGCAGGCTGGAAACGACCGGTCCCTTGTCGAACAGCGAGCACGCGAGGTGGGCGCGCTTCGCAGCGACGCCCACGGCGAGCCCGCAGGGCCCCGCACCGATCACCGCAAGATCGAGCATCAACCGGACAGTGTCACGTCACTTCGATGATCTGGTCGCGGTGCGTACCGACGCTGACATACTGAATCGGGGCATGGGCCAGGTCCTGCAGGCGATCCAGGTAGGCCCGCGCGGCCGGCGGCAGGTCCGCCAGCCGGCGCACCAGGCTCAAGGAGCGCTGCCAGCCTGGTAGCGACTCGTACACCGGCTCCACCCGTCCGAGCCGCTCCACTTCGGCGGGCATCGAATCGAGCGCTTCCCCGTCGAGGCGGTAGCCGACGCACACCGGGATTTCGGGGAACGAGTCCAGCACGTCCAGCTTGGTGACCGCGAGTCCGGTGAGCCCGTTCACCCGCACGGCGTAGCGCACCACTACCGCGTCGAACCAGCCGCAGCGGCGTGGGCGTCCCGTCGTGGCGCCGAACTCGTCGCCCAGCTCCCGGATCTTCTCGCCGAGGGGTGGAGGCGCCTCGGTAGGCAGGGGTCCGTTGCCCACGCGTGTCGTGTACGCCTTCACCACGCCCAGCACCGCGTCGATGGCGGTAGGGCCGATCCCGGCTCCGACCGCGGCGCCCCCCGCCGTCGTGTTGGACGACGTGACAAAGGGGTAGGTGCCGTGGTCGACGTCGAGCAGGGCGCCCTGCGCCCCCTCCAGCAGCACCGACTCGCCGCGCTGCAACGCTTCCCACACGACGCGCCCCGCGTCGATGGCGAGGGGCAGGAGCCGGGGCGCGAGCCGTTCCAGCAGCTGCACGTGCTCCGCGGCATCGGCCCGCTCGGGCGAGGCCAGTACCTCCAGGAACTGGTTCGCCGCCTGCACCCGGGCGCACACGAGCTCCCGCGCGCGTGCGGGATTTCGCAGGTCGCCCACCCGGATGCCGCGCCGCCCGTACTTGTCCTCGTAGGTGGGTCCGATGCCGCGCCCGGTGGTGCCGATCTTCTCTTTCGCTTCGCGGGCCCGGTCGAGCAGCTTGTGAAACGGGAGCGTCAGGTGGGCGCGCTCCGACACGTACAGCTTGTGCTGGGTCCGGACGCCGCGCTCGCTCAATGCATCGAGCTCGGTGAACAGCGTCTCGGGGTCGAGCACGACGCCGTTGCCGACGACGCAAATCGCCCCCTGGATGATCCCCGAGGGAATCTGGTGCAGCACGAACTCGCCGGCGGCGGTGTGCACGGTATGCCCGGCGTTGGCGCCACCCTGGTAGCGCACCACGAGGTCGGCGCGCTCGGCGAGCACGTCGACGATCTTCCCCTTCCCCTCGTCGCCCCACTGGGCGCCGACCACGACCACGCAGTGCTTCTTCGGTCCGAACATGGCTCCCCAGCAAAAACGCCCCGACTCGCGGGGCGTTGTAGTATCCTCTGTGGGAAGCTAGACCGCCGGACGAATGCCGTCAACGGCGCGACCGCTCCATCTGGGGCGTCAGCGGGGAAAAGCCTCCGGAAGACCGCCGTCGACGGTAAGGATGTCCCCGGTGGTGAAGCGGAACCGCTCGCTCGCCAGCAACACGGCGAGGTCCGCCACCGCCTCGGCCGGGATGAGCGATACGTCCATGACGGTGCGGCGGCGGTAC
>DATNOR010000045.1:0-7449 GCA_035601235.1 Gemmatimonadales bacterium
CGCTCATCTCACCCCGACCTATGCGCGCCAGACCGGCTTGGCCTGCAGCGCCTGCCATACGCACTTTCCCGAGCTCACCCCCACCGGGAGGGCTTTCAAGCTCAACGGCTATGTGTTCCGACGGAGCGAGTCACTCGAGGGGAAGACTCCCGAGGGCCAGCAGAGCCTGCTGCTCAACCTGGTGGCCCCGGTGTCGTTGATGTTCCAGACGTCGTACACCAGCACCAAGAAGGCGCTGCCCGGCACCCAGAACGGCACGGTGCTGTTCCCCGACCAGCTGAGCCTGTTCACCGGGGGCGAGATCACCCCACACGTCGGCGGCTTCCTGCAGGTCACGTTCGATCCGCAGAGCGGCCAGCTGGGCGTCGACAACGCGGACTTTCGGTTCGCGACCCATACGAACATCCTGTCCAAGCGCGCCACGCTCGGACTGAGCCTGAACAACAACCCCACCGTGCAGGATGTCTGGAACAGCACGCCCGCCTGGGGTTTCCCGTACGGCAGCTCCGCCGTGGCGCCGGCGCCGGGCGCCGCCACGCTGGTCGACGGCACACTGGGGCAGCAGGCGGCAGGCCTGACGGGCTACACCATGTGGAATGATCGAGTGTATGCCGAATTCGGCGCGTATCGCTCGGCGCCGCTCGGCATCCAACGTCCCCTGGACTCGATGGCTACTGGCGTGATCAAAGGCGCCGCACCGTACTGGCGGATCGCGCTGCCGAATACGTGGGGACAGAACTATCTGTCCGTAGGCACCTATGGCATGGCGGCGAGCGTCTTCCCCACCGGTGTCGAAGGGCCGACCAATCGCTTCACCGATTTCGCCGTGGACCTGGCGTACATGCACTCGTTCGGCTCGAACAGCGTCACGCTCGACGGGACCTGGATTCACGAGAAGCAGACCTGGGCCGCCGGGGGCGCGGCAAACCCGACGAACACACTGCGCACGTTCCGCATGGACGCCATGTATCACATCGGCACGCGGTACGCGTTCACCCTGGCCCCGTTTGTCACGACCGGCACGAGCGACACGCTGCTCTACGCGCCGGCGCCCGTCTCGGGAAGCCGCACCGGCAGCCCCAAGAACGACGGCTTGATCGCCGAGGTCGACCTGATGCCCTGGCAGAACCTGCGGCTCCAGTTCCAGTACGTGGCGTACGACACGTTCAACGGCAGCTCGAGCAATTACGATGGCTTCGGGCGCCGGGCGAGCGACAACAACACGCTGTACATCCTGACTTGGCTGCTGTACTAGCGGCGAGCGTCGTCTTGAAAGAGAGACGGTCCATATGCGTCGGCTGACCTGTTTGACGGTGCTGCTCTGGGGGGTGGGCGCTGCGGCGGCCCAAACGGCCACAGGCGGCAAGATCGATCCAACGTGGCTGCGTACGGATGCCGCGAGTAAGACCGTCGACTTCAAGCTCGTGGCGGGTCTTACAGACAAGAATGGTGGAATGAACTTCAACGGGTTCAGCCGCGGCGGCCTCGTGCTCACGGTGCCGCAGGGGTGGACCGTTGCGCTCCATTTCAAGAACGAGGACCCGAACCTGCCACACTCGGTCGAGATCATCCCGGACGGGGCGACGCTCCCCACCGGTCCCGTGCCACCGGCGTTCGAACACGCAGCCAGCGCGCGCCTTGAACAGGGCCTCTCGGGGGGGCAGGGCAGCGATATCCGGTTCGTCGCGGGGAAGGGCGGCCCGTTCCTCATCTTCTGCGCGGTGCCAGGTCATGGCGCGGCTGGTATGTGGATCCGGCTCGCTGTGTCCGACACCGATAAGCCCGCCGTGGCCGCGGCCGCCGAGCGGTAGTCTCATCTCGATCTCACGCTGCGCTCTCAGGCCCCCGGATCGCCCCTAGATTCGGGGGCCGCATTATCATTCGGCCAACCACCAGGGAGGACCGACCGATGAACCGCCTGTCCGTGCTGTGGCTCGCCGCACTCGCCGCCGCTCCGCTCGCCGCGCAGCAGCCCATGCCCCCGATGGGCCACATGATGGGCGACCCGATGGCCATGCAGGAGATGATGGGGCCGATGATGCAGGTCATGCTGTACACGCCCCAGCACCTCCTCGCCCGGAAGGACGCCCTGGGACTCACCCCCGATCAGGTCAGCCGGCTCACGGCGCTGCGCGCCGCGACGCAGACGGGCCAGGACGCCGCCATGAGCGAGGGGAAGACCCACCTGCAGGAGCTGGAGCAGGCGGCGAACGCTGCCGCGCCAGACACCGGCGCCATGAAGACGCACTTCCAGGCGGCGCAGGCGGCCATGGGGAAGGCGCATTGGCTGGCGCTCGCGTCGGCGGTGCAAGGTCGCGCGGTCCTCACCGACGCGCAGCGCGCCAAGCTCAAGGCGTGGGCGGACTCGATGCAGACGTGGATGCAGCAGCACCGCCAGATGATGAAGCCGGGCGAGTCGCACTGACCCGCACCGCGTCCCCAACCACCACCGAACCGCTCGGGGCGCGCCGCAGCAGCACGACTCGATTCCATCCGGCGGGCAACGGCCACGTGCCGAGGGCGTGCCAGCTGCCGCCGCCGGTCCGCTGATCCAGGGTCACGGTCGCGACCGTAACGCCCGCGGACGTGACCACGGCGTACGCGGCCAGCGCCGAGCGGTTCGCCCCGCTGGTCCAGCGTGCGTCGATCGCGCGCGGGCCCGCTGTGGCCACGAAAAACGAGAACACCGCACCGTCCGCCGCGTCCGGTTGAGTGGGCGCCCAGCGATAGCCGCCGCCATAAAAGTCGGGCGTGGTATCTGAGGCCGCCCACGTGGCCGGCACCGCCGCAGCGGCCACCACTGGGTCGTTGAACTGCGCAGAATCGTCCACCACGATCTCGCCGCACAGCGCCTGCACCCGGTGCACATAGGCGATCCAGGGCCAGTGCGGTCCTGGATCGGTGCGATTCGCCGGTTGCAGCTGCCCGTGCCCCACGATGTGCTGCCAGTCGCGTGGGATCCCGCGGTCACGCGTGACGTCGCACACCAGCGCCGCCGATGCCGCGAGCTGCGCCTCGGGGAAGGAGTCCTGCGACGCGAAGCCCGCGTGCTCGACCCCCACCGTGAAGTGGTTGCTCTGCACGCCGTTGAGCCAGCAGTCGTGACGCCGGTTCAAGGTGCAGTCGTACAGCGCCGCGATGTGCCACGCGCGGTTGCGCTCGAGTACGAGCTGGGAGATTTCGCTTCCTTCTTCGCTCACCACGTAGTGGGCGCTGGCCTGCGCCACGGGATTCACGAGCCAGCTCCAGCAGCTGGCGTAGTTGCTCTCACAGGTGTGGACGATCACCATGTGAATCGCGCCGGTCGAATCGGCCGCCCGCTGGTCAAAATTGGGGGATGGCCGCCACACCGCGGGCGCGTAGTCGGGCGCTCCGGTCGCCGCAGGCGGGGGGCAGGCGCCCGGTGCGGCGGGCGGCACGAGCCCCGGCCCGGCCCCCGTGCGGACGAGGGCTCGGTCCACTGCGCGCGTGTACGCCGCGCGTCCCTCGGGGAGCTCGATGCCGCCGTAGCGGGTCACGACGGGCGACCAAGCGTCGATGCGTGTGCGGTCGATCCCGGCTTCGCGCGCGTACAGGTCGAGCAAGGCCGCCGCGGCACGGACGTTCGCGAGGGGATCGTGACGCGCCGCCTCGAGCGGCACTCCCGCGAGTGCCGCTCCGCGCTCGAGCGCCGCGCCGCGCAATGCCATGACGCCGAATGCCGGAGGCCGTCCGGGAAACTCTTCTTCCCCTTCCACCATCTGCCATCGCGTCTCCACCCAGGCGAGTCCCGCGAGCAGCTCCGGCGGCACCTGAAACTCGGCGCCGGCTGCCCGGAACGCGGAATCGAACGGCGATGGTCGGGAGGGCGGCGGCGTGACGGCGGCCGCGAGCGGTCCGGCGGGACAGGGCTCCACCGGGGCCTGATGGCAGGCGGCAACCAGGACGATCAGCGCGAGGACCGCCTTGCTCATGGCCCCTGCTTCACATCGAGCACCAAGCTTCCCGCGAGCTCGGTCACGCGATACGGCTGCTTCGCGGGGAGGCCCAGGACCCACTCCACCTGGCCTTCGAAATCACACACCAGCTTCACTTCCCGGACGGCGGGCAAGCCGGGCACCAGGTCGCGCTGCCGCGGGACCGGGTTGCCCTGGTCGTCGTGCGCCCGGGCGGGCTCGAGGTGCACCACGAGGCGCGTGCTGCCCGCGACGGATACCACATCTCCCGACGCGCAGTTCCTGACCGGACCGGCCGCGTACTCCACCCGGTAGCCCGGCACGCTGTCGCCCGCGAGCTCGAAGACGACGCGGTCGTAGCCGCGCCCCGGGGCGGCCGTCACGGAGCGGAGCAGGGCGGCCGGGGGGGGGGCGCCGGCCCGTGTGGGCCGGAGCCGCAGGAGCGGAGCCGTCGTGCCGGCGAAGGCGGTATCCTGGACGCCGGGCGCCTCTGCGGCGGACGAGCGTGACTCCTTGCCGGGGCAGGCGGCGCCCACGAGCGCGGCCAGTGCGACCGAGACGGTGCGTCGAAGCATCGTCGGGCTTATACCCCGGTGGATCCGGTCGATTGACACATCAACACTTATTGATATATTATCACCCATGCCTGCGACGACGCTCCCTGAGATCCGCCATGCGGCACGCGCGTTCCACGCGCTGTCGGACGAGACCCGGCTGGAGATCGTGCGCCTGTTGTCGCACGGCGAGCGCTGCGTGTGCGAGCTGCAGCAGGTGCTCGAGGCCGCACAGTCGCGCTTGTCCTTCCATCTGAAGACCCTGAAGGATGCAGGACTGGTGAGCGACCGGCGGGACGGCCGCTGGGTCTATTACGCCTTGAACCGCGACGCGCTCGACCAAATCGCTGAGTTCGCCGCCGCCGTGAAGCCGGGGAAGCACGCGGGCAGCTGCGCCCAGGCTTGCTGCAGCATATGAGCGGCGAAGAGATCAAGGGCACGGTGAAGGCGAAGTACGGCCAGGCCGCGACACGCGTGCTGGGCGGGCAAGGCGGCAGCTGTGGCTGCGATCCGGTCAGCTCGAATCTGTACGACGCCGCCGAGACCGCAGCACTTCCCGAAGGCGCTGTGCTCGCCTCGCTGGGCTGCGGCAATCCTACCGCGTTGGCCAAGCTGCACGAGGGAGAAATCGTGCTCGACTTGGGCTCGGGCGGTGGGATCGACGTCCTGCTTTCGGCGCGGCGTGTCGGCGCCACCGGGAAAGCCTACGGTCTCGATATGACGGACGAGATGCTGGCGCTGGCGCGCGAGAACCAGCGCAAGGCTGGCGTCGCGAACGTGGAGTTTCTGAAGGGCGAGATCGAGAACATCCCGCTGCCCGACGCCTCCGTGGACGTGATCATCTCGAACTGTGTGATCAACCTCTCGGCCGACAAGCGCCGGGTGCTGTGCGAGGCGTTTCGGGTGCTCAGGCCGGGCGGCCGGTTCGCCGTGTCGGACGTGGTGGTGCGGGGCGAGATCCCGGACGCCGTGCGGCGCAGCATGGAGCTGTGGGTGGGCTGCGTGGCGGGAGCGCTCGAAGAACAGGAGTACCGGCGACTGCTCGCCGACGCGGGGTTCGTGGACGTGAGCGTGGAGCCGACGCGGATCTATCAGTTCGAGGATGCGCGGGCGGTACTGACCGGCGCCGGCCTCGACGCCGAGGTGCTGGCGCGGGAGGTCGGCGGCCGGATCATGGGGGCGTTCGTGCGCGCCAGAAGGCCCGTGTGACGGGACGACCCTTCCGCGTCCTGTTTCTCTGCACCGGGAACTCCGCGCGCAGTCAGATGGCGGAGGCGCTGCTCAACTCGAAAGGGAAAGGCCGGTTCGAGGCCCAGAGCGCCGGGTCGCGCCCGGCGAGCCGCGTGAACGCGCTCGCGGTCGAAACGCTGCGCCAGTACGCGGTCCCCTGGCACGGCCACGCGCCGCGCGGCATCGACGGCCTGGAGCGCGAGCCGTGGGACTTCGTGATCACCGTGTGCGATCGCGCCAAGGAATCGTGCCCGATCTTTCCCGGCCAGCCGGTACTGGCGCACTGGGGCATGCCGGATCCCGCCGAGGCCGCGGGTGACGACGCCACGAAGCGCACGGCGTTCAAGGATGCGTTTCTGCTGTTGAGTCGCCGGATCGATCTGCTATTGGCGCTGCCGCTCGAGAAGCTCGAGCGGCTCGCGGTCGAAGCCCGGGTGCGAGCGATCGGCAACGGGTAGCGCACCGACCACCGGAGGCGTATTACTAGCCACACCTGGATCAGCAACCCGTCATCCGCCAGGAGGTGGCCCGTGAGATCGACCCCCGCTGCTCTGAACGTCGCGTTCCTGTTTGTGGTCCCCTTCGTCCCGCTAGTCGCACAACAGACCGGTACAGTGTCCGGGACCGTCGTGGCGACCGAGTCGGGCGCGCCGCTCGCCGGGGCAAGCGTGGTGATCGTCGGGACGGCGCGGAGCGTGCTCACCAACGAGAAGGGGCTGTATCACCTGAGCGTCCCGGCCGGCGCGCATAACGTGCGCGCCCGGCTCATTGGCTACGAGCCGGCGGAGCAGCGCGTCGTCGTGCCCGCGGGGCAGACGGTCACCGTCGATTTCAAGCTCACCGCCACGCCGCTCTCCCTCAACGAAGTGGTCGTGGTCGGCGCCCGCACGTCGCGCACCGCCACCGAGACGCCGGTCCCGGTGGACGTGATCACGTCGCAGGAAATGACCGAGACGGGGGTGACCGAAGTGAACCAGATGCTTGCGACACTGGAACCCTCGTTCAATGCCTCGCATCAGGCGATCGCCGATGGGTCGGATCATGTGAATCCCGCGAGCCTCCGGGGCCTCGGTCCCGATCAGGTTCTGGTGCTGGTCAATGGCAAGCGACGCTACTCGAGCGCGCTCGTCCATGTAAACGGCACGTTCGGCCGGGGCACTGTGGGGGTCGATCTCAACGCGATCCCTGCGGCGGCGATCGAGCGCATCGAGGTGCTGCGGGACGGCGCGTCGGCCCAATATGGCTCGGACGCGATCGCTGGCGTGATCAACATCGTGCTCAAGCGTCAGACCGAGCATCTGGACGCAAGCAGCACCGTCGGCACGACACCGGGCGGGACCGCCCTCGGCGATATCACGGACAAGCATGACGGCGATCAGGTCAAGGCCGACGCCAACTACGGCTTCCCGATCGGGGACCGGGGCTTCCTCAACGTCACCGCGCAGTATCTCGATCGCGGTGCGACCAATCGCGCGGCCCCGTATTCGGGCAACGACATCTTCCCCGGCATCACGACCCAGGCCGGCACCGATTCCGCCCTGCGGGTGAACAACCTCACGCGCGAGGACTTCACGATGCGCGTCGGGCAGAGCGCGGCGACCGAGGGCATGGCGTTCTACAATGCGGTGGTGCCGCTCGGCGAGACCGCCGAGTTCTACAGCTTCGGCGGTGTCGGGCATCGCGACGGGGTGTCGGCGGGCTTCTTCCGCCTGCCGAGTCAGGAAGGGCGG
>DATNOR010000046.1:0-10363 GCA_035601235.1 Gemmatimonadales bacterium
GAAGCGAACCTCCGTGCGCTGCGTCGCGAGCTCGCCCTCGTGCGGCTGTGCCTGGCGCAGGCCGCTCGCCGCCGGCGCGCTCTGCCACACCGCTTCGTCGAGCCGACCGTCCAGATGAATCTCCTCGTGCAGCGGCACCGCCTGGACTTCCGGGGGCGGCGTGGGATGGATGTTCTGCGCTGTCAAGGGAGGGGTACACAGCACGGCGAGAAGGACGGTGAGTCTCGACATGGTGGTCGCGGGGCCAGGATACAGCTTGGACGCCCTGCGGCGGCAAAAGGTTGCGGCCCTGACCGGAGCCTTACATGATCCCCGGGCTGAGAGCCCGGGCTCGGCGTTTTAGGTGCGCCCTGTATAGGGCGCACCCCGGGCTGAGCGCGCCCTCTCAGGGCGCGGATTCCACGAACCGCCGCCCTTGTGATCCATCGTGCCCAAAGGTTTCTGAGTCTCCGTGATCCCCGGGCTTGCGCCCGGGGTCAGCCGAGCAGGGAGGTCGAGCTCTCCGGCTTTTCGTTCAGCGGCTCTGGTAATCCGTGAAGACGTAGTCTCTCGTCTTCACGATCGTGTGGCACGCGAATCCACACTTTGCGTCGTTCCCCTGCGGCGGCACGTCGGCTGTGGTGCCGGGGGTGAAGGTACGGGACGCGGCCTCATACTTGAACACGGCCCATCCCCACCCACCGCTGTCTGGGAACCTCTTGCTGTCCTTCACCATGAAGTCGGCGTCATGCTGCGTGCCTGGCACCGTCGCGGCGGGGAACGTCTCCAGCTTTTTCGGGCTCCAATGGATCTTCGCCATCTTGGAGCCGTCGGGGAAAGGCTTGCCGTTCCCGGGCACGCCGGCCCGGTACGCCTCGATCATCACGGGATTCGCGAGGATCGCAGCAAACAGGGGTCCGTCCTGACTGATGGAGACGACCTGCCAGGCCTCGTATCCCCTGAACTCGGAGAACGCGAGCCCACCCGGCACCTTCAAGGCGTACTTGTCCTGGGCGGACATGGCGCTGCCGCCCAAGGCACAGACGAGTGCCGTTACGATAGCAATCGTCCGCATGCATCGGCTTTTCATCACCAGTTCCTCCTTTGTCAAGCTTGGCACAAGACGATACACATGCCGCAGCATTATGCCAGCGCGTGGCCCGGCCCTATGATGTTGATACTGTGGGGTCTCTGCGTAGCCCGTGTCGCTACGCCACGAAAGCCGGGGAGCGTCGAGCTCTCGGGCTTTTCCGCTGCTCACAGTCGCGAAAGTCCGCTCCGAGTGGATCCCCGGCCTGAGAGCCCGGGCTCGGCGTTGCGTGCGCCCTGTAAGGGCGCACCCCGGGCCGAGCGCGCCCTCTCAGGGCGCGTATTCCACGAACCGGTTCCTGAGTCTCCGTGATCCCCGGGCTGCGCCCGGGGTCAGCCGAACGCTGGTAGTGCCAGTCACCGCGCCCCTTCCGTGAACCCCGGGCTTGCGCCCGGGGCCAGCCGAGCGTCTGACGAGCGACTCGTCCTCTGCCGGCGTGGTTTCGCTCGCTGCGGCAATGAAACGATGCCGCAGGAACGCCCCGCCCGTCGCATGATGGGGCCGTGCTGTGTTGCCAATCCGCGGCCGAGGACTGGATTATTTGGGTGTGAGCCGCGCCGCCCTCGTCACCGCCGCCCTGCTCGCGCTGCCGGCGTCCGCGCTGTGGGACCCCGCGGGCCACCGCACCGTCGCCGCGATCGCCTGGGGGCACATGACGCCGCACGCCCGCGCCCGTGCCGTCGAGCTACTGCTGCACGGGCCGGCGCTCGCCAACTTTGCCTCGCTTCGTCCCGCCGACGGCAGCGAGGCCGCGCGCGATCGCGCCCTGTTCCTGAACGCCGCCACGTGGGCCGACCTGGTGCGCAACCGCAACCAGCCCTGGCACGTTTACCACCACGCCACCTGGCACTACGCCGACTTCTACTGGGACGCGGAGAACGGCCAGCCACACGACATCCCCCACACCGGCCCCGATTCGCTCAACGCCGCCGAGCGCATCGTGGCGCTCGGCGCCACGCTTGCCGATTCGAGCGCCGCCGATACCACCCGCGCCGTCGCCCTCGCCTGGGTGTTGCACCTGGTGGGCGACATCCACCAGCCGCTGCACTCGAGCTCGCGCGTCACGCCCGCCGAGCCGCTCCCAAAGGGCGACGAGGGCGGCAACACGTTTCATCTCGACGACAATCGCAACCTCCACGCCTACTGGGACCGCATCCTCGACGCAGCGATCGCGCCCGAGCCCGGTGAGGATTCGATCGCGTACGCGAGCCGCATCGCGCGGCAGATCGATCGCGTGGCGGGGACGCCGGCCGCGGGGACCGATGCCCTGAGTTGGGCGCACGAAGGGCTACGCCTCGCGCAGACCGTCGTGTACACGGGAGTCAGTCGCGGCAGCGCACCGTCGGCCGCGTACCAGGCCGAAGCCTTGAAGGTCTCGGAAGGGCAGATCGCCCTGGGGGGCTATCGTCTGGCGGCGTTGCTCAACGCGGCGCTCAAGTAAGGCTGCGACGACAGCAGACCCCGAGACATCAGCGTCGCAGAACGCCGGCACCAAACGTCTAGCGCCGTCGCAGTGCCCAGATCCCCCGGTTCACCAGACGCAGCAACCGGAACGGTAGACACAGCAGCCTGCGCGCCGCCCGCACCACGAGGCCGACAAGGGACGCGAGCGCTGACGGCGCCGGACCGCCGCGGCGCGCCACGGCACCGGCGGCGGCGATCCCGGAGAGCGCAGCCGCCTCGATGCATCCGGCGTTGTAAGGCGTGTACGTCCAGTCACCGGCGAGAAACAGGTTGTCGCACCCGGACCCGTCCGGCCGCAGCCGGCGGCGCGTGCTGCCGGGCACCGACAGCACGTAGCGCTCGCTCGGGTTGATGTTCGCGCGCAGCACCTGAGCGTCGAGGCGATCAGGCCCGGAGCGCCCGACCTCATCGTATAGCTGCCCCCACGCGAAGCTCGGCCAGATGCGTGCGGCATGGTCTTCGAGCCACGCGGTCGCCACTCGCTTGACGCCGGCTTGAGCGCGCTGTGGTACCGTGCGATCGGCCGTCGGACCGGAGGCCCAATCGCCGGGCAGCGGCCCGCACAGGTACTGGATGCTGCGGGGACCACCCTCCGGCCACGCCTCGCGCACCAGCTGGTGACTCATGTCGCTCCACACGTCGAGCGGCTCGGGCAGCGCATTCACGGGTACCGGGCCCCGCCGCCAGCCGAGCGCCGCGAGGTCCGCCGTGAGCCAGAGCTGCACCGATTGCGTCTGCACCGTCCGGACGTGCTCGAACATGCGATGCCAGCGCCGGTCGCGCCGGCCCAGCTCGCCACAGATGTCGGGGAGGGCCGCAATCGAGATGCCGAGGACCACGTCGTCGAATTCGTCACCGCCGCGCAGCACGCGCTCCTCGACGTCCTGCCAGCCGCTCCACGGCGACTCGAGGTCAACGCCTCGTAGCCGCTCGCCGTCCACGATCTGGGCCGGGTCCGGCTCGTGACGCCAGCACTCCACGCCCTTCACCACCCGGAGCGGATGGTACTCGTCGCCACGCAGTCGGACCTGACGTGCCACGTGAATCGCGGCGACCGATCGGCCGTCGGGCGACAGCTCCAGTTTCTGCACGCGGTGAAAGAACTCGAACCGCACGCCGCGCTTCCGGAGCGCCAGATAGAGCGGCGCGAACACCGCCTCGCCCATGCCGGCCCGCAGCTCGTAGCACACGGAGCCCGAGTAGGTGAGCGCAATGCGCAACGCCACCTCCAGGGCCGCTCCGGCGGCGAACCGCGGGCGCCCAGGATCATTGGGGCGTCCCGAGCCGGCGTCGCCGTTCTCGTACGCGAAGCACAGGTCGTAGAGACCCCGAACGGCGCCGGACCAGATCGTGTCCTGCGAGGCGCCGTGGCGCGCGAGCCAGTCTCGCAGATCCTCGTCGTCCAGCGCGTCCGTGCCGCAGAACAGCACGCCGTCCACGAGGAAGCCGAGCGCACCAGTGACGGCGAGGTCGATGCCGATCCAGAGGCGGCGGCGCTCGTCGTCGGCCTCCCCGCTCCCACGGGTCCACCCCCAGCGCCGAAAGCGCCGCAGACGCCACAGCAACGCCTGCCGGTGACGCCAGGTGTGCGCCGCGTCCACGAGCTTCTTCACGCCGCGTCCGTAGGGGCGGTCCGGATTCGCCGCCTCGGCCTCCGCCAGGCGGCGACATTGTCGCAGGTAACCGCCTTCGACCCGACCCGCGGCGGGGTGATGCAGGCGGAACAGCGAGGCCCAGCGGCCGGGGGCCGGCGGCGCGACACCGGCACGCCGACACCAGTCGTCGAACAGGCGGTCGGCGTGGCGCAGCAGGTTGACGATGTTCTGCCACACCGTGGCTTCGTCACCCGTGCCGGGCTCGCCGGCGGATCGGGGGAACGTGACGGGCCAGCACCGCCACTCTTTGCCGACGAACTCACCCAGGGGCGTGCGGTCCTGGGGCCGGAACGCGCGCTCCACCGTCGCGAGCGGATGGTCGTCGGGCCGCTCGAGCTCCGCGTACGCCTCACGCAGCAGCCGGCAGGCGTTGCGGTAGCAACCGAACCAGACGTGCAGCCCGTGCTCCTCGATGCGCTCGCCGCGGGCGGGGTTTCGGCTGCTGGCCCCTTTACCGCCGAGCCGCCAGCCGAGCTGGTACACCGTGATCTCGAACCGCTCGCGCCAATCAGGCTGGCGCGTCAGCTCCCAGGCGGCGGCAAGGGCACCCATGCCGCCACCCAGGATTGCGACTTTTCGACGGGATCCCGCCATGATGCCTCGCTGCCGCACGAGCGGCGAGCTACTATTGTACGCCTCCAGTCTACGTCTCGAGCGTGCGGCGTGTCGAGCAGCACCGCTGAGTACCTCGTCACCTACGTTCCCGCCCTGCTGCTGCGGCGGCTCGCCGCGAGCAGGGGACGCCTCGCCAGTGAGGCGTCGCGGGTATCCGCCGCCGTCCTGAGCGCCGATATCACGGGCTTCACCCCCCTCACCGAGCGGCTCGCCGAACGCGGCCCCGTGGGGGCCGAGCAGCTGAGCGAGCTCCTGAACGGCTTCTTCACTGAGCTACTCGACGACATCCACGCGCACGGCGGCGAAGCGCTCTGGTTTGCGGGCGACGCCACGCTCGCGCTGTGGCCAGTGGCGACGGAGGCGGATCTGGGGGTGGCGGTGCAGCGGGCCGCCGCCTGCGCCTTCGCGATCCAGCAGCGCTTGGCGGGCCGCGAGAGCGTCGAGGGTGTCCGGCTGCGCGCGCGGGTGGGGGTGGGCGGCGGCTGGCTGTGGAGCGCGACCGTCGGCGAGGGCGCGGCGTGGGACTTCGTGGTGCTCGGCGCTCCGCTGCGTGAGGCCGGTGGCGCGGCGTGCTGCACGGGCCCGGACGAGGTGGCGGCGGCGGCGTCCGTGTGGCCGCTGCTGGGAGGCGCCTGCGCCGGGCAGCCGCTCGAGGGCGGGGCCGTCCGGCTGGTCCGCGCCGCGCTGTCGGGGCCTAACGCCGCCGCTGCGCCGCCGGCGGTCGGCGTCACGGCTCCCACCGCTCCCCCGCGCGCCTTCATGCCAGCGCCGGTGCTGGCCCGCATCGGCGAACAGAACGGCGAGCAGAACGGCGGCTGGCTGGCCGAGTTCCGGGGGGTCAGCGTGCTGTTCGCAAGCGTGGAGGGACTCACGGGAGAGGTGCCCGATGCCCTGGAGCGCGCGGGTCTCCTGATGCGGACCGTGCGCAGCGTGGTCGGGCGGTTCGGGGGCTCCGTCCAACAACTGGTAGAAGACGTGACCGGTCTGACGCTCGTGGCCGCGTGGGGCACGCCGGAGGCGGCCCACGAGGACGATGCGGCGCGGGCCGCTCACGCGGCGATCGAGCTGCAGGCGGCTCTCGCCGTCGCGGGGTTCCCCGCCCGGATGGGCGTCGCGACGGGGCGGGCGTTCTGTGGGGAGCGCGGCAGCGCGCGACGGCGCGAATACGCCATCACCGGCGACGTGATGAACCGGGCAGCGCGGCTGATGCAGGCGGCGTCGCGCGACGTGATCTGCGACGAGCCGACCGCTCAGGCCGCCGCGGCCCGGCTGACCTTCCTGCCGCTGGCACCGCTCGTCGTCAAGGGGAGCAGCGAGCCGGTGCCGGCCTTCCGGCCGCAGGCCATTCGCCCGCGGGAGCGGGGCGCGACGACCATCGTTGGCCGGCTCGCCGAGCGCAAGCGTATCGGCGCGCGCATCGACGCGGTCGCGCTGGGGGGGAAGGGCGGCGTCCTGCTCATCGAGGGAGACGCGGGAATCGGGAAGTCGCTGCTGCTCGAGGACGCGCTCGAGCGGGCCCGAGCCCTGCGGCTGCGCTGCACGCTCGGCGTGGCGGAGGCAGTGGAGCGATCCACGCCGTATTTCGTGTGGCGGGACGTGCTCATGAACCTGCTCGGCGGCAGCCCGGCGGCGGTCGCTGCGGCCGTGCGCGCGGCCCTGGCGCACCGCCCCGAGCAACTCGCCAGGGCGCCCCTGCTCAATGCTATCGTCGCGCTGGGCCTGCCCGAGACGGAGATCACGACGCGCATGACGGCGGCAGGCCGCGCCAAGGTGACGCGCGAGCTGCTGGTCGACGTGCTGCGACACGTGACGAGCGTCGCTCCGGCGCTCATCGTGCTCGACGACGGCCATTGGTGCGACTCCGCATCGTGGGCGCTCGCCGCGGCGGTCGCGCGCGGCGTGCCGCGGCTGCTACTGGTGGTGGCTACGCGGCCGCTCGACGATCCCGTGCCCGTCGAGTACGACCGCCTGGCCCGCTCGCCGGACTTCGAGCGCCTGCAACTGTGTCCCCTTTCGGGAGACGACGTGCACGCCCTCGTCTCCCGGCGCCTCGGCGTGACGTCGCTTCCGGCGGCGGCCGCGGCGTTCGTCCGGGCCAAGGCGGAAGGCAATCCGTTCTTCAGCGAGCAGCTGGCCTTCGCATTGCGGGACACGGGCCATCTCGTGATCGAGGGCCATACCTGCCGGCTCGCGGCCGGCGACCTGGAGGCACTCCAGATGCCCGGGACGGTGCAGGGCGTGGTGGCAGGCCGCATCGATCGGCTGACGCCTCCGCAACAGCTATCGCTGAAGGTGGCCAGCGCCATCGGGCGGGTGTTCTCGTGGACCCTTCTTTGGGACGTGTTCCCGGTCGCGGAACAGCGCGACGCCTTGCCGGCGCACCTCGACCAGCTGGGCGAGGCGGGCCTCGTAGCCATCGAGGTCCCGGGCGCGCAGCCGGTGTACCGGTTTGACCACCCGATCACGCAGGAGGTCGCGTACGACCTGCTGACCTTTGCCCAGCGACGCCAGCTGCACCGCGCGGTCGCGACCTGGTACGAGCAGCACCACGCCAGCGACCTGGCACCCCACCTGCCGCTCTTGGCGCACCACTGGACGCGGGCCGACGATGCCGGGAAGGCGATCGGCTACCTGGAGCGCGCGGCGGACCAGGCGCTGGCCGGCTACGCCAACCGCGAAGCGATCCACTCCCTGGAAACCGCACTGGCGCTGGCGTCGCGGGAGGGTTCCGGCCGCGCCGCACTGCGCGAGGCCCGGTGGCATTGGTGGCTCGGGCGCGCGAACCTCCAGCTCGCCGACAATGTCAGCAGCCGGCGACACCTGGAGCGCTCGCTGGCGCTGCTCGGGCGCCCCGTCCCCGCGACGGGCGCGGGTCTCATGCTGGGCGCACTGGGACAGGTGCTGCGCCAGGCGCTGCGGCGCTTGGCGCCGGGCACGGACACGGCCGTCAGCGAGGACCGCCGGGCGGCGCTCGTCCAGGCCGCCGACCTGCATCACGAGCTGTCCGAGATCGCCTATTTCTCGAACGACGTGCCGCTGCTGTTGCACACGACGGCGCATACGCTCAACCTCGCCGAAGCGGCGGGCGTGGACGGACAGCTGGCGCGCGCGTATGCGACCGCCGCCGTGGCCACGGGGACGATGGGGCTGCACTGGGCGGCGCGGTTCTACTGCCGCCGCGCACTCGGCGCGGCGGCGCGCACCCGTGACCTGTCCGCCCGCGCCTTCAGCCAGCTGACGTGCGGGGCGTACTATAGCGGTACCGGCGAGTGGAATCGGCTGGAGGACCTGCTCACGAGCAGCACAGAGCTGTTCGAAGGGCTGGGCGATCGCTACCGGTTGGGGCTCACCCTCGCCCAGCACGGCTACATGCTGCTGCATCGCGGCCGGTACGCTCGCGCCTGTGAGCTGCTCGGTCGCGCTCACGCCGTCGCCGAACCGGATGAGGAGGTGGAGGTGCTGCTGCTCGCGACCGCGGGGCTCGTGATCGCCGACATCGCCTCCGGATCCGTGAACCGGACCCGGCTCGCCGAGCTCGAAGCGCTGGTCGAGCGGAACACGCAGCGCAGCGAAGCGGTGCTCGGCAGCGGGATGCTGGCCTGGGCCCGCCTGCACGAAGGTGCGCGCGATGCGGCGCTCGCGGCCGCGGTGCGGGCGACCCGACACGCGCGAGGCGTCGTGCCCCCGTCCTTTTATACGCTGCGCAGCCTCGAGGGAATCGCCGCCGTGTCGCTCGACGCGTGGGCGCGAGCGCGGCGCGAGGGGGGCGAGTCCCGTCGCGCGCGCCACGCGGCGCGCGCGGCCTGCCGCCGGCTCGCGCGGTTCGCGCGCCTGTTCCCCATCGGCCGTCCGCCGGCGGGGCTGATGCAGGGTCATTACCGCGCGCTCGCGGGCGACGTGCCGGGCGCGCACCGGGCGTGGCGGCGCGCCGGCGAGCACGCGGAGCGATTCGGAATGCTGCACGACGCAGCCCTCGCACACCTGGCGCGCGCGCGCCTGCCGCTGCCGGGACGCTCGGGAGACGCCGATGCAGCGCGGGCCGCGGCGCTGTTCGCCGATTTGGGGATCCACCCCGGCACCATGCCGTTCGAACTCTTGGACCTGGGAGCGTCCGATGCCTGAGCCGCGCGTCATAGTGGTCGGAGGTGGCCTGGCAGGCCTCGTGGTCACGCGCGAGATGCGCCTCGCCGAGGTGCCCGTCCTGCTGCTGGAATCGAGCGACCGGTTGGGGGGCAAGGCCAGCTCGCATCGGAACGGGAGCGATCCGCAGTATTGGGAGGACCACGGCTACCACATCTTTCCGGCGTGGTACGTGAACACGCGGCGCCTGCTGCAGGAGCTGGGCTGCGAGCGGTCGCTCATCGAGTTCGACCGGGTCCATTTCAGGAAGCGGGGCCACGACGGGTATTGTACGCTCTACGCCCCGTGCTTGCGGAACGCGTGGCACAACCTCACATCGGGCCTGGTCCCCTGGTGGGTCGCGGTGTTGGGGTGCTACGCGGCGCTCGACGTCGCCAGTACGACGTTTCACCCCAACAGCTTCCTCGACCGCGTGAGCTTCAACGGGTTCCTCCGGAAGCGGTTCTACATAACCGACGAAGTCGCCCTCGCGCACCAGGGGTTCGTGCTCCAGGCGTCCGCGATCCCGACCTACACGATCTCGGCGATGACGGCGTCGAACGTGCTGTCGAGCTACCTCCGCAAGCCGAACCCGATGCAGTCGATCCTCGTCACGAACCTGCAAGCCGGCTTCATCGATCCGCTCGTGCGGTCCTTGCAAGGCGGGAGCGCCGAGATCCGGCTCAACAGCGAGATTTGCAGGCTGGAGGTGAAGGGTGAGCCGGGGCAAAAGCGTGTCGCCGGGCTCGAGTTGGCGGGAGGCACGCGCGTGGAGGTGGGTGAGGAAGACCTGGTCGTCCTGGCCACACCGCAGGAGGTCACGTTCCAGTTCGTGGACTACGAGATCGTGGAGGCGGAGGAGGACCGCCCGGAGCGGCAGTACCCGGTAACCGAAAAGCGCCTGGCCGACTACGCGAACTTCGAGAGCGCGCCGATGGCCGCGATGCATGTCTATTTCCGACGCAGACTGCCCGGCCTGCCCCGCGAGCACGTCATGCTCTACCAGTCCCGCTATGAGGTGTCGTTCATCGACCTGTCGCAGAGCTGGCCCGACTACCCGGACCGCACGGTGCTGAGCGTCATCTCATCGAACTTCGAGCCGCTCCGCCACCTCAAGCCCAAGGATGCCGGCCGCGAGCTGCTGCGCGAGCTGCGGGCGTATCTGGACTTCGAGCTCTCCGACGTGGACCACGGGCTCACGTCCGTCCAGCCACACGTAGGCGAGCCGCTATTCCTGAACACGGTCGGATCGTGGACGTATCGGCCCAACAGTAAGACGCGGCTCGCGAACCTCTACGTGGCCGGAGACTACTGCCGCTCGAAGGCCGACCTGACCACCATGGAGAGCGCGATCGAATCCGCGCTCGTCACCGCCGCCGATATCCTGCCGAGCCTAGGGAAGCCCGTTCGCGTCCATAGGCGCGCGATCCCGCGCTACCCG
>DATNOR010000047.1:0-2377 GCA_035601235.1 Gemmatimonadales bacterium
ACTCGTAGCGCAGCGCCTGTACCGGATCCACGAGCGAGGCCCGTCGGGCCGGAACGTATACCGCGCCGAGCGCCACGAGCGTGAGCAGTAGGGCGGCGAGCGCGAACACCACCGGATCGTGGCCTTGGAGTCCGTAGAGCAACGACTGGGCGGCACGCCCCAAACCGAGCGCTCCCACCAGGCCGATCCCACCGCCCACGAGCATCATCCCCGACATCTGACGCAGCACCATCGCGCGCACTTTCCCGCTGTCGGCACCCAAGGCCATGCGCACGCCGATCTCGCGCGTGCGCTGGGCCACGCTGTAGGCCAGGACGCCGTACAGCCCCACGGCGGCGAGCACGGTAGCGAGCACGGCGAAGGACGCCGACAGGATGCTGATCAGCCGGTCCACGGAGACGGTTTGTCGGATCTGCTGCGGCATGGTCTTCAGGCCCTCCAACGGAAGGCCGGGGTCGAGCTGCTTGAGGGCGGCCGGGAGCGCGCGCAGCAGCGCCGCGGGCTCGGCGGACCGCACGTAGAAGTTCATCTGTCCCACATGTGTGTCCTGTCGCCACGGCGTGTAGAACAACGGCGGCACCGCCTCCTTGACACTGGCGTACTTGACGTCGGGGATGATGCCGACGATCTGGATGTTCAGTGAGTCGGGCCCACGCGTGGACATGAACTTGCCCACGGCGTGCTCGCCCAGGTTGAACTTCTTCACGAAGGCCTGGTTCACCACGGCAACCCGGGGCGCCCCCCGACGGTCCGCTGGGGTGAACTCGCGGCCGGCGCGCAGCGGGACGCCCAGGGTGGCGAAGTAGCCGGCGCCGACCTCGTTGTACCGCGCGTTGATGTCCACGTCGGGCCCGGACGGAAACCCTTGTACGTTGACGTCCGTCCTCCATTCGCCTCCCGCCAGGAGCGGAACCATCGAACTGGTCGCGCCGCTCACACCGGGGATCGCGCCCACCTCGTCCTCCACCCGACCATAGAGCAGCAGGGCGCGGGTGCTGTCGTATCCGCTCCGATCCGGCGCGACGCTGAACGTGACCACGTCGTCGACGTGCACACCAAGATCCACCCGCGTCACGTTGACCAGGCTCTTCAGGAAGAGGCCTGCGGCGATGAGCAGCGTGGTGGCCAGGGCGATCTGGACCGTCACGAGGGACGTCCGGAACCTGGCGGCGCCTCGTGCCCCCGAGATCTGGCCGGCGTTGGCGCGAATCGTCGTGACCAGCTCCGTGCGCGTGCTGTGCCAAGCCGGGAACACGCCGAACGCGATCCCCGTGGCGAGCCCCAGCGCGCCGGCGAAGACCAGCACCACGGGCTGGAGACCGAACCCGACCGTGCTCACGACTTCGGGCGGAGCGAGGGTGGCGACCCCAGCCAGAGTCCAGTTGGCCACGAGCAGACCGGCGAGAGCGCCCAGGCAGGCGAGGAGCACGGATTCGGCGAGCAACTGGGTGATGAGCTGCCTGCGGCGGGCGCCCAGGGCCAAACGGACGCCCATCTCCATGCTACGGCCCGCGCCACGCACGAGCAGGAGATTCGCGATGTTGGCGCACGCGATGAGCAGCACGATCGCGGTGACGCTGAACAGCATGAGCAACGGCGTCTTCGCGTCCCGGTGCATCGAGCTCTGTCCCCGCGAGCCCGGGGTGAGGACGACCCGCTTGACCCGGAACTTGGCCATGAACTGCTCGCTCATGCCCTTTTGGAGCGGCGCCTCGACTTCTGTGAGAATGGAATGGTAGACCGCGTTGAGCCCGACGTTGGCCTGTGCCAGGGACATACCCGGCTTTAGCCGCCCGAAGAGATACGCCCAGTAGTCCCGACGGTTCTCGAACCCGCGGAACCCGGGCGACAGCACACCCCGCATGCTGATCGGCACGAACACCAGTGGCCGGACGCCGAGCGTGGTCCCCTGAAAACCCCGCGGAGCGACGCCCACGATGGTCATCTCTTGTCCATTGACGCGGAGGGGGCGCCCCAGGATCGCGGGATCGCTACCGAAGTGCGACTGCCAATAGCCGTACCCGAGCACCGTGACGTAGTTGGTGCCGATGCTCTGGTCGTCCGCGGGCGCGAGGAGGCGCCCCAGGGCCGGGCGCAGACCGAGGGTCGGGAAGTAGGACCCCGAGACGTACATCCCGTCCCCCGTCGTCGCCTGGTCGCGATGGGACAAACTGACGCCGAACGCCAAATGCGCTGCGAGTCCAGCAAAGACCGTCTGCATCCGCTCGAGGTCGCGAAACATGGGGTAGCTGAACACCACGTCGCAGCTTCCAGCCTGGCTGCACAACATGGAACCGGCTTTTGGGAACGGGTCCGCGAGGTTGACGAGCTGGTCCGGGTCTGGCACCGGGAGCGGGCGCAGCAGGATCTGGTCGAA
>DATNOR010000048.1:0-5378 GCA_035601235.1 Gemmatimonadales bacterium
TGCGCAATATTCCCCACTGCTGCCTCCCGTAGGAGTCTGGGCCGTGTCTCAGTCCCAATGTGGCTGGCCATCCTCTCAGACCAGCTACCCGTCGTCGCCTTGGTGGGCCATTACCCCGCCAACAAGCTGATAGGCCGCGAGCCTCTCCACCGGCGCAACCTTGCGGCTGCTTTCCTCGCTCAGGGATGCCCCCGAGCGAGCGGATGCGGTATTACCCGGCCGTTGGGCCGGCTATCCCCCGCCGACGGACAAGTTGCTCACGTGTTACGCACCCATCTGCCACTGAACCGGAGTTGCCCCCGGTCCCGTACGACTTGCATGTGTTAGGCACGCCGCCAGCGTTCGTCCTGAGCCAGGATCAAACTCTCCAATGATTGAAGAATCCGAACAGCTCATGCGAACGACTTCGCGTTTTCGTGTGTCGTCCGTATCACGTCAGAGTCAAACCCTCGCGACGCGCGTCTGACCGCGCGCCGTTCAAACGGGTCCGCACTCCACACGCTCGACCATCAGTTCTCAAAGAGCCGTGCGCAAAAAGTTCCTGCACAGACGCCAATGCTAACCGGGCGTCCCGACCCGGGTCAAGGGGGTCTCATTGTTGAAGATACGGCCCGCCGCCTTCCCCCCCTGCCCCCCCACCCGAATGGCTCGCTGGCCGAACCCCAACCCCCATGGCACATTCACTCCTCATGGAGCCGCTCGCCGACCGCCGCGCCCACGCCGACCGCCGCACGTCCCAGGACCGGCGCCGGGTCGTGGTGCGCGTGCCGGTGGAGCAACGCTCCGGCACCGACCGCCGCTCGGGCGGCGAGCGCCGCTCCCCCCAGGGCATGGACGACCAGATCCGCGACGCGCTCGAGCTGCTCACCAACGTCGCCGAATCGGGCACGCTCGACGACGCAGGCCTGCGTGACCTCGATGCCGCAGTATTTCGCTTGCGGTTTGTGCTGGATCGCTTCGAGCGAACCCGGTAGGCTTGACCCGCTATAGTTGAGCGGCACGCCGCCACTGCTCCGCGATGACGGCGTGCCCGGCGGGCGTGGGATGCACGCCGTCCGCCGCCCAGTACTGCGGAGCTCCCTGGCGCACCATGTCGTCGAACGCCGCCTGCAGCGGCACGAAACCGGCACCGGCGTGCTGCGCCACGCGGCGCGCCGCCGCGCGCCGCTCGGCGAACTCGGGAAACCAGCGGTCGTCCACGGCACCGCAGCGCAGCACGAACGGCTCGAGCACGAGCACGCGCACCCGGGGCAGCGCTCGCCGGGTCTCGTCGAGCAGTGACACGTACTGATCCTCGTACTGCTGCACGGTGCCGGTGTAGCCCTTCGACAGCTTGTGCCAGAAGTCGTTCACACCGACGAGAATGCTCAACACGTCCGGCGCGAGCGCGAGCGTATCGGTGGCCCAGCGGCTCGCCAGGTCGGGGACCTTGTCGCCGCTCACGCCGCGGTTGTAGAACCGCAGCGCGCGGTCGGGATGGGCCGCGAGCGCGGCGGCGGCGACGAGCAGGGGATACCCGCTGCCGAGCCCGCGCGCCAGATTCGGCTCGCTCACCTGCCGATCGCGTCCCGCATCCGTGATCGAGTCGCCCTGGAACAGCACGACGAGACCATCGGCCCGCGGGGGGCGACGCAACGAGACGGGCGCGACGCTCGAGGCGGCGAGCGCCGCGGTCGCGGAGACAAAGTCACGACGGGTCAACGGGGGGGCCGTTGGGGGGGCCATGTGCACTGCCGCTCAATCAACCATGAAATCGGGCCCGCCGCCAGCCGCACGCGCCTTGCGCCCGGCCCCGGGTCCCGCGATCATGCGGACACGATCACCGCCATGACCACCGCCCACGTCGCCGCCTCCGTTCCGCTGCCGCCGCCCGTCGCCCGCCCGCAGGACGCGCCGCTGCGTCAGGACGTGCGCTGGCTCGCCGGGACCCTGGGGCGCGTGGTCGGCCGGCTGGCCGGCGAGGACACGTTGCGTGCGGTAGAGGATCTGCGCCGCGCCTGCCGCGCCCGACGGCTTGGCGTGCCGGGGGCGCCGGACCTGGACGCGCTGCTGGCCCGGACCCGCTCGCTGGGACCCGAGACGGCGCGCCTCACGGCGCGTGCCTTCACGGTGTTCTTCATTCTGATCAACGCCGCGGAACAGGCCCATCGGGTGCGCCGGGCCCGCCAGGACGACCAGGCGGCGGCGCAGCGCGGCTCGGTGCGCTGGTCGCTGCGACGCTTGCGCGAGGCCGGGCATGCGGCGGCGGCGGTGGCGCGCGCGCTGCGCACGCTCGACGTCCGACCGGTGCTCACCGCCCATCCCACGGAATCGGCACGCCGCACCATCCTCGATCTCCAGGCGCGGCTGGCGGAAGGTCTGTTGGCGCGAGACGCCGCGCCCGAGCCCCAGCGCCGGGCCATCGAGGGCCGGCTCGAGGGCGAGGTGGAGCTGCTGTGGCTCACCGAGGAAGTGCGGCGCGACCGCCCGTCGGTCGTGGACGAGGTGGCGAACGCGCTGTGGTATCTGGAAGACCGCCTGCTCGACGCCGCGTCGCGCACGCGCGAGCGCCTGGTCCAGGCGTTCGAAGACGAATTCGGCGGCGGGCTCGGGCCCGAGCCGCTGACCCCGCTCACGCTGGGGAGCTGGGTGGGCGGCGACCGGGACGGCAACCCGTTCGTCACGGCGGAGATCACGCTCGGCGCCGCGCGCAGCGCGCGGCGGGCGGTGCTGGGCCATTACGGCCGGGCGCTGGCCGAGCTGGCGGCGCGCCTCTCGGTGTCCGAACGGCTCGCCGCAGTCACACCGGAGCTGCGGGCGTCGCTCGAGCACGATCGCGTGGAGCTGCCGGCCGTGTGGGAGCAGAATCGCCGCCGCAACGCCGACGAGCCGCTCCGCATGAAGATCAGCTTCATGCGGGCCCGGGTAGAGGCCGATCCCCCTGGGTACGGATCCTCGGCCGAGCTGGAGCGCGATCTCGTGCTCGTCGCCGAGGCGTTGCATGCGGTCGGCGCGGCACACGCCCGGCGTACCCTGGTGGACCCGCTCCTGGCCCAGGTACGCTCGCACGGCTTCCACGGCTACCGTCTCGACGTACGGGAAGACGCCGGGGCCCACACCCGGGCGCTGCGCGACCTCAGCGCGACGGTCGGTCTGGGGGAGCTCGACGGCGCGGCCATCCGGCGCGAGCTGGCCGGCCGGCGGCCGCTGCACGCGCCGCACGTCACGCTCGCGGGGCCGACCGACGAGACGCTGCGGGTGTTTCACGCCATGCGGGCGATCCAGGACGAGGTCGGCGGTGCGGCGGCGTCGACCTACATCGTGTCGCGTACGCGCTCCGCCGACGACCTGCTGCGCGTGCTGCTGCTGGCGCGGGAAGCGGGGCTGGTGGACCTGGCGCGCGAGCCCCCGCTCTCGCGCATCGACGTCGTACCGCTGTTCGAGACCCTGGAGGACCTGGAGCACGCGCCGCTCGTGGTCCGCTCGCTGCTCGACGACCCCATGTGGCAGCGCCACCTCGCCGCCCGGGGGCGGCACCAGGAGGTGATGCTGGGTTACTCGGACTCCGCCAAGGACGCTGGGTTGCTCACGTCGGCGTGGGCGCTGTACCGCGTGCAGGAGGAAGTAGCACGCGCGTGCGCCGGCGCCGGCGTGTCGTGGACGCTGTTCCACGGGCGGGGCGGTACCGTGGGCCGGGGCGGTGGCTCGCCGGTGGCGCGGGCGCTCACCGCCCTGCCCCCGGGCACGGTGCATGGCGGGATCAAGATCACCGAGCAGGGTGAGATCGTGTCCCAGAACTTCGGCCTGCCCTCCCTCGCCGAGCGCAGCCTGGAGCTGATGCTCTCCGGCGTCCTGCTGCATCGGTTCGAGGACTGGCGCGACGGGCTCCGGCCGGGCGAAGAGGCGCAGTTCCGCGAGATGATGAATCGGCTGGCCGCGGAGGCGTTGCCGCGCTACCGCGCGGTGGTGTCCGGGAGCGGGGCGAGCGACCTGTTCCGGCTGTTCCTGGAAACGACCCCGGTGCGGGAGCTGGCGGACGTGCGGTTTGGGTCGCGCCCCGCCTACCGGGCGCTGGCAGGTGAAACAATGGAAGGGATCCGGGCGATCCCCTGGGTGTTCGGCTGGACCCAGACGCGGCTGATGCTGCCGGGATGGTTGGGCGTGGGGACGGCGCTCGACGCCGTCGGCGGCGATTCCGGAGGACTGGCGCTGTTGCGCCGTATGGCGCAGGCATGGCCGTTCTTCGACGACCTGCTCGCGAAGATCGAGATGGTCTGCGCCAAGGCAGATCTCGCCATCGCCCGGATGTACGTGCGCGAGCTCGGGGGGGCAAGCGACCTCGCGCTGTTCGACCAGCTGGAAGACGAGTTCCGTCGCACGGTGTCCGCGCTGCTGCGCATTCGGGAAAGCGATTATCTGATGCGCGACAATCCCATGCTGCAGACGGCAATCGGCCTGCGGAACCCGTACGTGGACCCGCTGTCGCTGTTGCAGGTGACCTTGCTCGAGCGCAAGCGGCACGCGGCGCCCGACGACCCCGCGCTCGGGTCGGTCGGCGCGGGGCTCGCGTCGACCTTGAACGGGATCGCTCAGGGATTGCGCAACACCGGCTAGGGCCTAGGGGCTCGGGACTCGGGCCTCGTAACTAGGGAGGAGCAAGCGATGACTCGACGGCGCGATTTCATGACAATGTTGGGTGCCGCGGCACTGGGGTCCGCTCTACGGCCCCGAGCCCCGAGCCCCGACCCCCGAGCGCCGGTTCGCACGCTCAACCGCGTCGGGCTCGAGCTGTACTCGGTGCGGGACGCCATGCACAAGGATCCCGACGGGACGCTGGCGGCCGTGCGCGCCATGGGCTACACCGACGTCGAGCTGTTGTGGTCGTTCGGCAACTTCGGGCGCACCACCGAGCAGGTGCGGGCGGCACTCGATCGCGAGGGCCTGCGCGCGCCCTCGGCTCACATTTCGCCGATCTCGCTGTTCGTCGGGTGGAACCGGAGCCTCGACATCGCACACCGGCTGGGCCACGAGTACCTGATTGTGCCGAGCTTCACGGGGGAGACCTCCGGCACGCTCGACGACTGGCGGGAGTGGGCCGATCGTTTCAATACCGCCGGGGCCGCTGCGCGTCGCGCCGGCATCTGGCTCGCCTTCCACAACGAAGCCGATCACATGACCCTGATCGACGGCAAGGTGCCGTACGACGTGTTCGTGGAGCGCACCGACCCGAAGGTGGTGCGCCTCCAGCTCGACGTCGGCAATATGGTGATCGGGGGCGGCGATCCGTTCGCCTATTTGCAGCGCTACCGCGACCGGTATTGGAGCTTTCATCTTAAAGACGTAGTCCCGGACCGCTCGCACGACACCGTGCTGGGCACGGGGACGGTGGACTTCAAGCG
>DATNOR010000049.1:0-51956 GCA_035601235.1 Gemmatimonadales bacterium
TGATGAAGCTCATTAAGGAAGGAGCCTGACCGTGGTGGAACAGCGCCGCTTCCGGGTGTTCCGCGGCACGCGGCAGCAGGGCGAGCTGAAGGAGTATCAGGTCGCCGCGGGGGAGGGGATGGTGGTGCTGGACGCGGTGCACGCCATTCAAGCGGAGCAGGCGCCCGACCTCGCCGTCCGCTGGAACTGCAAGGCGGGGAAATGCGGGTCCTGCTCCGCCGAGATCAACGGCAAGCCGCGGCTGATGTGCATGACGCGGATATCGGACTATCAGGCCGGCGAGACGATCACCGTGACGCCGATGAAAGCGTTCCCCGTGATCAAGGACCTCGTGACCGACGTGTCCTGGAACTACGAAGTCAACAAGCGGATCCCCGCGTTCCAGCCCCGCGCCCCCGACGCGCCGGATGGTACCTGGCGGATGTATCAGTACGAGGTCGAGCGGCCCCAGGAATTCCGCAAGTGCATCGAGTGCTTCCTGTGCCAGGACGTATGTCACGTGCTGCGCGCGCACGGCAAGCACGCCGAGTTCATGGGCCCCGCGTTTCTGGTGCGCGCCGCGGTGTACGAAATGCACCCGCTCGACGAGGCGGACCGCCGGTCGTATCTCCGCGAGGCAGGAGGGATCGGGTACTGCAACATCACGAAGTGTTGTACCGAGGTCTGTCCCGAGTCGATCACGATCACGGACAACGCCATCATCCCGCTCAAGGAGCGGGTGGTGGACGCGAACTACGATCCCCTCGCGGCGCTGTGGCGGAAACTCACCAGCTAGTCGCTCCGTTTCCCTATCGGGCACGGAGGCGTCCACCCAGAACCAGGGGGAGTCCATGGCCAGCGCGCAAACCATCATCGTCTCCACGACGTTCGACGTGCAGGGTCGGAGGGTTCGGGAATACAAGGGCGTCGTCCGCGGCATCACCGTACGCGCCCCCACGATCTCGCAAGGCATCCTCGGCGGCTTGAAGAGCATCATCGGGGGGCAGATCGGGGCCTACACCGAGATGTGCGAGCAGGCGCGGCAGGCCGCCTACGACCTGATGGTCGCGCACGCCCGGCAGGTCGGGGCGAACGCCGTCCTCGGCGTCAGCTTCGACGCGTCCGAAGTGGCGGCGCGGGCGTCGGCCACGGAGGTGCTGTGCTACGGGACGGCGGTCGTACTCGAGTGAGCGCGCGCGCCAGCGCGCCCGCCGCGACCGTGCCGGCCGAGCCAGCGCCGGCCGCGCGCGCCACGGCGCCCGTCCCGGCGTCCGCCGGTGCGACTCGACCCACTGTGGTGATCGTGGGCGCGGGGTTCGGCGGGCTGCGGGCGGCGCGCTCGCTGGGCGACGCGCCCGTCGACCTGGTGCTGGTGGATCGTCACAACTACCACTTGTTCCAGCCGCTCCTGTACCAGGTCGCCACCGCGGGCCTCGAGCCCGAGCAGATCGCGCGGCCCGTGCGGGCGGTGCTGCGCCGCCAGCGCAACTTGGAGTTCCGTATGACCGAGGTGACGGGGCTCGACCCGGACGGGAAGCGCCTCGTCACCACGGACGGCCCGATCGCCTACGACTACCTCATCCTCGCCGTGGGCGGCGAAACGAACTACTTCGGGCTCGAGGGCGTCGTGCGACACGGCTTCGGCCTGAAGGACATTCCCGAAGCGATTCGCATCCGCAACCACGTACTGCACGCCTTCGAGCGGGCGATGCTCGAGTCCGACGCCGAGCGCCGCCGTGCCTGGCTGACGTTCGTCGTGGTGGGCGGAGGCCCGACGGGCGTCGAGATGGCGGGCGCGCTGTCGGAGCTGATCCGCCTGGTGCTGGTGAAAGATTATCCGCGCCTCAACGTGAAAGACGTGCGTGTGCTGCTGCTCGAGGCGACGGACCGCCTGCTCGGGCCCATGCCGGCGCGCCTGCGGGAGGCCGCGGCCGAGACGCTATGGCGCAAGAAGCACGTCGAGGTGCGCTTCGGGGCGACGGTCGCCGATTACGACGGCGCGCGGGTGAGCTTGAAGAGCGGGGAAGTGATCCCGGCGCGCACGCTCATCTGGGCGGCGGGCGTCCAGGCCGTGTCCCTCACCGCCCGGCTCGGGCTCCCGACGGTGCGGCAAGGACGGGTGGCGGTCACGCCGACGCTCGCGGTTCCGGAGCATCCCGACATCTACGTCATCGGGGACGCCGCCTACCTCGAGGTCGACGGGGCGCCGCTGCCGATGATGGCCCCGGTCGCCATCCAGATGGCCCGGACGGCCGCCGCCAACATCCGGCGACGGCTCGCCGGCCAGCCGCCCGTGCCGTTCGACTATCGCGACCCGGGCTCGCTCGCCACCATCGGCCGCAACGCGGCCGTGGCCTACATCCGCGGCATCGCGTTCACCGGCTTTCCGGCCTGGGTGGTGTGGCTGGTAGTGCACATCATTCAGCTGATCGGCTTCCGCAACAAGCTGTTCGTGCTCTTGAACTGGGCGTGGGACTACTTCTTCTACGAGCGCGCGGCCCGGCTGATCACGTCGATGGACTGAGGCGTGCGCCCGCGACGTGCACCGGTTGCCCGCGCCCTGAGAGGGCGCGCTCGGCCGGGGTGCGCCCTTACAGGGCGCACATTGCGCCGAGCCCGGGCTCTCAGCCCGGGGACACCGATACGTGACTGCTTGCAAAGATCGGCGGGGCTAGCGGGGGGTGGGGCGAGGGACCGGCGACGGCTTGGGAGTCCGGCCGTGCGCGCTCCGCACCCGCCGCACCACCCCGTTCCAGCCGCACTCGAGGCACCAGCGCCGCTGCAGCACCGGGACCAACCGATCGAGCACGCGATTCCGCACGGCGACCATCTCGACATTGCAGTGTGGGCAGAGCGCGCCCTGCGGCAGCAGCAGATAGACGACTGCGGTCACGATCGCGACTCGCAACAGCACGGTCGCGAGCAGCACGACCACCACCAGCATGCTCTATGATAGCGCGCGGCTGGCGCTCCGGCCATCCTAACCGCCCGACGCCTTCAGCTCCTGCACGAACGTCGCGATGCGCCGCTCCAGCTCCGCCAGCTCGACCGGTTTGACGAGCACGCGCTCCCGGGGCACGGGCGTGTTTCCCGGCTCGGCGAGCCGCGACACGTCCCCCGACAGAAACAGCACGCGCCGCACGAGCTCGGGTCGCTCCTGCTCGAGCCGCGCATACAGCTCGATCCCGCCCATGCGGGGCATGCGCAGGTCGACCAGGATCACGTCGGGGGCCCGCGCGCTCAGCCGCGCGAGCCCATCCACTCCATCCGCCGCTTCCTCCACCTCGGCCCCACGGCGCGCGAGAAACCGCGCCATCGGTCGCCGTACACCCTCCTCGTCCTCGATGATCAACACGCGCACACCCGCCAGACTGGCTCCCGCTCCGGGAGGGCGCCCGCCCCCCGGCGTGCCCGGGGGAGGAGCGCTTCCCGCCGCCCCGGCCTGCACCGCCACCGGAGCGGACGTCGCCGACGCCCGTGGCAGCGACAGCGAGAAGCGGGCCCCGCCTCCGGGGGCAGACACGAGCGCGAGATCGCCTCCCGCTTCCCGCGCGATTTGCCGTGAGATGTAGAGCCCCAGCCCGGTGCCGCGATGGCCCTTGGTGGTGGCGAACGGTCGAAACAGCCGGGGGGCGATTTCGGGCGCGACGCCCTCCCCGTTGTCCGCGACGGCCACGAACACCCTCGCATCCGCCGCCCAGGTGTCCACGGTGAGCTGGCGCGGCGGCTTGACGCGACGCAGGGCGTCGATCGCGTTGGCCAGGAGATTGACGAGGACCTGCTCGAGCTTGATGGCGTCGCCCTCCACCGCCGGCAGATCGGGGTCGAGACGCCCGGCGACCGTGATCTCGTCGACGCCGAACCGGTACGACACGAGATCGAGCGCGCCGCGCACGACGTCGTTCAGGTTGACGCGCGTCACCTCGCGTTCGGTGGCGCGCACGAACCGCAGCAGGCCGCGCAGCAGCTTGGCGGCCCGCCGGGCCTGGCGCAGGATCTGCGACATCTCGTTGCGCGGCTCGTCCGTGAGGCTCGGATCGGCGAGGCGGTTCTCGGCATGCGCGGCGATCGCCATGAGCGGGTTGTTCACCTCATGGGCCACGCCGGCGAGCAGCTCGCCCGCAGCCGCGAACCTGCCCTGCTCTTCAGCGCGGTCCCCCAGCACTTGAGTCATGGCGTTGAAATGCTGCGCGAGCCGGCCCAGCTCGTCAGTGGCCTGTACGGGCACGCGGATGGTGAGGTCGCCGTCGGCCACCCGCGCCAGTCCGGTCTCGAGCTCACGCAGGGGACGCCACACGCGACGCCGTACCACCCACACCAGGGCGGGCACGAGCAGAGTCCCGATCACGAGCCACACGATCGTGTCGCGGCGGACTTCGCCGGCCGCCTCCCGCAACGCGCGCTGCCGCGCCAGCAGGTCGCCCCGCGCGACGAGGCCCGCCGCCACCCGCTCGGCGTCGGCGATCCTGTCGAGGGCTTCGACCTCCGCCAGCTGCCCCGGCGACAGCCGGTGTCCCGCCTCGAGCCGGGCGATCACGCCCGCGAGCGCGGTCGCCACCCGCGACATCGCCGCGTCGGTGCGCTCCAGGGCGCGGCGCAGCGCTGGTGCGATCGCCGCGCCGGCCGGCACTCCCAACGGCGCTCGTCCCAGCTCGAGGAGTGGACGCGCGGCGCCCAGCGAGGCACTCGAGACGGTGGGGCGAGCCTCGAGCTCGCGCAGCATCGCGACGGCATGATCGAGCGCGCTGTCCCGGCGGGCCACGTCGACCCCCACGGCCGCGATGGCTTCCGTGGCCTGGCCGAGGGCCAGGGCCGGGCGGCTCACCTTGAAGAAGAGGTAGAGGGGCAGGGTACCCGCGTACACGCCGGCCCCGAGGACGACCACGAGCAGCGTCATCCGCAGATTGAGCGTTCGCCCCGGAGCCGGTGGCGCCAGCCGGCGAGGCGTCACGGAGCGAGTCGCAGGAGGAGCGGTACCGTAGGCGCTAAGTTAACGCCCCGACTGGCGGGGCCGCGCGGCGGCCGCCACATTTGCCCATCATGGTGACCGACACGGGCGACCGCATGAAGATCGTGATCGGATACGCGCTGTGGGCGACGGTGTGCGCCGCGGTCGCGGGGGCCGCATTGTCGCTCGTGCACACGTGGTTCTTCAGCTATCACGAGGGTCGCCCCGGCTTCTGGAGCACGTTGATCGAGGACTTCGCCACCACCCTGGGCATCGCGGCGGGGCAGGGCGCCGTCGCGCTCGTCGGCGGCAGCATCCTGGCGCGCTTGGGGCGCGCCCTCCATGCCACCGTGTTGCTCGGCCTGCTCGTCGGCGTATTCGATTTCGTGATCAACTTCCTGCAGATGACGGTCCCACGAACCGAGCTCGGCTGGGTGCCCGATCTGGTCATTCTCGCAGTGGCGGTCGCCGTGATCACGGTGCTGGGATCGCGCGCCGCGGCCCGGACGCCCCTATAGCTTCGGCAGGGTTATCCCGCGCTGCGCCTGATACTTTCCTTTCTTGTCCTTGTAGCTGACTTCACACTCGTCGCCCTCGTCGGCCGTGAAGAACAGCACTTGGGCAATGCCCTCGTTGGCGTAAATCCGGGCGGGCAGGGGCGTGGTGTTCGAGATCTCGAGCGTCACGAAGCCTTCCCACTCCGGCTCGAACGGCGTGACGTTCGTGATGATGCCGCAGCGGGCGTACGTGCTCTTGCCCACGCAGATCGTCAGGACGTTGCGGGGGATGCGGAAGTACTCCACCGAGCGCGCCAGGGCGAACGAGTTGGGCGGCACGATGCACACATCGCCCGTGAACTCGACGAACGATTTGGGATCGAAGCGCTTGGGATCGACGACCGCCGAGAGCGCGTTGGTGAAGATCTTGAACTCGGGCGCCACCCGCATGTCGTAGCCGTAGGAGGAGACGCCGTACGAGATGACGCCGGCACGCGCCTGGTTCTCGGCGAACGGCTCGATCATGGCGTGCTCGGTCGCCATGCGCCGGATCCAGCGGTCGGACTTGATGGACATGGGCCGCCAATATATCGGTGGCACCGACACTTACGCCACTCGATTCGGTTGACAACCTCGCCGCGCCCGAATACGTTTCGGCGGATCAAGTGAATTTTTTCACGAACTCATGAACCAGCCCTATCTCTCCTTCCTGCTGCTGCTCGGCTTCGTCGCGTTCAACGCCGTCCTGTTGATCGGGCTGTCGCACCTGCTCGCCCCCCGCAAGCCCACGGTCCTGAAGGACAGCCCGTACGAGAGCGGCATGCCGCCGCTCGGCAACGCGCACGAGCGCTTCTCGGTGAAGTTCTACCTGGTCGCGATGCTGTTCATCATCTTCGACATCGAGACCGTGTTCCTCATTCCCTGGGGCACGATCTACTTCAACGGCGGCGGAGCCACGGGAGGCCCGAGCACGGGTTTCCTCCTGGCCGAGATGCTGGTGTTCATGCTGATTCTCGCCGTCGGGTACGTGTACGTGTGGAAACGCGGGGCGCTGCAATGGGACTGACGTTATGAAGCGGGTGATCGAGACCAAGCAGGTCGCCGGGCAGAGCCCAAACTATCTCCTGGCCAAGTTCCAGGACCTGGTCGACTGGGCCGTGAACTCGTCGCGGGCGAACTCGCTCTGGCCCATGCCCTTCGGGACGGCGTGCTGCGCCATCGAGTTCATGGCCACCGCCGCCAGCCGCTACGACTTCGCCCGCTTCGGCATGGAGCGCCAGGCGTTCTCGCCGCGTCAGGCGGACGTGTTGATCTGCGCCGGCCGACTGCCGTTCAAGCTCGCGCCCGTGATCCGCCGCATTTACGACCAGATGCCGCAGCCCAAGTGGGTCATCTCGATGGGCGCCTGCGCCTCGACCGGGGGCATCTTCGACAACTATGCGATGGTGCAGGGGATCGATACCATCGTCCCGGTGGACGTCTACGTCCCCGGCTGCCCGCCGCGCCCGGAGGGCCTGCTGTACGGCGTGCTGCTGCTACACAAGAAGATCAAGGGTGAGTCGCTGTTCGACCGCGTGCCGCGCCGCGACGAGCAGCCGCTCGACGACCGCGGCTTGCGCCTTCCCCCCGAGCAGATCGACGAGATCTCGGAGCCGTTCGGGAACTCCATCCACCAGTTCCGCTCGGCGTGAATCCGTCCGTCGACGCGCTGCGCGCGACCTTCGGCCCCGCGATCGGCCGCGCGCTCGAGTCGTGCGGCGACACCATCGTCTACGTGGGGCGCGAGGCGCTGCTCGACGTGATGGCCTGGCTGCGCGACACGCCCCAGCAGGCCTACGATTACCTGGTGGACATCACCGCGGTCGAGTATCGCGACCGGGAGCGACCGCTGGAGGTGGTCTACATCCTGCGCTCCCTGACGCGCCGGACCGACCTGCGCGTCAAAGTCGAGCTCGATCCCCAGGGCGACCTCACCATCGACTCGGTCGTGTCGCTGTGGCGCGGCGCCGACTGGCTCGAGCGTGAGGTGTACGACATGTTCGGCATCACTTTCCGCGGCCACCCCGACCTGCGCCGCATCCTCATGTGGGAGACGTACGCCGAGGGGTACCCGCTGCGGAAGGATTTCCCGCTGCGCGGACGGTTCAGTCGCGCCGAGCAGGTGCGCCAGGCGCTGGCCGCCCAGCCCGAGGCGCACTACTCGCTGGAAGAGCTGTCCATCGCCGCAGCGTACGAGGAGCTGCCCGCGGACATGAAGGAGCGGCTGCGCCGCGGCGAGAGCGGCAGGCTCCCCGACTCGGAATGAGCAAGCGCACCGTCGAGCTCGAGCTCGCCACCCCCGGTGTGGATGCCCGCGGTGAGCCGCTGCGGGTGCCGCTCGGCGTGGCGGAGCAGCCCGACCTCGCCGCCGAGCACATGCTCATCAACATCGGGCCGCAGCACCCCGCCACGCACGGCGTGCTGCGACTGGTCGTCGAGCTGGACGGTGAGACCGTGGTCCGGGTGATCCCCCACCTTGGGTACCTCCACTCCGGCTTCGAGAAGCTCGGGGAGTACCGGCACTACAACCAGATCATCCCGCTCACCGACCGCACGGATTACCTGTCTCCGATGGCGAACAACGTCGGGTTCGCCCTCGCCGCCGAGCGGCTCATGGGCATCGCGATCACGCCACGCTGCACGGTGTTGCGCGTGATCGCGTGCGAAATGAGCCGCATCATCTCACACATGGTGTGGCTCGGCACGACGTCGATCGACCTCGGCGCGTTCACGCCGTTCCTGTGGGCGTTCCAGGAGCGCGAGCGCATCTACAATCTCCAGGAGATGTGGACGGGCGCCCGGCTGACCACCAGCGTGACGCGGGTGGGCGGCATGATGGCGGACGTGCCCGACGACTTCGTCGCGGGATTGCGCCACTTTACCCAAACCTTCCCGAAGACCCTGAGCGAGATCGACCGCGTCCTGACACGCAACGCCGTCTGGGTGGGCCGCACCCAGGGGGTGGGCGTGCTCACGGCCGCCGAGGCGACCAACCATTCGCTGTCCGGCCCGATGCTGCGCGCCAGCGGCGTCGCGTACGACGTGCGTAAGGACAAGCCGTATCTGGACTACGAGACGTACGACTTCGACGTCGTGGTGGGCGAGCACGGTGACGTGTACGACCGCTACCTCGTGCGCCTCGAGGAATGCTCGCAGTCGAACCGCATCCTCCAGCAGGCGCTCGATCGGCTGCCCGACGGCCCCATCAACATCGCGGATCCGCGCGTGATCCTCCCACCCAAGTCGCGCGCGATGAACGACATGGAGGCAATGATCTACCACTTCAAGCAAGTGATGGAAGGCGTGAAGGCGCCGGTGGGGGAAGCCTACGTCGGTATCGAAAACCCCAAGGGCGAGCTCGGCACGTATCTGGTGTCGGACGGCACTGCGAAACCGGTGCGGTGGCGCATTCGACCCCCCTCGTTCATCAACCTCTCGGTCCTGCCGAAGATGGCGGTGGGGCACCTGTTGAGCGACCTGATCGCCATCAACGCCTCGGTCGACATCGTCATGGGCGAGGTGGATCGATGAGTGCCGACGCGCATACGTCGCAGCCGGCGGGCACGGAGGAGTACCAGCCCGTCTTCACCGAGCAAATGCTGGAACAGCTCCAGGAAATCCTGGCGCGCTACCCCACCAAGCAGGCGGCGCTCTTACCGGCGCTGTGGCTGGTGCAGCGGTCGCGCGGTTGGATCTCCGACCGCAACATGGCGGAAGTCGCCGAGGTGCTGGGACTCACGCCCGCGTACGTGAAGGGCGTAGTCACGTTCTACACGATGTACCACCAGCACCCCGTGGGGAAGCATTTCGTGCAGGTGTGCACCACGTCGCCCTGCAACATCTGCGGCGCCGAGGCGGTGGTCCAGGCGCTGCTCGCGGCCACCGGGGCCAAGGAGCTGGGCGCGACGAGCCCGGACGGCAAGTGGACGGTGATCGAGGTGGAGTGCCTCGGCGCCTGCGGCTTCGCGACGCCCATCCTGGTCGACGACGACTTCATCGAGAGCGTGACCCCGGAGAAGGTTCCGGAGCTCGTGCGGAAGTACAAGTAATGGGCTACCCCCACAAACCCCATCCCAAGGAGACCGTCCTCCTCTCCCGCTACTTCGGCGAGGCCGACGCCCGCACCTACAAGGGGTGGGTCAAGCGGGGCGGGTACGCCGCGCTCGAGCAGGCGCGCGCCATGGAGCCCGCGCGGGTCATCGACATCGTGAAAGAGTCGGGATTGCGGGGCCGCGGGGGCGCCGGCTTCCCCACCGGGCTCAAGTGGTCGTTCATGCCCAAAGAGAAGAAAAAGCCCCACTATCTGTGCGTGAACGCGGACGAATCCGAGCCGGGGACGTTCAAGGACCGCGAGATCATGCGCTGGACCCCGCACGCCCTGCTCGAGGGCACGGCCATCGCGGCCCACGCGATCCAGGCCGACGTGGCCTACATCTACATCCGCGGCGAGTTCACCGAGCCGCTGGCGATCATGGAGAAGGCCCTCGCCGACGCCCGGTCCGCCGGCGTGTTCGGCGACCTCAAGATCTACCTGCACCGGGGCGCGGGCGCCTACATCTGCGGCGAAGAGACGGCGCTGATGAACTCGATCGAGGGCAAGCGCGGGAACCCGCGCATCAAGCCGCCGTTCCCCGCGGCGTCCGGCGTGTTCGGCATGCCCACCACGATCAACAACGTCGAGACCCTGGCCGCCGTGCCGCCCATCCTCACCAAGGGCGCCGCCTGGTACAAGGGCCTGTCGCTCTCGTCGCCCAAGAGCACCGGCACGAAGCTCTTCTCGGTGTGCGGCCACGTGCAGCAGCCGGGAAACTACGAGGTGACCTTGGGCTTTCCGCTCAAGGACCTGCTGTACGAGTTGTGCGGCGGCATGCGTCCCGGCCGCACGCTCAAGGCCTGCATCCCCGGCGGCTCGTCGGTCCCGATCCTCGACCGGGCGGAGACCGAGAGCTGCCTGCTCGACTACGAAGGCGTGGTGGAGCGCGGCTCGATGCTCGGCTCGGGCGGCGTCATCGTGTTCGACGACTCGGCGGACATGGTGTACCAGATCATGCGGCTGGCCCGCTTCTACGCCCACGAGTCGTGCGCCCAATGCACGCAGTGCCGCGAAGGCACGGCGTGGACCACCAAGATCCTCGAGCGCATTCTCGCCGGGCAGGGCAAGCCGGCCGACCTGGACCTGCTGCTCGACCTTTCGGAGAACATGACGGGCAAGACGATTTGCGTGCTGTCGGACTCGTGCGCGGCGCCGGTCGTCTCCGGAATCAAGAAGTTTCGGAGCGAGTTCGAGGACTACCTCACGGGGCGCCGCAAACCGGTGATGGTGGCGTGAGCGACGAGCTGATCAACCTCACCGTCGACGGCGTCCCCGTCGGCGTGCCGAAGGGCACGCTGGTCATCGAGGCCGCGAAGCAGGCGGGGGTGCTCGTCCCGCACTACTGCTACCACCCGGGCCTCCCGGTCGCGGGCGTGTGCCGCATGTGTCTCGTCGAGATCGAGAAGCAGCCCAAGCTCGCGATCGCGTGCGCCACGCAAGCCGCCGAGGGCATGGTGGTGAAGACGCAGTCGGCCGCGGCCAAGAGCGCGCGCACCGGCGTCCTCGAGCTGCTGCTCATCAACCATCCGCTCGATTGTCCGATTTGCGATCAGGCCGGCGAGTGCGAGCTGCAGGACTTCACGTTCCAGGAGGGCCGCGCGGCGACACGCTACAGCCCCGATTTTCCCAAGCGCTTCAACCCGGTCGAAGACTTCGGCCCCGACGTGCTGTACGTGCCGAACCGGTGCATCCTGTGCACGCGCTGCGTGCGCTTCATGGAGGACGTCGCCCAGGAGCCGGTGTTGAACGTATCGGAGCGTGGCGACCGGGCCTACATCGGCGTGCACCCGGAGACACGGCTCGACCATCCGTGGGCGGGCAATGTCGTCGATCTCTGCCCGGTGGGCTCGCTCCTGTCGAAGGACTTTCTCCACAAGGCGCGCGCCTGGGAGCTCGACAAGACGGCCTCCGTCTGCACCGGCTGCTCGCAGGGATGCAACGTCACGCTCGACACGCGCGACGACGTCGTCGTGCGCGTGCGGCCGCGGCCGAACCTCGAGGTGAACCGCTACTTCATCTGCGACCACGGCCGCATGAACTACCGCTGGATGAACCGCGGCGACCGGATCGAGGCCCCGCTCGTGAAGCGCGGCGGCGAGCTCCATGCCACCGACTGGGAGGACGCGTTCGAGTGCGTGACGACCGTGCTGCGGGGGGCGGGACCGCGGGTCGTGGCGCTGATGTCTCCCCGGGCGTCCCTGGAAACGCTGTTTTTCGCGCGCGAGCTGTTCCGGGGCAGCGAGTGGACCGGCGCGTTTCAGGTGGTGATGGGTGAGGAAGCGCCGCTCGCGGGCGTGCCCGACCTGGCACTGCGCGCCGAGCGGGCTCCCAACGGCCGGGGGGCGGAGCTGCTCGGCTACGGTCGCGAGTACGCCGCCGCGCTCGCGGCGGCGGAATCGGCCGCCGTCGTGCTGGTGCTCGACGAGCCGGATATCCCGGTGCGCACCGCGGGGACGCTCATCTACGTGGGAACGGTGCTCCCCGAGCAGGCACGGGACGCCGAGGTCGTGCTCCCGATCGCCAACGTCGCAGAGGAGGACGGCAGCTTCGTGAACCGCGACGGCCGGGTGCAACGCTACGCCCAGGCCAAGCCGGCGCCCGGCATGGCGCGGCCGGGCTGGTGGGTGTTCTCCGAGCTGGGCGCGGCGCTGGGCCGGGGCGAGCCGGTCGGCAGTGCCGCCGAGGCATTCGAGCGCGCCGCGCAGGCGATCGAGCCGCTCCGCGGCCTGTCCTACCAGCAGCTGGGCTTCGCCGGGAAGCGCGCGGCGGTGGCGGTGCCGGCATGAGCGTCTTCCTGGTGGCGTCCGTCATCAAGATCGTCGTGGTGTTCACGGTGATCATGGTGGGCGTGGCGCTGCTCACGCTCGCCGAGCGGCGCATCTGCGCGTGGATGCAGGACCGCCTCGGCCCGAACCGGGTGGGCCCTCAGGGGTTGCTCCAGCCGGCCGCCGACGGCCTCAAGAACCTCGTGAAAGAGGAAACGCTGCCGGCCCAGGCGGACAAGGTGCTCTTCCTGCTCGCCCCCACGATGTCGTTCATCCCGGCGCTGCTCACGTTCGCGGTGATCCCGTTTGCGGCTCCGCTCCCTACCCCCTGGGGCGACGTAGACATGGTCGTAGCCAACCTGCCCGTCGGCTTCCTGTACATCCTCGCCTTCGGGTCGCTCGGCGTGTACGGCATCGTGCTGGCCGGCTGGTCGTCGAACAACAAGTACTCGCTGCTGGGCGGCCTGCGCGCCAGCGCCCAGATGATCTCCTACGAGATCGCGATGGGCATGAGCACCGTCGCCGTGCTGCTCGTCGCCGGCAACGTGACGCTCACCGACGTGATCGCGAGGCAGTCCCAGTCGTTGTTCACGTGGAACGTGTTCCCGCTGTCGCTCGCGTTCTTCATTTTCATCGTGGCGGCGTTCGCCGAGACCAACCGCCTGCCGTTCGACCTGCCGGAGGCGGAGGGCGAGCTGATCGCGGGTTATCACACCGAGTACAGCGCCATGAAGTTCTCGATGTTCTACATCGCCGAGTACTCGAACATGGTCACCGCGTCGGCCCTCATGACCACGCTGTTCTTCGGCGGCTGGGACATCCCGTTCACGACCTGGGACAACACGCCTCCCTGGACGACGCTCAAGACGCTCGCCACGCTCGCGATGTTTTCCGCGAAGGTGATCTTCTTCCTGTTTCTGTACATCTGGGTGCGCTGGACTCTGCCGCGCTTTCGCTACGACCAGCTGATGGCACTCGGGTGGAAGGTGATGCTGCCGCTCGCGCTCGGGTACGTGACGGTGATCGCGACCGCGATCTGGTTCCTGCACGACGGGCTCGGCTGGACGTACGACACGCGGTTCGCCCTGGCGCTGTTCGCCCTGAACCTGGTGCTGGCGGTGCCGCTGTTCTTCGTGCTCGACCGCGGCCGCATCGTCGCGGGCTCCATGGCGGAGGGGGAGGCGTGATGGCGATCGGCGTGAAGGTGATGAAACGGCCCGGGTCTCAGACCTCCTATCTGCGGGCGACGCTCAGGGGCATGGCCCTCACGTTCAGCCACCTGTGGCGGCCGAAAGTGACGATGCAGTACCCCGAGGAGAAGAGCAGCCAGGACTGGACGCTGTCCCAGCGGTGGCGCGGCACGCACCGCATGCTCACCGACGAGCAGGGACGCGCCAAGTGCGTCGCGTGCGGGCTCTGCCCCCAGATTTGCCCCGCGAACTGCATCAAGCTCGTGCCCGGGGAGGACGAGGCGGGCAACCGTTACCCACTCATTTACGAAATCGACGAGTTCCGCTGCGTGTTCTGCGGCTACTGCCAGGAAGTGTGCCCCGAGGAGGCGATCCACGTGGGCGTGCACTATGAGAACTCGGAGTACTCGCGCGACCGCTTCGTGTACGACCTGGAGCGGCTGTGCGCGCAGACGCACCCCGTGTCGACGCTGTGGGACCCCTCCGACCCGAAGGGGGAATGAGCGGTGGACGGGACGCTGGTCATCTTCTGGGCATTCGCGGCGCTGGCCGTGGGTAGCGGCCTGGCCTGCATCACGCGTCGCAGCCCCGTGGCCAGCGCGCTATGGCTGGTCGTCACCTTGTTCTCGCTGGCCGCCCTGTTCGTGCTGCTCGACGCCCAGTTCATCGCCGTGCTGCAAGTGCTGGTGTACGCCGGCGCGATCATGGTGCTGTTCCTGTTCGTGATCATGCTCCTCAATCTGGGGCGGGCCGGGCCCACCGACCTGAAGGGTCCGGCCGGGCTCGGCGTGGGCGTCTTCCTGGCCGGTCTGCTCCTCGTGCAACTGCTGGTGCTGCGCCAGACAGGCCCCGCCGCCGGCGGAACGGCGCATCCGGCCCTGGAGCAAGGGATGATCCCGTCGGTGGCGCGGCCGCTGTTTACCGCCTACCTCGTCCCGTTCGAGATCACCAGCATTCTCCTGCTGGCGGCGATCGTCGGCGCGGTCGTGCTCGCCAAGCGGAAACTGTGATGCTGCTCGGACCCGCACTCGCCGTCTCGGGCACCCTGTTCGCCGTGGGGGTGCTGGGCGTGCTGCTGCGCCGTAACGCGATCGTCATCTTCATGTGCGTCGAGCTGATGCTCAACGCCGCCAACCTGGCGTTCGTCGCCTTCGCGCAGCAGCTCGGCGTCGCCGGCCAGATCTTCGTGTTCTTCGTCATGGCGGTGGCGGCGGCCGAGGCCGCCGTCGGACTGGCGATCATCCTCGCCGTATACCGGCACCGCCACACGGTGGACTTGCAGAACATCAACCTGCTCAAGGGCTGATGCCGCTGCCCCCGCTTCCTCCGCTCACGCTGCTCTGGGTGGTGCCGGCGCTGCCGCTCGCCGGGTTCGTGGTGAACGGCGCGCTGGCGCTCGCCGCGCCGGGCGCCAAGCGCGCCGTCTCGCTGGTCGGCGTCGGAGTGCTCGTGCTGGCGTTCGCGGCCGCCGCGGTGGCCGTGCTCGAGCTGGCGCAGCTCCACCCGTCGGCCCCTGTCGTGGTCGGCTATTGGGACTGGCTCCCGGTGAGCGACCTGCAGGTCGCCTTCGCGCTGCAGCTCGACCAGCTGTCGGCGGTGATGATTCTGGTCGTCACCGGCGTCGGCGCCCTGATCCACGTCTTCAGCGTCGGCTACATGCACGACGATCCCGGCTACGCGCGCTACTTCGCGTACCTGAACCTGTTCGTGTTCTTCATGCTGACGCTGGTGCTGGGCGCGAGCTTCCCCGTGATGTTCGTCGGTTGGGAAGGCGTGGGCCTCTGCTCCTACCTGTTGATCGGGTTCTGGTTCAACGAGCAGATCAACGCCGACGCCGGCAAGAAGGCCTTCATCGTCAACCGCATCGGCGACTTCGGGTTCCTGGTCGCCATGTTGTTGATCTTCTGGCACACCGGCTCGCTCGACTTCGGGACGGTGTTCCCCAAGGCCGCCACGGCGTTCCCCGCCGGAGGACCCGTCATCACCGCCATCACCCTGTTCCTGTTCCTCGGCTGCACCGGGAAGTCGGCGCAGATCCCCCTCTACATCTGGCTGCCGGACGCCATGCAGGGTCCGACCCCCGTCTCGGCGCTGATCCACGCCGCCACGATGGTGACCGCGGGCGTCTATCTGGTGGTCCGGTGCGGTGCGCTGTTCGCGCTCTCGCCCGTGGGCAGCGCCACGGTCGCCGGCGTCGGCGCGCTCACGGCTCTGTTCGCGGCGACCATCGCCCTGAAACAGTGGGACATCAAGCGCGTGCTGGCCTATTCGACCGTGTCGCAGCTGGGGTACATGTTCCTCGGCGTCGGCACGGGGGCGTACGCCGCGGGCATCTTCCATTTGACGACGCACGCGTTCTTCAAGGCGCTGTTGTTCCTCGGCTCGGGGAGCGTGATCCATGCGATGCACCGGGCCTACCACGCGACTCACGCGCACGAGGACGCGCAGGACATGCGCAACATGGGCGGCCTCGCCCGCTCCATGCCCTGGACCGCGACGCTCATGTGGATCGCGACCCTGGCCATCGCCGGCATTCCGCCCCTCGCCGGCTTCTTTTCGAAGGACGAGATCCTGGGCGCCGCGTTCGCGCAGGGCGCGGGCCGGCCCGTGTGGTACGTGTTCTGGGGGATGGGTCTCGCGGCGGCCCTCCTCACGGCGTTCTACATGACGCGGCTCATGCTCTACACCTTCCACGGCCCGAACCGCACGGGCGATCGCGAGCGGGAGCGGCTGCACGAGGCGCCCCCGTTGATGACCGCACCGCTCGTCGTGCTCGGCGTCCTCACCGTGCTGGGCGGCGCGCTCAACATCCCGCCGCTGTTCCGGGGTGGCGCGCGACTGGAGCACTGGCTCGCACCCGTGACCGCCGCGGCGCTCGCGCCCGCGACCGAAGCCGCGCCCGCGACCGAGTGGGCGCTGGTGGCGATGGCGGTGCTCGTGGCCGCGCTGGGCATGGTCGGCGCCTTCCGACTCCTCAAGCCGGAGACGCTGACGCCGGCGCGCCTGGCCCCCCCCGAGCGAGGGTTGGGACGTCTCCTCTGGAAAAAGTGGTACGTGGACGAGCTGTACGACGCGCTCATCGTCCGACCGCTGATGTGGCTGTCGCGCGAGGTGCTGTGGAAGGTCGTGGACATGCGGCTGGTGGACGGACTGCTCGTGAACGGGACGGCAGCCGCATCGCGCGCGCTGGGGTGGGTGGGAAGCCGGCTGCAGACCGGTGAGGTGGGCGTGTACGTCGTCCTCTTCGTGGTCGGCGTGCTGGCCGTGGTGGGCGCGGTGGTGCGCTAGCATGTACTCGCAGGCGGTGCTCACCGCGCTCCTCGCCTGGCCCGTGGTCGCGGCCGCGGCCGTCCTGCTCGTGCCCGAGCGCTGGGCGAAGCACGTGGCCCTGGCCGCGAGTCTCGTGGAGTTCGCGATCTCGGTGCCGCTGTGGTGGACGTTCCGCCCGGCCGCCGGGATGCAGTTCGTGCTGGACGTGCCGTGGATCTCCTTCTGGGGCATCCGCTACACGGTCGGCGTGGACGGCATTTCGTTGTTCATGGTACTGCTCACGACGTTCCTGGTCCCGTTGTCGGTGCTGGGCAGCTACGCCTACATCACGACGCGGGAGCGCGGGTTCTACGCACTCATGCTGGTGCTCACGTCGGGCATGATCGGCGTGTTCGTGTCGCTCGATCTGTTCCTGTTCTACGTGATGTGGGAGGTGATGCTCATCCCGATGTATTTCATCATCGGGGTGTGGGGCGGGGAGCGGCGCCTGTACGCCGCCATCAAGTTCTTCATCTATACGTTTTTCGGATCGCTGTTGATGCTGGTGGCGATCCTGGTGCTCGTCTCGCTCGTCGGCCACCAGACCGGCATCTACTCGTTCTCGTACGCGTACCTGACCGCGCACCTGGGAGGGCTCGGGCCCGCCGCCTTCTGGCTGTTCGGCGCCTTCTTCCTCGCGTTCGCCATCAAGGTGCCGATGTTCCCGTTCCACACCTGGCTCCCCGACGCGCACGTGGAGGCTCCCACCGCCGGCTCGGTGATCCTCGCCGGCGTGCTGCTCAAGATGGGGACGTACGGGTTCCTCCGGTTCGCGCTGCCGCTGTTTCCGGCCGTCGCACTGCACCCCGCGATCCAGGCGGGCGTGGTGACGCTCGCGCTGATCGGGATCGTGTACGGCGGCCTGGTGGCGATGGTGCAACCCGACTTCAAGAAGCTCATCGCCTACTCCTCCGTGGCGCACCTCGGCTTCGTGATGCTGGGGATCTGGGCCCTCACGCTCCAGAGCGTCCAGGGCGCCCTGCTCGTGATGATCAACCACGGCATCTCCACCGGCGCGCTCTTCTTCCTCGCCGGGATGCTGTACGAGCGGCGCCACTCCCGCCTGATCGACGCGTTCGGCGGCATCGCGAAGGTCGTGCCGCTGCTCGCGGCGGCGCTCACGATCGTCTCGCTCTCCTCGATCGGGCTGCCGGCCACGAACGGGTTCGTCGGCGAGTTCCTGGTGTTGCTGGGCGCGTTCCGGACCTATCCGCGCGCGGCCATCGTCGCGGCGACCGGCGTGATCGTGGCGGCGATGTACTTGCTGCCCGCGCTGCAACGCGTCATCTACAACCCGCTCGACAAACCCGAGAACGAGAAGCTCGCCGACCTGACGCCGCGTGAGATCGCCGTGCTGGTGCCGCTGCTCGCGTGCATCGTGTGGATCGGCGTGTACCCCGCGCCGATCCTGCGCCGCATGGAGCCGGCCGCCAGGCAGCTCATCCAATCGGTGCGGATCGACGCCGCGACGTTCACGGCGACGCGATGAACCTCGACCTCACGAGCACCGGCGATCTGGCGCGCGCGCTCTCGCCCGAGCTGACGCTCACCGCGGCCGGCATGCTCGCGCTACTGGTGACGGCCTGGCGGCACACGAGCGCCCGGGACCTGCGCCTGGTCGGCTGGGTCACCCTGGCCGGCCTGGCGGCGGGCGGGGCGGCGGTGTGGTGGCTGTGGTGGCACGGCGCGCGGGCGGCGGGCCCACCGTCCATGATCGCGGTGGACGACTTCCGCTTCGTCACGGACGCGCTGTTTCTCGCCGCCGCGGGACTCACGATCCTCGCCTCGTTCGACTACCTGGAGCGGGAAGCGCTGCTCGTGCCCGAGTATTACGTCCTGCTGCTGTTCGCCACGCTGGGCATGATGCTGATGGCGGGCGGGGAGGACCTGATGGTGATCTTCCTCGGCCTCGAGCTGATGTCGGTCTCGGTGTATGTGCTGGCGGGGATCAACCGCCGGAGCGGCGCCGCCGCGGAAGCCGCGCTCAAGTACTTTCTGCTCGGGGCGTTCGCGTCGGGGTTCCTGCTGTACGGCATCGCGCTGGTATACGGAGCGACCGCGACCACCAACCTGACCGCGATCGCCGCCCAGGTGCGCACCCTGTCCCTCGCGCAGAGCCCGCTGCTCCTGATCGGTCTGGGACTGGTGCTCGTCGGGTTCGGGTTCAAGGTCGCGGCCGTGCCCTTCCACATGTGGGCGCCCGACGTGTACGACGGCTCCCCCACGCCGGTGACGGGTTACATGGCTACCGCGGTGAAAGCCGCCGCGTTCGCGGCGCTGTTCCGCCTGCTGGTCGAGGCGTTCGGCGGCGTGGCGGCCTGGAAGCCGATCGTGTGGTGGCTCGCGGTGGCGACGATGGTCGTGGGCAATTTCATCGCGCTGGCCCAGCGGACCGTGAAGCGCATGCTCGCGTACTCGTCCGTCGCCCATGCCGGGTACCTGCTCGTGGCGGTCGCGGTCGGCAGCTGGCCCGCGTCGGCGGCGCTGCTGGTCTATCTCTTCGCCTACACGCTCGTGACCCTCGCGGCGTTCGCGCTGCTCGCCGCCCTGGGGCGGGAGGGCGAGCGCGACGTCCGGATCGACGACCTCGCGGGCCTGGGCCAGCGCCGCCCGTGGCTCGCCCTGGCGCTCGCGGTCTGCATGCTGTCGTTGCTGGGATTCCCGGGGACCGCCGGGTTCATCGGCAAGTGGTACATCCTGGTCGCCGCGACCATGGCGAACGAAAGCGTGCTCGCCGCGATCCTGGTGCTTACGAGCGTCGTGTCGGCGGGCTACTATCTGCCGGTGATCATGGCCATGTACATGAAGCCCGAGCCGTTCGACCAGGCCCATGCCGGCGTGCGGCTCGGCCGTCCGGCCGCCGTCGTCGTCGCCGCGTGCGTCATCGGTCTGCTCGTACTCGGCATTCGCCCGAACGCGCTGCTCCAGCTGGGGAGAGAGAGCGCCCTCCTGGCACCGACACCAGCCCCCGCGGCGACGCCCGCCACGGGCCGCTGAAGCCGTCGTCCTGTGCAGCTCCCCGCCTCGATTTTTCGCGAGTACGACATCCGCGGCACCGTGGGCGATCAGCTGCACCCCGAGGTGGCGCGCGCCATCGGACAGGCGGTCGCGACGCTCGGCTGGGAGCGTCTCGGGCGCGCCCCCCGCCTCGCCGTGGGACGCGACAACCGGCCGTCCGGCGCCGCCCTGGCGCACGGCTTGTCGTCCGGGATCGAAGCGGTGGGCGGTCTGGCGCTCGACGTCGGCGAGCTGCCCACGCCCGCGCTGTACTTCGCGACACATGTCCTCAATGTCGACGGTGGCGTGCAGGTCACCGGATCGCACAACCCGCCCGAGTTCAACGGCTTCAAGCTCGTCCTGGGGGGCGAAGCGGTGTACGGGACGGCGATCCAGGGTCTGCGGCGTCTGATCGAAGACGATCGCACCCGGGGTCGCGCCGGCGGGTCGCGCGGCAGCGACGCCTCCGTGCTGGAGCGCTATCGCGCCGCGATCGTGCAGCGCAATGGACCGCTGCCGCGGCGGATCAAGGTCGTGGTGGATTGCGGTAACGGCGTGGCCAGCCTCGTGGCGGTGGACACCCTGCGGGAGCTCGGGGCGGAGGTCGTGCCGTTGTTCTGCACCTCGGACGGCACGTTCCCGAACCATCACCCCGATCCCACCGTGCTCGAGAACCTGCACGACCTGCAGGCGGCGGTGCGGCGCGAAGGCGCAGAGCTGGGCATCGCGTTCGACGGCGACGGCGACCGCATCGGCGCCGTAGACGAGCAGGGGCGGGCGGTGCTGGGCGACCAGCTGCTGGTGCTGCTCGGCCGCGATCTGGCGCGCCGCATGGGCCCCGGCCACCCCGTGATCTTCGACGTGAAGTGCTCCGAGGTCCTGCCGCGCGAGCTCGCCCGCGTCGGCCTCCAGCCCACCATGTGGAAGACGGGGCATTCCCTCATCAAGCAGAAGATGAAGGAGACGCACGCGCCGCTCGCCGGCGAGATGAGCGGCCACATGTTCTTCGGAGGGGACTGGTACGGCTTCGACGACGCGCTGTTCGCCGCGGCGCGCCTGCTCCGCTACGTGGCGGAGCTGGGCGGACCGCTGTCCCGGCACTTCGCGGACCTCCCCGCGACCGTCTCGACGCCCGAGCTGCGCGTCGACTGCCCGGACGAGCAGAAGTTCGCCATCGTCGAGCGGGCCGCGCGCCACTTCGGCGCCAAGTATCCCGTCGCCACGCTGGACGGAGTCCGCATCACCTTCAAGGACGGGTGGGGCCTCCTGCGCGCGTCCAACACGCAGCCGGTGCTCGTGCTTCGCTTCGAGGCGACGAGTGCGGCGGCGCTCGCCGCCTATCGGGCGGAGGTCGAAGGCTGGCTGGCCGCCCAGAGCGATCGCGCGTGAGGCAAGCCGCCCGTCGCTGGGCGCTGCTGGTCGCCGTCGCATTGCTGGTGGTGGTACTCGTCGGAGGGCGCTGGGCCGCGTTTGAGACGGCGGAGCGCGTGTGGGCGGCCGGGCTCCCGGGCGGCAGCGCGTATCTCAAGGCGCGGGACTTCGCGCGGCTCGTCTCCGGCATGCTGCTGCTCGCGACCGTGGGGTGGGGCACCAGCAACCTGCTGTTCGTGTACCGCTCGATCGGATCGATGCAGCTGTCGCGACGGCTCGGCGATCTCGAAATCGTCGAGGCCGTTCCGCAACCCATTCTGCTCGCCGGCACCGTCGCCAGCGGCCTCGTGTTCGGCTTCCTGCTGGCGCTGGGCACGGGGGACTGGTGGATGAGCGCCGCGATCGCGGCGCACGGCGTCGGGTTCGGCGTCACCGATCCGCTGCTGCACCGCGACGTGGGCTACTACCTCGGGACCTTGCCGTGGAGCGAGCGGTTGCGGGGTCTCGCGCTCGCGGCCGTGAGCTCGACCACCGTCGTCGTGGGGCTCCTGTACGCGGGGATCGGCTCGCTGCGATTCCGGCGCTGGCTGCCCTCCGCGAACGCACACGCCCGGGCGCACCTCGGCCTGCTGCTCGCGCTGCTCGCCCTGACGCTCACCTGGGGCGCCGTGCTCGACCCCGCCCAATCCGTCGCGGGGCTGCATGGCGATCTGGCGGGCGGCGCGCTCGATGCCCGGCTCGCGGCCGCCCCGCTCGTCGCGGGGCTGGGCGCGGCGGCGACCGCGGCGAGCGTGGTGTGGGGTGTGCGCGAGAAGCCGGTGCTGCTGCTCGGCGCCTGGGCGGCATTGCTCGCGGCGTCGTTGCTCGGATTCGTCCTGATCCCGGGCTCGCTGTCCGGGCGCGGGGTCGGGGGCGGGGGGGCGACGGCCGCAGTGGCCGACACGGCGCGCGCCGCTGCCGCACGGCAGCTCGAGCAGCTCGCGTTCGGCGTGACCGAGCCTGCGGAGCGCCCTCCCCCCGGCTTCCCGAGCCCCGAGGCGGCGGTCGCCGCGCTGCCGGTGTGGAACGCGGCGCGCGTGGTGGCCGCGGCTGCGCCGCACCGTGAGCTGCTCGGGCCAGGCGCCAAGCCCGCCGCCGCGGGCCTGTCGCTGCACTCCGTGGCGGGCGGGCGCGCCACCTGGGTCGTCGCGCCCGCTCCGGATCTCGATGCCATCGCCCACACGCAGCCGGCGCCGGACTGGACCACGCTGCACCGCGGCGCCTGGGCCCGGGCGGGGCGCCCCTTCGCGGCCGTCGAGGACGACACGATCCTCCAATTCGAGCCGCTTCCCACGCGCGACTCCGTCGGCTGGTTCGGACCGGGCTTTCGCGAGTTCGCGATCGCCGCACCCGACACGTGGCCCGCGCTGCGCCGGACCGGAATCCCGCTCACGGACTGGTGGCGGCGTACCGCCCTGGCCTGGGTGCTGCAGAGCCCCGCGCTGGCGCGCCGCGAGACGGACGGCCTGGTCCTCGTGTGGCGGCGGGACGTCACGGAGCGGTTGCGCCGGCTCGCCCCATACGCGGCGTTCGACGCCGCCGCACCGGTTGTGGGCGACGGGGCACTGTGGTGGGTGTCGTACGGCTACCTCGAAGCCGCCACGTTTCCGTTGGTCCGCGCGGTCGAGTCCGAGGGACGCCCGCTGCGCTATCTGCGCGCGGCGCTGGTCGGAACCGTGAACGCCGCGACCGGGGACACCCGGCTCTACCTCGCCCCCGACGCCGATTCGCTCGCGGCCGCCTGGGCCGCCGTGGTCGCCCCGCTCATTCAACCGCTCGACAGCCTTCCGGCCGCGCTGAAGAGGCAGCTGCCGTTCCCGAGCCGTGTGTTCCAGGCCGCCACGATGCTGATCCGGCGTCAGCGCTCCGACACGACGCGATGGACGGCGCGACCCCGGGATCCGTTTGAGCTGATCGCTCCCGGGGCGGAGGGGCGGGCTGACGCCGCCGGCCTGCGCTCCTGGACCGCGCAGGGGTTCGAAGCCGGGAGCACGTTCGCCGCGCTCGTGGCCGCGACCATGCTCCCGGCGGGTCCTCACGTGTTGTTGTGGCAGCCGAGTCCGGCGGTGCGGCTCCCGCCCTCACTCGTCGGGTCTCCCACCACGACCGCTCCAGGCGTGCCCCGGCTGTGGAACGCCGGGGGACAGGTGCTGCTCGAGCAGGCCCTGTTCGCCGAGCCGTCCAGCGGCGGTCCCCCGGTCGGCATCGACACGCTGTTCCTGTCGTGGGGCGAGCGGCGCGGCCAGGGCCGGGGCAGGGCCGTCGCCCTGCGGGCGCTGCTGGCGCTCGAGGCCGGTGCGCCGGCGGCCGCGGACACGACGCTCGCGGGGCGGTGGCAGCAGGCGCGGCGCCTCGCAGCCCAGGCCGACGCGGCCCTGGCCGCGGGCGACCTCGAGACGTTCGGCCGCGTCTACGGCCAGCTGAAAGAGCTGCTCGGCATCGGGCGTCGGAAGCTTGCTCCGACCCCCGACCGCCGCTAGGTTGTCGCCGCTGTGAATCCCGGCACCATCGTCGTCGCCCTGGGCGGCAACGCCGTCGCTCCGCCGGGCGAGCGGCCCACGATCGCGAATCAGTTCCGGCACACGCGCGCCAGCCTCGTGCCGATCGTGGATCTGGCGCGGGCGGGGTGGCGGATCTCCCTCGTGCACGGTAACGGCCCCCAGGTGGGCGACGACCTCGCGCGCAACGAAATCGCCGCCGACCAGGTCGAGCCGCTGCCGCTGGGGGTGCTCGTCGCGGCGACGGCGGGCTGGATGGGGTACATGATCCAGCAGTCCCTGCAAAACGCCCTGGCGCGTGCCGGCGTCACGCGGCAGGTGGTCACCGTCATCAGCCAGACGCTGTGCGATGCGAACGATGCCAATCTGCGCACCCCCACCAAGCCGATCGGCCACGCGCTCGATCCGGTGCGCGTGGCGCGGCTGCAGGCGCGCGGCGTCCCGGTGAAGCAGGAGCAGCCGGATCGCTGGCGTCGGCTGGCGCCCAGCCCCAAGCCGGTCGGCGTGGTCGAGCGCGACATGATCCGGCACCTGGTCGCCGCCGGCCACATCGTCGTCGCGTGCGGGGGCGGTGGTCCCCCCGTGTATGACGATCCCGAGCTGCGACTCGAAGGCATCGACGCGGTCGTCGACAAGGACCGGGTCGCTGCGATCCTCGGCCGCGACATCGAGGCCGACGTCCTCCTGATCCTGACCAACGTCGACGCCGTGTACCACGGATACGGCACCCCGCACCAGCGCGCCGTCCGGCGCCTCGACCTGGCGAGCGCGGAACACTTGCTCGCCGGATCGGAGCTCGGCACCGGCAGCATGCGCCCCAAGGTCGAAGCCGCGGCCGCCTTCGTGCGCGCCGGCGGCCGTCGCGCGATCATCGCCGAGCTGTCGCAAGGCCTGGCGGCGCTCGCGGGCGAGGCCGGTACGACGATCACCACGGAGCCAGCGTGAACCTGCACGAGTACCAGGCGCGCGACATCCTGCGACGCCACGGCATCCCGGTCCCCCCCGGCGAGGTGGCCACCACGGCCGACGAGGCCGGCGCCATCGCCGCGCGGCTGGGCGGCGGCGGGGCAGTGGTCGTGAAGGCCCAAGTGCATGCCGGGGGCCGCGGCAAGGCCGGCGGCGTCAAACTGGCCCGCGACCCGGCCGAGGCCGCCACGCATGCCGCCAGGATCCTCGGCATGACGATCAAGGGGCTCGCCGTGCGGCGCGTGCTCGTCGCACCGGCCGCCGACATCACCGCCGAGAGCTACGTGGGGATCGTCGTGGACCGTGCCTCGCAGCGCCCGGTGCTGATGGTGAGCGCCGCGGGCGGCGTCGACATCGAAGAAGTGGCCGCTCAAACCCCCGAGAAGATCCACCGCCTGGCGGTGGACCCTCGCTATGGGGTGCTGCCGCATCAGGCACTGGGCCTGGCCCTGAAGCTCTACCGGGACGTGACGCAGGCCCGAGCGGCCGCGGACATCATGCAACGGCTGTACACGGCGTTCTATGCCGTCGGCGCCTCGCTCGCCGAGATCAACCCGCTGGCGACGACTCGGGACGGCGCGCTCGCCGCCCTCGACGCCAAGATTGTGATCGACGACAACGAGCTGCAACGCCATCCCGAGCTGGCGGCGCTGCGCGACACGAGCGCGGAGGCGCCCTCCGAAGTCGCGGCGCGCGAGGCGGGGCTCACGTTCATCAAGCTCGAGGGTTCGGTGGGCTGTTGCGTCAACGGGGCCGGCCTCGCCATGGCCACGATGGATCTCGTCAAGTACTACGGCGGCGAGCCGGCGAACTTCCTCGACATCGGCGGCAGCTCCGACCCGCAGAAGGTGGTCAGCGCCCTCCGCATCATCACGGCCGACCCGAGCGTCCGCGCGATTCTCTTCAACATCTTCGGCGGCATCACCCGCGGTGACGACGTGGCGAACGGCATCGTGCAGGCCACCGCGCAGTTCCCGCTCAAGGTGCCGCTCGTGATTCGTCTGACGGGCACGAACGAGGAGCTCGCGATCGCGATTCTCACCAAGGCCGGCTTCTCCGCCCTCCCCGACATGGACGAGGCCGTCAAGCAGGCGGTGGCCAGGGCGAAGGGGGAGGCGGCGTGAGCATCTTCGTCGACCCGCAGACGCGCCTGGTGGTGCAGGGAATCACCGGTCGGGACGGCTCGTTCCACACGCGGCAGATGATCGGGTACGGCACCAAGGTGGTCGCCGGGGTCACGCCCGGAAAAGGCGGCCAGGTGTTCGACGGCGTCGTGCCCGTGTTCGACACCATGGCCGACGCGGTGGCGGAGACGCGGGCCAACACGTCGATCATTTACGTTCCGGCCGTCGTCGCCGCGTCCGCCATCTTCGAGGCGGCCGATGCCGGGGTCGAGCTGATCGTGTGCATCACCGAGGGGATTCCGGTGCTGGACATGACGCGCGTGCTGCCCTACTTGCACGAGCGCGGCGCCCGCCTCATCGGCCCGAACTGCCCGGGACTCATCTCCCCGCCGCGCACCAAGGTCGGCATCATCCCGGGCAATATCTGCCGCCCGGGCCGGATCGGTGTCGTGTCGCGCAGCGGGACGCTCACGTACGAGATCGTGCATCAGCTCTCGGGGGCCGGCTACGGGCAGTCGACGTGCGTGGGCATCGGTGGCGATCCGCTCATCGGGACCAGCTTCATCCACTGCCTGTCGGCGTTCCAGGCGGACCCCGACACCGACGCGGTGGTGATGATCGGAGAGATCGGGGGCACCGACGAGCAGCAGGCGGCCGATTTCGTCCAGCAGGCGATGTCCAAACCGGTGATCGGGTTCATTGCCGGGCAGACCGCGCCCCCGGGCCGTCGCATGGGACACGCCGGGGCCATCATTGCCGGATCGAGCGGGACGGCCGCGGAGAAAATGGCGGCGTTCGCCCAGGCGGGCATCGCCGTGATGAAGCGCCCGGCGGATGTCGTCGCCCTGCTGAAAGAACGCCTGTGAAGCTGCGGGACGTCCTCAAACCGGAGCACATCCTCGTCCCGCTCAACGCTGCCACGGTCAAGGAGGCCACCGAGCGGCTGGCCGAGCGCCTGGTGGCGAGCGGCGCGGTGGCCGATCCCCAGCGCCTGAACGCCGTGGTCCGCCACACCTGGCCCGAGGACATGGTGAGCGTGGGCGAGCACGCCTTCCTGCCCCACTTTCGTACGGAGGCGGTACGCGGCCTCGTGACCGCGCTCGGCATCTCTCCCACTCCGATCCGGTGGGAGAAGGATCCCCACCGCACCGCCAGGGTCGTGATCTTCATCGTCGCACCGTTGCGCGACGCGGCGCTCTACCTCCAGGTGGTCGGCGCCTTCGCCCGCACCCTCTCGAGCCCGGACAACGTGTTGGCGCTGCTGGCGGCACGGACGTCCGAGCAGGTGCTGGCGCTCCCCGCGCTCGATGCCGTCGAGCTGCCGAGCCAGCTCACGGTGCGGGACGTGATGACGCCGCACGCCATCACCGTCGGCCCGGACCGGACCCTGGGCGAGGTGGCCCGCCTCATGGTGGAGCGCGACATCCGCGCCATGCCGGTGGTGGACGAGGGCGGCTCGCTCATCGGCATGGTCACGCATCGCGAGCTGTTGCGCTACTTGATCCCCGATTTCGTGCAGCGCACCAAGAGCGGGGAGTTCCGGGCGCCCACCCGCTCGCAGCTGCAGCGCGGCTCGGCGGACCCGCGCCTCATTCCCGTGAGGGAAGCCATGGGGCGCTCGGTGCTCTGCCTGGCGGAGGACCAGACCCTGTCGGACGTCGCCAACCTGATGAGTTCGAAGGACGTCGACCGCTTCCCCGTGGTGCGCCAGGGCGTGGTGGTCGGCTTCCTGACGCGCGCCGACTTGATCCGCCGCCTCGTTACTCCCTAATCCCGAGCCCCGAATCCCTAGTCCCAACATGCTCACTCTCGCCATCGTCAAGCCCGATGCGGTTCGCGCCGGCCACGCCGGAAAGATCCTCGCGCTGCTGGAAGGCGCCGGATTCGTGATGCGCGCGGCGCGACTCGTGCAGCTTAGCGCCGCCCAAGCGGAGGGCTTCTATGAGGTGCATCGGGAACGCCCCTTCTACCGCTCGCTCGTGACGTTCATGACGTCCGGACCGGCGCTGGCCCTGGCGCTCGAGCGCGACGACGCAGTCGCCCGGCTGCGGGAGGTCATCGGCGCGACCGACCCCGCCGAAGCGAAGCCCGGCACCGTGCGGAAGCTGTTCGCCGAATCCAAGGAGCGGAACGCCATTCACGCCTCAGACTCCCCCGAGAACGCCGCTCGGGAGGTGGCCTTTTTCTTTGCCGAGGGGGAGTTGCGGGAGCTGGGCGGAGGCCGGCGCTAGTTCGCTTGACGCAAGTCCCACAACGGTTTAGCTTCGGTTGCCCATGTTACAGGTCGACCTGCGGGAGCTCGCCCGTGGCCCGGTGGACACGCAGGGCCAACTCGCTGGGAATGACCCCCTGTTTGAGGGGCTCGACGGGGCCCTCGCCGAGCCGGTGCGCGTGGCAGGCCGCTTGCAGGCAGCCGGTGAAGGGCGCTTCTACTGGCGAGCCTCGCTCCGCACCAGGATGGCCGGGCAATGCAGGCGCTGCCTTGCCGCCGTGACCGTCCCGGTGGTTGCGGACGTGGACGCCCTGTTTTCCCAGGATCCCGACGCCCTGGAGGACCCGAGTTCCTACCCCCTGGCGCGTGACGCGACGGCGATCGATCTCCGCGTCGCGCTGCGAGAGGAGCTGCTGCTGGCCCTGCCTCAGTGGGTCGTGTGTCGAGACGACTGCCGCGGGCTGTGCCCGCGCTGCGGCACGGACTTGAACGCAGGCCCCTGCGGCTGCCCTCCGGTGGTGGACCAACGCTGGAGTGGACTGACCGCCTTGAAGCACAAGCTCCGCGACTGAAAGAGGACGCATCCATGGCCGTACCCAAGCGAAGGACGTCGAAGCGGAAGAAGCGCGCCCGCCGCACGCACTACAAGGCGGCACCCATCGCGCTGCAACCCTGCCCGCGCTGCGGCGATTTGAAGCGCCCGCATCGGGTGTGTCCCACCTGCGGCTATTACCGCGACGAGCAGCGGGTAGCGGTAGAGGACGCCTAACGGTGATTCGCGTCGCGCTGGATGCCATGGGCGGGGACGACGCCCCGCGCGTGGAAGTCGAGGGCGCGGTGCAGGCGCTGCGCGAGTTTCCCCCCGCGTTCCGGATCCAGCTCGTGGGGCGGACCCGCGACATCGAGGCCGCGCTCAAGCCGCACGGCGCCGTGGATCGCGACCGCCTCGAGATCGTGGAGGCGCCCGAGGTGGTGGGCATGGGCGAGAAGCCACTGGCGGCCGTCAAGAGCAAGCCCCGCTCGTCCGTCGCCGTCGGAATCGGCCTCCAGAAGCAGGGCGCGAGCGATGCGTTCATCTCGGCCGGCAACACCGGGGCCGTGATGGCGGCCGCGACCCTGATGCTGCGTTTGCACGAGGGCGTGCTGCGCGCCGCGATCGGCGCGCTGTTTCCCACCGCCGTGCATCCCGTGCTGGTGCTCGATGGCGGCGCCAATGTGGACTGCGACGCGCGCGAGCTGGTGGGCTTCGCGCATCTCGGGTCGGTGTACGTGCGCGACGTGCTGGATCGGCCCCAGCCCGGCGTCGGCCTGCTCAACGTGGGCGAGGAAGACGAGAAGGGCAACGCCGTCGTGAAGGAAGCGCACCAGCTCCTCAAGCAGACGGCGGGCATCCGCTACGTCGGCAACGTCGAGGGCCGGGACATCCTGGCGGGTCAATGCAAGCAGGGCCGGATCGACGTGGTCGTGTGCGACGGCTTCGTGGGCAACGTGGTCCTCAAGTTCTATGAATCGGCGGGCCGCATGTTCATGGGGATGATGCAGCAGTCGTTCCCCGACGTGCTGGGCCGGCCCGAGGCGAAGCAGCTGTTCAAGTTCCTGGACTACTCGGAGCAGGGCGGCGCGCCCCTGCTCGGGGTGAGGGGGGTGGTGATCATCTGTCACGGCGCTTCCCCCGCGCGCGCCATCAAGAACGCCGTGCGCGTCGCGGTCCAGATGGTGACGAGCCACCTCGATCAGGACATCGGAGCGGAGCTCGCCGAGGGAGGCGCGTCCCGATGAAGCGCCCGTTCGCGGAGCTCGTGGCCACGGGCCGCTACACCCCCAAGCGGGTGATGACGAACGACGAGTTCTCGACCCGGCTCGACACGTCGGACCAGTGGATCCGCGAGCGCACCGGCATCCGGGAGCGGCGGGTGGCCGGGGCGGACGAATCGAACGCCTGCATGGCGAAGGCGGCGGCAGAGCAGGTGCTCCAGGAGACCGGGCTCACGCCGCTCGACCTCGACGCCGTGGTCGTGGCGACCTGCTCCCCCGACCGGCTGCTGCCGTCCCAGGCGTGCGATCTCCAGGCGCTGCTCGGGGCCAAGCACGCGGCGGCGTTCGACGTGGGCGCCGCCTGCACCGGCTTCCTGTACGCGCTCAACGTCGCCGAGGGGCTGGTGGCGAGCGAGCAAGCGCGGCACGTGCTGGTGGTCGCATCCGAAAAGCTCACGTCCATCATGGACTGGAGCGACCGCACCACGGCGGTGCTATTCGGCGACGGCGCCGGGGCGACCCTGGTGCGCCCCAGCGCCACCGGTCGGGGCATTCTGTCGAGCTACATGAAATCGGACGGCACGCTGGCCGAGTTGCTGTACCGCCCGGGCGGCGGCGCCGCCCACCCGCCGGATCAGGCGCTGCTCACGGATCACTCGTACTACATCAAGATGGCGGGGCGCGAGGTCTTCAAAGCCGCGGTGCTCTCGATGGCGGACGCGTGCGACAAGGCGCTCGAGCGGGCCGGCCTCACGAGCGACGACATCGATCTCCTCATTCCGCACCAGGCGAACATCCGGATCATCGAAGCCACGGCCAAGCACGCCGGGCTCCCCATGGACAAGGTCTACGTGAACGTGGACCGCTACGGCAACACCTCGGCGGCGTCGGTCGCGATCGCGCTCGACGAGGCGGTGCGCGGCGGTCGCCTCCAACCGGGCATGAAGGTGATGTTCTGCGCGTTCGGCGCTGGCTTCACCTGGGCGAGCCTGGTGGTGCAGTGGTAGCCGCGACCCACACGATCTGGCTGTGCCCCGGGCAGGGCGCCCAAAAAGTCGGGATGGCCAAGGACCTCGCCGCGCGCTTCGCCGCGGCACGCGACGCCCTCGGCGCGATCGACGAGGCCCTCGGCATCTCCCTCAGCCGGCTGATGTTCGAGGGGCCGGAGGACGAGCTGACGGCCACCCACAACGCGCAGCCCGCGATCCTGGCCCATAGCGCCGCCGTCTTCGCCGTGCTCGGCAGCGCGGCCGGCCGCGCCGTCGCCGCGGCCGGACACTCGCTGGGCGAGTACTCGGCGTACGTGACGGCCGGCGCGCTCGCGGCGCCGGCCGCCGCGGCGCTCGTGCGGCGCCGCGGCGAGCTGATGCACCAGGCCGGCACCGCGCGCCCCGGGACCATGGCCGCCGTGCTCGGGCTCGCGACCGCGGAAGTCGAGGCCGCGTGCCGCGAGGCCTCGACGGGCGACGCCGTCGCCGTCCCGGCGAACTTGAACGCCCCCGACCAGACCGTGATCTCGGGCGACCCCGACGCCGTGACCCGGGCCGGCGAGGCCTGCAAGCGGCGCGGGGCCAAGCGGGTGATCCCGCTCAAGGTGAGCGGCGCGTTTCACTCCTCCCTCATGGCCCCGGCGGCCAATCAGCTGCGCGTGGCGCTCGAGCATGCGCCGTTCCGCGACCCGGCGTTCCCGGTGGTCGCGAACGCGACCGCCGAGCCCGTGCGCGACGCGGCCCGCGCGCGCCGCCTGCTCGCCGACCAGCTGACCGCGCCGGTCCGCTGGGTGGATTGCATGCGGCGCGCGGCCGAGCTCGCGGGCGGGGAGGAGGGCGGGGGCTCCCGCTTCATCGAAATCGGCCCGGGCAATGTGCTCGCGAGCCTGCTGCGGCGCATCGTGGCGGCGGCGAGCGTCACGTCTCTGGGAACCGCCGATGAGGTCACCCGCTTCCTAGAGGCGGCCTGATGAAACGCGGAACTTATCGAAAGTCGGAACGCGGAACGCGGAACGCGGAACAACGTGGCGAGCGTCGCATGGCGAGCGATCTCCCATTGCTGTTCCGCCTTCCGCGTTCCGCGTTCCGCGTTCCGCGCGTCGGATGAAGATCGATCTCGCGGGAAAGGTGGCCCTCGTCACGGGGGGCACCCGCGGCATCGGACACGCGATCGCGCAGGCCCTGGCGCGCGCCGGCGCCCGCGTGGCCGTGCTCGCGCGCGACGGCGGCCGGGCGCAGCAGACGGCCCAGACGCTGGGCGACGGCCGCGGCTACGCCTGCGACGTCGCCGATGCCCGGCAGGTGGAGACGGTGGTCGCTGCGGTGGAGCAGGATTTCGGGCGGGTCGACGTGCTCGTGAACAACGCCGGCACGACCCGGGACAACCTGCTGTTCCGGATCGGCGAGGAAGACTGGGATACGGTCCTCGACACCAATCTGAAGGGGGCCTTCCTGGTGACCAAGCACGCCGCGCGGGGCATGATCAAGCGGCGCTGGGGCCGCATCGTCAATATCACCAGCGTCGTCGGCATCGCCGGCAACAAGGGCCAGGCGAATTACACCGCCTCGAAGGCGGGGTTGATCGGCTTCACCAAGGCGGTGTCCAAGGAACTGGCCTCGCGCAACGTGCTCGTGAACGCGGTGGCGCCGGGCTTCATCGATACGGAGCTCACGCGCGCCATCACCGGCGAGGCGCGGGCGGCCCTGATCGGGGCTATCCCGCTGGGCCGGCTGGGCGAAGGCGCGGACGTCGCGGCGGCGGTGCTCTTTCTCGCCTCCGACTTCGCGAGCTACATTACGGGACAGGTGCTGGTCGTCGACGGCGGGATGGTGCTGTGACCTTTTTCCCACACCTCGTTTGAGGACACCCATGGCCATGGACATGAAGCAGCTCGAAGAGAAGGTCAAGGACATCATCGTCGAAGAGCTGGGCGTCGAGCGCGACAAGCTGACGTCCGACGCGAGCTTCATGGAAGACCTGGGCGCGGACAGCCTCGACACCGTGGAGCTGGTGATGGCGTTCGAGAAGGAATTCGACATCGACATCCCCGACGAGGAAGCCGAGAAGCTGCGCACCGTGGGGCAGGCGCTGCAGTACCTGCACGACAAAATGGGGAAGTAGCCGGATGGCGCGCCGGGTCGCGATCACGGGCCTGGGGCTCGTGACGCCGCTGGGAACCGATGTCCAGAGCACGTGGGACGGCCTGCTGGCGGGTCGCTCCGGGGCGGGGCCCATCACGCGCTTCGACCCGGTGCAGAGCCCCGTGAAGTTCGCGTGCGAAGTGAAGGGCTTCGATCCGGCGCAGTTCCTCGACAAGAAGGAAATCCGCCGCTACGACCTGTTCGCCCAGTTCGCGATCGGCGCCGCGGAGCAGGCGGTGGCCGATGCCTGTCTCGCCACGAGCTGGGACACGGTGAACCTGAAGCGCGTGGGCGTCCTGATCGGGACGGGCACGGGCGGGCTCCAGACCTTCGAAGAAAACTGCCGGGCCCTGTTCGAGAAGGGGCCGAGCCGCGTATCTCCGTTCTTCGTCCCGATGTACATGCCGAACGTGGCTGCGGCGCTGATTTCCATGCGCTACGGCGCGAAGGGGCCGAACTACTGCACGGTGTCGGCGTGCGCGTCGTCCGCCCACAGCGTGGGCGACGCCCTGGAGATCATCCGCAACGACCAGGCCGACATCATTATCGCGGGCGGCGCCGAAGCGGCGATCACGCCGCTCGCGGTCGCGAGCTTCGCGAACATGAAAGCGCTGTCCGAGCGCAACGACGATCCCGCGAGCGCGAGCCGCCCGTTCGACAAAGACCGCGACGGATTCGTGATGGGCGACGGCGCCGGGGTGCTCGTGCTCGAGGAGTGGGACCACGCGCGGCGACGCGGCGCCAAGATCTACGCCGAGGTGACGGGCTACGGCATGACCGCCGACGCGCATCACATCACCGCGCCGGCGCCGGACGGCTCGGGCGCCCAGGAGGCGATGCGCCTCGCCATGAAGAGCGCCGGCATCCGGCTGGACCAGGTCGGGTACATCAACGCGCACGGGACCTCCACGCCGCACGGCGACGCCGCCGAGACGGCCGCGGTGAAGGCGGTGTTCGGCGAGCAGGCCCGCAAGCTGGTGTTCGGCTCCACCAAGTCGATGACCGGTCACCTGCTGGGGGCGGCCGGCGCCCTCGAGGCAGCGGTGTGCGCCCTGGTCGTGCAACGCGGCATCATCCCCCCGACCATCAACCAGTTCACGCCCGATCCCGCCTGCGATCTCGACTCGGCGCCCAACAAAGCCGTGAAGCGGCCGGTGGAGGTGGCCCTGTCGAACTCTTTCGGGTTCGGCGGTCACAACGTGACGCTGGCGATCAAGCGGGCGGCGTGATGCAAACGCGGAAGTCGGAACGCGGAACGCGGAACAGCACGGTGGGCGTCGTGCAGCGAGCGACCCTGCACTTCTGTTCCGACTTCCGCGTTCCGCGTTCCGCGTTCTGTCCCGCATGACCGCCCAGGATCCGGCCCTCGCCCCCATCGCGGAAAAGGTCTCGCGCGCCGAGCGCCTCACCCGCGCCGACGCGCTGGCGCTGTTCGAGTCCAACGACCTCCTCACCATCGGCCGCCTGGCGGACGAGGCGAACCGTCGCAAGAACGGCGACCGCGTGTCGTTCGCGGCCAATCAGCACATCAATCCGACCAACGTGTGCGTGCTGCGCAACAGCTGCGTGTTCTGCTCGTTTGCGCGCATGCCGCGGGAACACGGCGCGTACACCCGTTCGCTCGATGAGGTGTTCGCCGAGGCCGAGGCGGCGCGGGACAACCCGACGCGCGAGTTCCACATCGTGGGTGGCCTCCACCCGAAGCTCCGCCTGTCGTATTACCTCGACATGTTCCGGGGCCTCGCCGCCCGTCATCCCGGCGTCCACATCAAGGCGCTCACCGCCGTCGAGGTGGCACATCTGGCGCGCATCGAAGGGATGAGCGTGCGTGACGTGCTCGTCGCCATGCAGCAGGCGGGGGTCACCAGCCTTCCGGGAGGCGGCGCCGAGGTGTTCAGCCCCGCGGCGCGCGCCACCATCGCCGATAAGAAGCTCTCAGGCGACGAGTGGCTCGCGGTGCACCGCGAGGCCCATCGACTGGGGCTGCCGTCCAACTGCACCATGCTGTACGGGCACGTGGAAACGATGGCGGACCGCGTAGACCACCTGCTGGCGCTGCGAGCGCTGCAGGACGAGACCGGCGGGTTCCTCACCTACATCCCGCTCGCCTACCACCCCGACCACAACGAGCTGGGCGAGGCGCTCGGCAGGACCGGCACCGCCACCACAGGCTTCGACGACCTGAAGAACATCGCGGTGGGGCGGCTGGTGCTCGACAACATCCCCCACGTGAAGACCCACTGGCCCATGGTGACCCCGTTCATCTCGCAGGTGGCGCTATCCTTCGGGTGCGACGACCTCGAGGGCACGGTGGTGTTCGAGCGGGTCTACCACGAAGCCGGGGCCGGCACCCCGATGTGGCTGTCCTACGATCAGATCGTGTCGCTGATCCGCGGGGCGGGGAAGGAGCCGGTGGAGCGCGATTCGCTCTATCGCACGGTGCGGACCTTCGAGGACTGGGTTCCCGCTGACCCCGGGCGCGAGCCCGGGGTTCCCGGGGTCAGGCCGGAGGGCCCGGAAGGCCCGACCTTCGAGATCTCCCACCGTCCCCGGGCTCGCGCCCGGGGTCAGCGCACCCTTCCAGTGCTCTCCGCGGTGGACGGCGCCGAATGAGACTCGGCCGGATCGGCTACATCAACTGCTTTCCGGTCTACGGCGCGATCGACCGGGGCGTGGTGCGCGTCCCGGCGGGGCTCGTCACGGGTACGCCCGCCGAGCTGAACGACCTGTTGGTTGCGGGAGAGCTCGACCTGAGCGTGATCAGCGCCGTGGAGTTCGCCCGCAACGCCGGTCCGCTGCGGCTCCTCCCGGGGATCGGGATCACCAGCGACGGGCCGGTGCGGAGCGTGGCGCTGTTCAGCAAGGTCCCGGTCGAATCACTCGATGACCGCACGGTGCTGCTCACCGCGTCCTCGCGCACCGGGGCCGCGCTGCTCGAGCTGTTGTGCCGGGATGTCTGGCGCGTGCGACCGCGCTTCGCGCAGGCTCGCGCCGAAGCGCCCGACCTGGACGCCCTGGGCCGGCTGCCGCACGACGCCGTGCTGGTGATCGGCGACGCGGCGCTGCTGCTCGCCGCGCGGCACGCCTACCCCTATCGCGTAGATCTGGGCGCTGCGTGGAAGCGCTGGACCGGGTTGCCGTTCGTGTTCGCCGTGTGGGCCGCCCGGCGCGCGGTGGACCGTGCCGCCGCGGATCGTGTGCACGAGAAGCTGCTCGAGTCGCGCGACTGGGGACTGGCGCACCTCGACGTGCTGGCCGCCGAGGCGCACCGCGTGTCCGGCGTCCCGGTGGGCGAATGCCGCGAGTACTTCGCGGGGCTCGACTACGCGTTCACCCAACGGCATCTGGCCGGCCTGGCGGCGTTCTTCCGCGGGCTTGCGGTGCATGGGCTCGCCCCCGCGGCGTCGCTCCGCTACCTCGAGGTGGCCTGATGCCGCTCGATCGGACGTCGCCCGAGTTCCGCGGCTTCGTCGAGCTGTACGACCGCGCCCCGCTGCTCGAGCTCGGTGCGCTCGCGGACCAGGCGCGCTGGCGGCTGCACCCGGAGAACGTGGTCAGCTACATCATCGACCGGAACATCAACTACACGAACGTGTGCGTCGCCGACTGCAAGTTTTGCGCGTTCTACCGGCGACCCAAGCACACCGAGGGCTACGTGCTCTCGTTCGAGCAGATCGGCCGCAAGATCGACGAGCTCAAAGCGCTCGGCGGCGTGCAGATCCTGATCCAGGGTGGGCACAACCCCTATATCCCGTTCGCGTGGTATTTGGACCTGCTGCGCTACATCAAGCAGCACCACCCCATCCACATCCACGGGTTCTCGCCCTCGGAGGTCGATTTCTTCGCGGGTCGCTTCGGGATGACCATCGATGAGGTGATCCGCGAGCTCGTCGCGGCAGGGCTGGACTCCATTCCCGGCGGCGGCGGGGAGATCCTGGTGCAGGAGGTGCGCGACCGCGTCGCCCGCAAGAAGGCGGGTGCCGACCGCTGGCTCGAGGTGATGGAGACGGCCCACCGACGGGGACTCAGGACGTCGGTGACCATGATGTACGGCCTGGGCGAGACGCTCGCCGATCGCATCGAGCACCTGTTCCGGGTGCGGGAGGTGCAGGCCCGGACCGGCGGGTTCACCGCGTTCATCTGCTGGCCGCTGCAGCCGGAGCACACCGAGCTCGAGCACCTCCGCAAGACCGACGCCGTCACCTACCTGCGCACCCAGGCGATCGCGCGCATCGTGCTCGACAACGTTCCCAACATCCAGGCGTCGTGGGTGACGATGGGCCCGAAGATCGGTCAGGTGGCGCTGCGGTTCGGAGCCAACGACTTCGGCTCCCTGATGATGGAGGAGAACGTCGTCTCCGCCGCGGGCACCACGTGGCGCATGACGCTGCCCGAGATGCGGCGCCTGATCGCGGACGCGGGGTACACGCCCCGCCAGCGCCGCCAGGACTACCGCCTCATCGACGAGGCGGCCTGACGTGGCGGACGTGCTGATCCTCGTCGGCTCCGAAAACGACAAGCCCCGTATCGAGCCCGCCTTCGACATTCTGACGCAGGCGGGCGTGACCTACGAGTTCCACGTCTCCTCCGCCCACCGCCAGCCCGAGCAGACGACGAAACTGGTGTCGGGGGCCAGGGGCCAGGGGTTCAAGGTGATCATCGCAGGCGCCGGGCTGTCCGCCGCGCTGCCGGGCTTCGCGGCGTCGCTCACCGACCTCCCCGTGATCGGCGTACCGTTCGCCGTGGGCGCCTTGAACGGCCTCGACGCGCTGCTCGCCACCGCCCAGGTGCCGGGCGGCGTCCCCGTGGCGTGCGTCGGCATCGACAACGCCAAGAACGCCGCCCATCTGGCGGTTCGCATCCTCAAGGTCTGACATGCGGGTAGGCGTCGGCTACGACTCGCACCGATTCGCGGACGGAGCCGGCGGGAAGCTCATTCTCGGCGGCGTGGAGATTCCCCACCCGCACGGGCTGGTCGGACACTCCGACGCGGACGCCGTCGCGCACGCCTTGACCGACGCGATTCTCGGCGCGGCGGGGCTGGGGGACATCGGGACGATGTTCCCACCCACCAACCCACGGTGGAAGGACGCCGACTCCCTCGATCTGCTCAAGCGCGCCTATCTGCGGGTGGTCGAAGGCGGTCTGACCTTCGTCAGCGCGGACATCACCGTGATCACGGAGCAGCCCCGCCTCGCGCCCTATGTCGACGGCATGCGCGAAAAGCTCGCCGCCGCCCTGGTGGCCGGGTATTCGACCGTGTCCGTCAAAGCCAAGACCAACGAGGGCATGGGATGGATCGGACGGGGCGAGGGAGTCGCGGTGATCGCCGTGGCGCTGCTCACGTAGGCTCCCCAGCTGACCGACCTCCTTGCCTTTCTCCAGGACCTCCCCCCGGGTCTCCTGTACGCAGTGATCGGGGTGCTGGCGGCGTTGGAGAACGTGTTTCCCGTCGTCCCGGCCGACAGCACCGTGGCCCTGGGTGCGTTCCTCGCCGGCCGAGGGACACTCCACGCGGGTGTGGTCTTCGGCCTCACCTGGAGCGCCAATGTGGCGGGAGGCGCGGCCGTGTACTGGCTGGCCCGTCGCTACGGCCGCGATTTCTTCAAGCGGCGGGCGGGGCGCCGCCTGCTGCCGGCGTCGGTGCTCGCGCACATCGAGGCGCAGTACCGCCGTCACGGCGCGTATGGAATCTTCCTGTCCCGGCTGTTGCCCGTCTGGCGCGCGGTGGTCCCCCCCTTCGCGGGGCTCGCCGGCCTGTCCGCCCCAAGGACCCTCATCCCGCTCGCCCTCGCCTCGGGTCTCTGGTACGGAGCGCTGACGCTCTCCGTGGCGGCTCTAGGCACGAATCTCGACGCCGTGGTGTCGCTGCTGTCGCGCGTGAACCGCGTGCTTGGCGTGGTGGCCCTGGGCGCCCTCATATTCCTGGGCGTCCTGGTTGCACGCCGGCTGAAGCGGCCCTAGTCCGACCACGGAGACCAGCCGTGACCACCCGTCATCGCCGGATGATCGCTCCCGAGGAAGCGTATCTCGAGCGCAGGTTCGGGGCCGAGTATCGCGCCTACCGGGCGCGGGTGCGCCGATGGTTGTGACGGCGGGCGAGCTGGAGCGGGCGTTCCGGCTGGAGCAGTTCCGGGACTATCTCGCCTTCGAGGCCGGGACCAGCCCGCACACGGTGAGCAACTACGTGCGCGACGTGCGGCGCCTCATCGACTATGCGGCGGGGAAGGGCGCTCACCACCCCAAGGACGTGACCAGCGTCCAGCTGCGCGAGTTCGTGTACGCCCTGAAGGACCTGGGCCTCGCGCCCGCGACCATTCGGCGCCAGATCTCCGCAGTTCGGACCTACTATCGCTTTCTCGTAGGCGAGGGCCAGGCCGCGCGGGACCCGAGCGAGCGGCTGGAGCGTCCCAGTCAGTGGCGCCGGCTCCCCACGGTGCTGTCGGTGCCGGAGGTCGAGCGCCTGCTGGGCGCGCCCAATACCGACGAGCCGCTCGCCATTCGCGATCGGGCCGTGCTCGAGTTCGCCTATGCGACCGGGGCGCGCGTCTCCGAGCTGGTCGGGCTCGGGCTGCAGGACGTGCTGTACGAGGACGGCGTGGCCCGGATCTTCGGAAAGGGCTCGAAGGAGCGCGTCGTCCCGCTGGGTCGTCGCGCCCTGGGCGCGGTGGCGTTGTACGTGCGCGAGATCCGGCCGCGATTCGACCGGGGCAAGGGACGGGGGATCGTGTTTCTCAATGCCCGCGGCACGCCCCTGTCGCGCGTCGGGGCCTGGGGCATCATCAAGCGCGCCGCCCGGCTCGCGGGGCTGACCAAGCGCGTCACGCCGCACACGCTGCGCCACACGTTCGCCACTCACCTGCTCGAGGGCGGCGCCGACCTGCGCGCGGTGCAGGAGATGCTCGGACACGCGGACCTCGCGACCACGCAGCTCTACACGCACGTGGACCGGGACTACCTCCGGACCGAGCACAAGACGTATCATCCGCGAGGGTGAGGGCTCGTTCACATGTCGCGCGCGTTCGTCAAGGAAGACGCCGGCGAGGGGGGACCGCGGCGGAGCTACGGGCTGCCGCCGCGCGACGACCCCGGGTTCGACGCCGCGGCGGCCGCGGCGCTGCTCGAAGCCGCGCGCGCCGGCGAGACCTCCAGCGCCGAGCGGGCCACGGGGTACTACTGGGGGGAGCCGAAGCTGCGCGCCCACGTCGAGCGTATCCTCGAACGGGCTCAGGCCGAAGGTGACGAGCGGCTCGCCCAGCTGGCCGAGCGGTTCCTGAGCTGAGGCGGCTTGCCCGAGCTCCCCGACATCGCCCTGTACCTGCACGCTCTGCGACCGCGCATCGTCGGGGAACGGCTCGAGCGGCTGCGCATCGCGAGCCCGTTCGTGCTGCGCTCCGCCGGGCCGCCGCCCGCCGCCCTGACCGGCCGCGGCGTCACCGACGTACGTCGCCTCGGAAAGCGCATCGTGCTCGCGTTCGAGGACGAATACTTCGCGGTGCTGCACTTGATGATCGCGGGCCGGCTCCACTGGAAGGCTCCCGGCGCTCCGCTGCCGCGCCGGGCCGGCCTCGCCGGCTTCGACTTCGCGTCGGGGACGCTGACGCTCACCGAGGCGGGCACCAAGCACCGCGCGTCGTTGTACCTGGTGCATGGGGCCGACGCGCTCGCCGCGCACGACCCGGGCGGACTCGACGTCCTCACGGCCACGCCCGAGCAATTCCGCGCGGCCCTCACGCGCCAATCCCACACCCTCAAGCGCGCCCTCACCGACCCCCGGGCGTTCGACGGCATCGGGAACGCCTACTCCGACGAGATCCTGCACGCCGCGCGCCTCTCCCCGCTGCGACTCACCTCCCAGGTGTCGGCCGAAGAAAGCGACCGTTTGTTTCACGCGATCCGGGGCACGCTGCACACGTGGATCAGCCGCCTGCAGGCGGAGACGGGCGACGGTTTTCCGGAGAAGGTCACCGCCTTCCGGCCCGGAATGGCGGTGCATGGGCGGTTCCGCCAGCCGTGCCCCGTCTGCGGCTCGCCGGTGCAGCGCATTCGTTACGCGGCGAATGAGGTGAATTACTGCCCGACCTGTCAGACGGGCGGACGCCTGCTCGCCGACCGCGCGCTGTCGCGCCTGCTGCGGGAAGATTGGCCGCGCACGCTGGAAGAATGGGAGGAGCAGATCGGGCGCTCGCGCGCCTGACGTCCCGCCTTGCGATCCGGGCGTACGGCACGCATCCTGAGGAGTGCTCCTGCCACTGTCTCGCCGCAGCGCCATCAAGCTCGGACTCGGCGCCGGCGCGCTGCCGCTGCTCGCTCCCCCGTCCGTCCTGGCCGCGGCGGCGCGTGCCACCCGCCGTGGCGCTGCTCCTGACCGCATCAGGGCGCGACCGCTCCCGCTCGACGCGGTGCGTTTGCAGGGCGGGCCGCTCAAGCACGCCCAGGATTTGATCGCCCGTTACCTGCTGCAGCTCGAGCCCGATCGCATGCTGGCCTATTACCGCGAGCGCGCCGGACTGCCGCGCAAGGCGGCGCCGTATGACGGCTGGGACGGCGGCGGCCGCAACCTCACGGGACACATCGCGGGCCATTACCTCTCCGCCGTGAGCCTGATGTGGGCGGCCACGGGAGAGCCGCGCTTGAAAGAGCGCGCCGACTACCTGGTGCGTGAGCTAAAGGTCGTGCAGGACAAGCACGGCGATGGTTACTTGAGCGCCCTGGAAGGCGGGCGAGAGGCCTTCGCCCGACTGGCGCGGGGCGAGATCCAGTCGGCGGCCTTCGACCTGAACGGGCTGTGGTCGCCCTGGTACACCTTGCACAAGACGTTCGCGGGCCTGCGCGACGCGTACCGCCACGCCGGAAACCGCACCGCGCTCGCCGTCGAGACGAAGTTTGCCGGCTGGGCCGAACGGACACTGTCAGGCTTGGACGACGGCCAGATCCAACGAATGCTGAACACCGAATTCGGCGGCATGAACGAAGTTCTGGTGGACCTCCACGCCGACACCGGCGACGAGCGCTGGCTGCGGCTCTCGTACGCCTTCGAGCACCGCGCCTTCATCGAGCCGCTCGAGCGCCATCAGGACGACCTCGGTGGCAAGCATGCGAACACGCAGATTCCCAAGCTGCTCGGCTCCGTGGAGCGCTACGTCTACACCGGCCGCCCCGCCGATCTGTTGGCAGCCGGGTTCTTCTGGGACTCGGTCACCCAACACCACAGCTTCGCCACGGGAGGCCACGGCACCGACGAGTATTACGGTCCGCCGGACCGCTTGAGCGACCGCATCGATGGACGCACGTGCGAGACCTGCAACGTGTACAACATGCTCAAGCTCACCCGCCGGCTGTTCTCACTCGACCCCGACGCCCATTACGCGGATTATCACGAGCGCGCGCTGTTCAATCAGATCCTCGCGTCGATCGACCCCGAAGACGGCCGGGTGTGCTACATGGTTCCGGTGGGGCGGGGCGTGACCCACGAGTACCAGGACATGGCCCACAGCTTCACCTGCGACGTGGGCACCGGCATGGAGAGCCACGCCCTGCACGGCCTGGGGCTCTACTACGAGGCCGGGGATCGCCTGTGGGTGAACCTGTACGCTCCCTCCACGGCCCAGTGGACGGAGGCGGGCGTTCGACTGGCGATGGATACCGACTTTCCCGACGGCGAGCGCGCCCGGCTGACGTTGAGTCTCCGGTCGCCGCGTGAGTTCACGCTGGCTGTGCGGCGGCCATACTGGGTCGCGGACGGATTCGCGGTGTCGGTCAATGGCGAGCGCGTGGCGACCGCCCCGGCTCCGGATCGGCGGCGCGTCCCATACGACTGGCCGGCTCCAGTGGGCTCCTACGTCGAGGTGGCGCGCACCTGGAAGAGCGGCGACGTCGTGGAAGTCACGCTGCCCAAGTCACTGCGCCTCGAGCCGCTGCCGGACAATCCGCGGCGCGGGTCCATCATGTGGGGACCGCTCGTGCTCGCGGGCGACTTGGGGCCCGAGGGGGCGAGGGGCGCAGTGGAAGGAGAAGCGCTCGACGCGCCGGCTGTGACCCCCGTCTTCGTGACAGACAGCGAATCGGTGGCCGGGTGGCTGAAACCGAGCGGAACCGAACCGGGACGCTTCCGCTCGGACGGGGTGGGACGGGAGCCCGATGCTGCCGGCCGGCCCCGCGATATGGAGCTCATGCCTTTCTACCGCTTGCACCGCCGGACGTACTCGACCTACTGGGACCGCTTCACTACGCCCGAGTGGGAGGCGCAGAAGGCCGCATACGCCGCGGAGGCGGAGCGGCAGCGGAAGCTCGAGGCCGCTACGGTCGCCTTGCTCCAGCCGGGCGACACGGCGTCGGAGCGCCAGTTCAACTACCAAGCGGGCGAGCGCAGTTTTTCACAACGGATCCTCGGGCGCTCGGGGAGGTTTGGCGCGACCTGGTTCAGCTACGACCTCCCGGTCGATCCGGCGCATCCCATGAGCCTTGTCGTCACCTACTACTCTGGCGACCGCCGGGGGACGCCCGCGAGCTTCGTGATTCTGGTGGAGGGGGAGCGGGTGGCCGATCAGGAGCTGCGCTTCGCCGACCCAATGCGCTTCTTCGACGTGGAGTATCCGGTGCCCGCCCGGCTCGTCCAGGGCAAGAGCAAGGTGGCGGTCCGGTTCCAGGCGGCCGACGGTGGCCGCGTCGCTACGCTGTTCGGCCTCCGGATGATCCGCGACAGGACGCCGCCGTAGCCTCACCTGTGCAAAGCCTGCAGAGGTCCGGTGCGACGATCAGAACACCCGCACGGCCTCGAACACATATCGGTGATCCGATGCCGTGACAGTCACCGTGTCGCCCGCGAGAGACGTGGTGAAACGGCCCGGATCGCGCGCGTCCACGAGCGTGAGTGTATCCGCCTTCCACGTGAGTGTATCCACTTTCCAGGTGAACAGGCCGTGGGAGAGCGTGTCCTGTTCGGTGCGGGGTGAGCCGTCCGTCATCGCGACACGCCGTGTCAGTACGATGGCGAATGTGCCGCGGGAGCACGGCAGGAGCAAGTACGTGCTGCTGTCGGGGAGCGTCACGAGACCGTTGCGCCCTATGTGCGCGCCATTCGGTACCCCCTGCACGCACGCGCCCGACATCGGGCCGGCCGGGGTGAAGACCGTATCGGTGTACGAGGCAGCGGCGTAAAACGTCAGCGTGCCCCCATCGAGCGTGGCGGTCGGCAGCCCCTGCCCATCTAGCGTCCTCAAGGAATCCAGCGCGATCAGATGCCCGACCGCCTCGACCGGGTCCGTGAGTGAATCGCTCCTACACGCCGATGAGGTGAGCAGTGCAGCCACCGCAACGACGGGTCGGATCGTGCGCAGCGTCCGCTTCATCGCAGCCTCCTCCCAAGTGCTCCCAGATGATACCCGGGATACCACACGGCCCGTCACCGGCGCAAACGTCCCGACCCGTCCGACGGGAATCGAGTTCGAGCGCGCGCGTTTCGCCGTGCGGCGGCGGCGCACAGCGCGGGCGGCTGTTACTGGCATTCCTTGTGTGCAATGCGCTGGCGTCACGCCCCCGCCCAGGCTTTTGCTTGCGCGATCACGGCCGCCATCTGATCGCGATACGTGGTGAAGGTGTCATCCACCACGTTCAGCGTCGGTATCAGCCCGTCGCGCTTCGCGACGGATAGCGTGGTCGCGTCCCAGTGGTTGAAGCCCGACTCATGGACGCCGCTCGAGCCCCGTCCCGGCGCGGGGTGCGAGAGGTGTGAGAAAAAGCGCGCGAACGGCACGGCGCGCGGCGAGTACACGTGGTACAACGGAATGAACTCGACCAGCGCGTCGTACAGAAACTCGCCGCAACACAGCACCTGCGGATAGCGCCGGCGCAGCTCGGCCACCAGCTGGCGCGTGCCTTCGTGCATGTCGGCCTGGGTGTTGTTGACCCAACCGCCCACGATGTCCAGGAAGTACGCGTCCACCCCGTACCGCTCGATGACGTCCGCGATCCGTGCCGTGAGCCAGCGCCGCCACGACGCCATCCCCAGGTTCATGTAGGCGCCAAAGCCTTCCTGGTGCCGGTCGTTGTCCCAATCCACCCAGTTCAGGTCGAAGTGGTCACCGTCTACCCTGGACGTGCGTGCGTCGGCGATCCCCGCGAAGCTGGCCAGCCGACGGTTGGCGGCGTTGGCTCCGAACATCGGCATGATCTTGAATCCGAGCGTGTGCGCCTCCTGAACGAGACGCCGTAGCCCGGCCTCGCCGCCCAGACGCTGGGCGGCCCGATAGGTGGGATAGTCCCAGTAGTAGCGCCCGTCCCAGGCTGGGATAAACGCCAGCACCCGGTCGGCCGGGATCTGGGTCGCGATCCATTTGAGGATCTCGAGCATCCTGGCGAAGTCGTTAAACACGTAGCCGGTGTAGTGCATGCCGTGCAGCGTGACGACGAGGGCCGTGTGCTGGAGCCACGCCGGCACGTCGGGGCGCGACTCCCAGCGCGGCCAGCGATACGCCCGCTCGAGATGCGCGTAGTGGGGCGCCACCGCGGCCTCGAGGGTCGTGGCCCGGCCCACACGCCAGGTGGGGACCTGCACCCGCGAGAGGTTGAGCCACCCGTCGACCTCGTGCACCAGCTCGACGCGATAGCCCTGCTCGCCCGGCTGGAAATAAAAGCGCTTGGTGCGGACATGGTCGTCGAGCGAGGAGAGCGCCACGAACTGCTGCTCGCCGCCCTGGACCACGATGAGCGGCGTGCCGATGCCGTCGGCCGTGTTGCCGCCGAACAGGTCGCCGCCGCCGAACGGATAGCCGAACAGCACCTCGTCGTCCCGGTGGTCGCGCGGCTCCGCGCCGCCGCTCGACAGCTTGCCGCGCGGCACCCCGCGTACGACGGTCGTCACCGCCTTTATAGGCTCCGGCGACAGGTCGGCGCTGACGTCCCACAGGACGGCGTCGCCCTCGCTGCGGAATCGCGCCGTCAGGCGGCCGGTCGCGCGCTCCTGGCCACCGGCCCACGTGAATCCAGTGGCCGTAATCTCGAGCCCTCCGTCCGTGGCCGCCGTCGTCATGCCGCTCGCGTCGATGGCGTAGGCGTTCTCCCGGGAGAACACGAGAAAGCCAAACCGCATGTCTCGGAATTCGATCGAAGGCTCGGGGAAATCGAAGCTGAACTTCTGGAACGCCCGTCCGCGCGGCGGGACGAACACCTCGCTCGTCGACGTGAGGGGCAGGATGGGAAGGGTCTCGGCGCCGTACACCGGACGACTCGGGCCGTCCAGACCCGGCCGCAGCACCGCACCGGCCCCGGCGGCGCCCATGACGGTGAGCCAATCGCGACGGGAGAGCGGATCGCCTGACAAGGTGGCCTCTGGGGGGGAGATGCGCCGAGCCTACTGCAGGCGCCGTGCCGGGAGTGCCAACCGCTGGACCCGTCTGCCCGGCGGGGTTATCATCGCAACCCATGCTCTTCGTCCTCGACAACTACGACTCGTTCACCTACAACCTCGTCCAGCTGTTTGGCGAGCTCGGCGCGGAGCCCGTCGTGTACCGCAACGACGCCCTTACCGTGCAACAGGTGCTCGCCCTCAAGCCGACGGCGGCGGTGTTGTCACCCGGCCCCTGCACGCCCGCGGACGCCGGCATCCTTGTGCCGCTGGTGCGCGCGCTCGCCGGCCATGTGCCGATCCTCGGCGTGTGCCTCGGCCATCAGGCGATCGGCGAGGCGTTCGGCGGCCGCGTGGTGCGCGCCGACCGCGTGATGCACGGCAAGACCTGCGATGTGATCCATGAAGACGACGAGCTGTTCGCGGCGATTCCCAGTCCCGTGACCGGCATGCGCTACCACTCGCTCGTGCTCGAGCCAGCCTCGCTCCCCAAGGACTTGGTCATCACGGCCTGGAGCGCCGATCGCCCCAAGGACGCCGAGATCATGGCGATGAAACACCGCCGCCATCCCATCTACGGTGTGCAGTTCCATCCCGAGTCCATCGGCACCCCCCACGGCAAGCGACTGCTCGAGAACTTCTTGAAGCTGTGCGCCGCGGCCTAAGACGCGTTACACGAGACAATTAAGCCGGGGCTAGACGCCACGGCACGGATTTTGTATGTTCCCCCGTGCCCGTCCTCGGCGTGATCCCGGCGCGGCTCGGTTCCAGCCGCCTTCCTCGCAAGCCACTCCTGCCTCTGGCCGGCGAACCCCTCGTCGTTTGGGTCGTCCGGCGGGTGCTCGATGCCGGCCCCTGTGACCGGGTGGTCGTCGCGACCGATGCGCGGGAGGTCGCTGCCGTGGTCGAGCGCATCGGGTGCGAGGCGATGCTCACTTCCGCCGAGCACCGGTCCGGCACCGAGCGTGTCGCGGAAGTCGCTGCCAACAAATCGTTTAGCGCATTCGACGTCGTGTTGAACGTGCAAGGAGACGAGCCGCTCGTGGCTCGTGCCGCCTTGCACGGCGCCGTGTCCCGGGTGCGCGCCGGGGACCCGATCGGCACCGCTGCGGGTGAGTTGGATCCGGCGTTGGCGCGCGATCCGAATCGTGTCAAAGTCGTGACAGACCCGCGGGGCCGGGCGCTGTATTTCTCACGGGCGCCGATACCGTACGACCGCGATGGCAGCGGCGACGTGATCTATCATCAGCACGTAGGCGTCTACGCCTATACGCGCGAGGCCCTCGACCGCTGGGTGCGGCTGCCACCGGTGCCCGAGGAGCAATGGGAGCGGCTCGAGCAGCTGCGCCCGTTGTTGCACGGGATGGCCATCGGCGTGGCGCTGTTTCCGGGGGCTGCCGCTCCCGGCGTGGACACGGCGGAGGACCTGCGCCATGTGGAAGCACAGTTGACGCGCCAACTGAAGGAGGTGAGCCCGTGAGCTCGACGAAGTACATCTTCGTGACCGGTGGCGTCGTCTCGTCGCTCGGCAAGGGCATCGCGGCCGCCTCGCTCGGTCGCCTGCTGGTGGAGCGCGGCCTCCGCGTGACGATCCAGAAGTTCGACCCCTACATCAACGTCGATCCCGGCACCATGTCGCCGTTCCAGCACGGCGAGGTGTACGTGACCGACGACGGCGCGGAGACCGACCTCGACCTCGGACATTACGAGCGGTTCATCGACCGCTCGCTGTCGCAGGTGAATAATGTCACGACGGGTCGCATCTACCTGTCGGTGATCACCAAGGAGCGGCGCGGCGAATACCTCGGCTCGACCGTGCAGGTGATTCCGCACATCACGGACGAGATCAAGACGGCGATCCGCCGCCTCGCCCCCGACCACGACGTCGTGATCACGGAAATCGGGGGCACGGTGGGCGACATCGAGTCGCTGCCGTTCCTCGAAGCGATTCGGCAGTTCCGCCAGGAGGTGGGCCGCGACAATACGCTGTTCATCCACCTCACCCTCGTTCCCTTCATCGCCGCCACCGCCGAGCTCAAGACCAAACCCACTCAACATTCCGTGCGAGAGCTGATGCAGATCGGGATCCAGCCCGATATCCTGATCTGTCGCACCGAGCGGCCGCTCTCAGAAGAGCTGAAGCGCAAGATCGCGCAGTTCTGCAACGTCGACTTCGGCTGCGTGGTGGAGAGTCCGGACGTGAGATCCATCTACGAGATCCCGCTCAAGCTGCACGAGCAGGGGCTCGACCGCGAAGTCTGCATGCGGCTGCACCTCGAGACCAAGGACCCCGACCTGCGGGGCTGGGCGCTGATGGTGGAGAAGATCTTGCACCCCGCCGAGCGGGTGCGCATCGCGGTCGTGGGGAAGTACACCGAGCTCGCCGACAGCTACAAGAGCATCCACGAGGCGCTGGTGCACGGCGGGATCGCGAACGAGTGTGGAGCGCAGGTCGAGTGGATCTCGTCCGACCGCTTCACCGATCAGGCGGCCGCCGGCGAGCTGCTCGCCGGCTACGACGCCCTGCTCGTCCCGGGCGGGTTTGGGGTGCGCGGGGTGGAGGGGATGCTGGAAGCGATCCGCTGGGCACGCGAGCACAAGCTGCCCTTCTTCGGGATCTGTCTCGGCCTGCAGGCGGCGATCATCGAGTTCGCGCGCGACGTGGTCAAGCTTCCGGACACCAACTCGAGCGAGTTCGCCCCCGAATGCGAGAACCCGGTGATCGCGCTGCTGCGGTCCCAGGAAGGGATCCAGGAGCTGGGGGGGACGATGCGCCTCGGGGCCTACCCGTGCAAGCTGCGGCCCGGCTCCCGGGTCGCCCAGGCCTACGGGGCGCTCGAAGTCAGCGAGCGGCATCGGCACCGCTATGAGGTGTCCAACGCCTACCGCGACGTGCTCGCCGAATACGGCATGCGCTGCTCCGGCCTCTCGCCCGACGGCTCGCTCGTGGAGATGATCGAGCTGCCCGATCACCCGTGGTTCATCGGCTGCCAGTTCCACCCGGAGCTCAAGTCGCGCCCCACGCGGCCGCACCCGCTATTCGCCGGGTTCATCGGCGCGGCGCGCCAGCAGCATCGCGCCCGGAGTGGCACGGCCCCAGCCCAGGCCGAGCGGCCGTCCCAGCTCGCCGGCCGGCGTGACTGACGTGGCGCAGCAGTTCGCGGCGGGAGCCGCCCCGTTCCTCATCGCGGGGCCGTGCGTCGTCGAGTCGGACGACCTGAATCTCCGCGTCGGTGCGGCGCTCGCCGAGCTTGGAGCCACGCTGGGTGTGCACGTGATCTACAAGGCGTCGTACGACAAGGCGAATCGGTCGCGGCTCGCCGGTGCGCGCGGCCCGGGGCTCGAGCGCGGTCTCGAATCGCTCGCCCGGGTGCGCGCCGACACCGGCTTGCCCGTCCTCACCGACGTGCATGAGGCCGCCCAGGTGCCCGCGGCGGCCCAGGTGGCGGACGTTCTGCAGATCCCCGCTTTTCTCTGTCGCCAGACCGATCTGCTCATCGCCGCGGGGCGCGGGGGCCGCCCCGTGAACGTGAAGAAGGGACAGTGGATGTCCGCCGACGGCATGGCCGGCGCGGTGGAGAAGGTGCGCGCCGGCGGCGCCCCCGAAGTAGCCGTCACGGAGCGCGGCACCTTCTTCGGCTACGGCGACCTGGTCGTGGACATGCGCAACTTCGCGCGGCTGCGCGCCGCCTGCGGCGCGCCCGTGGTGTATGACGCGACCCATGCCGTGCAACAGCCGGGGCAGGGGCCCGACGGTGCGAGCGGCGGCCTGCGCCAGTTCATCCCGCCCCTCCTGTACGCGGCCGCGGCGGCCGGCGCGGACGGATTCTTCCTCGAGACGCATCCCGACCCCGACCATGCGCCCTCGGACGGGCCGAACATGATCCCGCTGGACCAGCTCGAAGGAATCCTGCGTGTGGCGATCGAGGTCTGGTGCAGCGCGAGGGCGGCTGTCGAGGACCGAGCCAAAGTGGTGCCCCCCGCCCGAGGCGCGCTCCGTGCTTGATCAAGTCCTCGCCCGCCGCTTGAAGCTCGTCGGCTTCGACGTCGACGGCGTGCTCACCGATAACGGCGTCTACTTGGGCGTCGTCGGCGATCACCCCGTCGAATTCAAGCGCTTTCACATCCAGGACGGCCTCGGCATCCGCATGCTGCGCTCGGCGGGCCTCGTGGTCGTGTGGCTCACGGGGCGGGAATCGACGGCCACGGCGCTGCGGGCGCGCGAGCTGTCGGTGGACGAGCTGATCCAGGATCCCACGGCCCGCAAGCTCCCGGCGTTCGAGGCGCTGCTGGCCCGCCGCGGGCTCGCGTGGGATGAGTGCGCCTTTGTGGGCGACGACCTGGCCGACCTCCCGGTGCTCACACGCGTGGCGTTGCCGGTCGCCGTCGCGAACGCGGTCTCCGAGGTCAAGGCGGCGGCGCGCCTCGTCACCGATGTGCCGGGCGGCCACGGCGCCGTCCGCGAGGTCGCCGAGCTGATCCTCAAGGCGCGCGGCGAGTGGCACAGTCTCCTCACGACGTACTTTCTGGAGCGTGGCGATGTCCCGCACGGAGCCGGGCGATCTCGTTGAGCGCGGGCGCCGCGTGCTCGCCCTCGAAGCCGACGCGATCGGGCGCGTGGCCCAGCGACTGGGGCCGGCGTTCGCCGCCGCGGTGCGCCTGCTGGCGGCCGCGAGCGGCCGGGTGATCGTCTCCGGCCTCGGCAAGTCCGGCCTCATCGCGCGCAAGATCGCCGCCACGTTCACCTCGACCGGCACGCCCGCCTCGTTCCTCCACCCGATCGACTCGCTGCACGGCGACCTGGGCATCGTCGGCCGGCACGATGTGGCGATTCTCCTGTCCCGGAGCGGTGCGTCGGACGAGCTGTTCGGCCTCGTGAGCCAGCTCAAGCGGCTGGGCGTGCGGCTCGTCGCGATCACCGGCGACCCGGACTCCGTGCTCGCTCGCCAGGCGGACGTGGTGCTCGATGCGAGCGTCGCCGAAGAAGCGTGCCCGGAGACGCTCGTGCCCACCGCCAGCACCACCGCCGCCCTGGCGCTGGGCGACGCGCTCGCTGTGACGCTGCTCGAAGTGAAGGGATTCCGGCGCGAGGATTTCGCGGCGCTGCACCCGGGGGGCGCGCTGGGGCGAAATCTGCTGCTGCGCGTCGCGGACGTGATGCTCGCGAACGACATCCCCACCCTCGGGCCTGGTCGTCCCATGCGCGAGTGCGTCGTGCTGCTCGCCGAGAAGCGGGGCACCGTGGCCGTGGTGGACCCGGCGGGCAGCCTGGTCGGCGTGGTCACCGCCGGGGACCTTACCCGGCTCATGGAAAGAACCGACACCTTTCTCGATCTGCCCGTGGGCGACGTCATGACGCGGCAGCCCAAGACCACCACACGGGATGAGCTCGCCGGGGCGGCGGTGCGCCTCATGGAGGAGCACGGCATCATGGCGCTGCCGGTGCTCGACGGCGGGCGCAAGGTCGTCGGGATGGTGCATCTGCACGACCTGATGAAGGCAGGCGCGGCATGAGGGCCGGCTGGCTGCTCTGCGCGGCGCTGGTGAGCGCCTGCGACACGGGCATCAAGCCCACGGCCACCATCTCCGCCGCCGACTCGGCCGATCAGGTGCTCGAAGGCATGTCGCACTACATGACCAACGACGGGGTTCTCCGAGCGCACGTCCTAGCGGACACGGCGTATATGTACTCGCCTTC
>DATNOR010000050.1:0-3490 GCA_035601235.1 Gemmatimonadales bacterium
GGAACAGGCAACACCCAGTCCTACGACGGGTCGGGCGACGGCTGGATCGAGTATTGGGGCCAAGTCTGCTATACTCTCCAGATGCAGACTGATGTGGGGTACCTGCGCGCGACGTTCCAGGAGACGTCCACAGGTCACGCCGAAACGACGGCGGCCTTCGGCGTCATCTCCGGCTGCAACTGAGGCATCCCGCGCCGCGCAACCACGCGCCCGTGGCGAGCTGTCGAAGACGGTTCGCATCAGGGGCAGCCGCGCCGAGCAGCTCGGCAACAGCGATCAGTGAACATGTAGCCGTTCATAACCTGGCTCCCGTACCGATCGAGTGCGCGTCCCTACCGGTGACCGCGTGACGCAGCGCACCAAGTCTCTGTCTACCTTCCGCGCCGCGGGAAGCCCACCGTTACGCCACCCTGCCTCCCGCACTCTTTAGCCACGATATGCACCTGCGCGCCCAACGCACCTACCCCCGCCCCCGCCCCTCGTCGGCCACCGATCGGGTCCTCGTCCAGCGCATCACGCGAGGCGACGAGACGGCGTTCTCCGAGCTGCTCGCGCGCTACCGCAGCACCGTCTATGCCACGGCGTACGCCGTGCTGCTCGACCCCGAACAGGTCGCCGCCGTCGTGACCGACGCGTTCGAGGAGGCGCGGCGCACCGCCGCTGAGTTCCTGGACACGCAGGGCAGCGTCTCCGGCTGGCTGACCCACCTCACTCGCCTCCGCCTCGCTCGACACCGCGCCGCCTGACCGCTTCCGTGGCACGCCGGGGGGCTTAACTTCCCCGCGTCCGCCATGGCCGGTCGCGCCCGCCACTCGATCTTCGCCTTGTACCTCGCCAGCGCCGTGTTCGTCACGGTGCAGCAGGGAGTCGTCGGTCGCTCCAACAACTTCAAGGTGTTCCGCGCCGCGGCGGTGAACCTGCTGGCGCACCGCGACCTGTACGCCGCCCACCCCGACCAGCACTTCGACTTCTACAAGTACAGCCCCACGTTCGCGCTGCTGTTCGCCCCCTTTGCGGGGCTGCCATTCGCGCCGGCGCTCCTGATCTGGAGTCTCCTCAACTCGCTGCTGCTGTGGTACGCCGTGCGGCGCCTGCTCCCCGACCGCCAGGCGACACTGGCCCTGGCGCTCGTCTATCTGGAAGTGCTGTTCGCGATGCAGTACACCCAGAGCAACGGGCTCGTGACGGCGCTCATCCTGCTCGCCTTCCTGGCGCTCGAGCAGGGACGTCAGCTGCGGGCGGCGCTGCTGATCGGCCTCGATGCATTCATCAAGATCTTCCCGCTCGGCGCCGCCGCGCTGGCGCTGTTTCATCCCCGCCGCTGGCGCTTCACGCTGCTCTTCGCCGCCGTGGGCGCGGGCCTCGCGCTGCTGCCGCTGGTCGTGATTCCGCCGCACGAGCTGGTCGCCCAATACCGCTCGTGGTTGGCCATCGAAGTGTCCGACGCCAGTCGCGTGAACCGCGGCGACTCGGTGATGCAATACCTCCACCAGTGGCTCGGAATGAACTGGCCCAATTGGCCGCTGCAGCTCGCGGGCACCCTGGTGTTGCTGGCTCCGATCGCCGTCAACCGTGAACGCTGGAGCGATCGCGCCTTCCGCCTCCGGTTCCTGTGCTCGCTGCTCGTCTACCTCGTGCTCTTCAACCACCAGTCGGAGCGGGCCTCGTTCGTGATCGCCTACACGGGGCTGGCCATCTGGTACGCGGCCAGCGAGCCCGACCCGGTGCGCAACGCGATCGCGTTCGCGGCTCTGATCGCGCTGGTGCTGCAGGACGTGCAGATCGTGCCGTGGGCCGTCCACGACGCGCTGGGCCAGTATCGCGTCAAGGCCATCCCCTGCCTCGTCGCCTGGATCGTGATGCAAACGGAGCTGCTGGGGTGGCGGCGCTGGTCGCCCCGCTCATACGGCGCCGAAGTTGGTCAGGCAGACATCCCCCCGCCCGAGCCGCTCGCGCACCGCTGACGAGGTAAGCACGGCCAGCTCGGCCGCCCGCGGCGCTACGTAGCCGTCCCAGGCTGCCAGCGCCCGATCGGGACGGCCCGGGTGGACCATGAGCTCCGTCACGCCGGGGAGGGGCGCGAGCCGATCGATCAGGGCGAGCAGCCGATTCAAGAACCGGTGGTCGCCCTGCAGCCCGATGCCGCAGAAGCGATCCGCATGGCGCGGCAGCGCGACGCCGCGCGCCGCCACGCGCCACGCCGCTCGGATGGTCCAGCGCTTGACCCAGGCCCCCCCCCCGGCTCCGTCCTCCACCGGCACCCGCACGAACGGCACGCCGTGCGCGCGGGCGGTGGCCACCACGCTCGCCCACACGCCGGGCAAGGCATGCACGTGACGATGGCTGTCGATGTGCGTGACGCGCACTCCGGCCGCGCGCAGCCGGGCAAGCTGCGCGCCGCACTCCTCCGCCACGTGCTCCGGATCGATGCGCCCGGTGAGTGCGCGCGTCACGAGGCCGGCGAGGCCATGGAACCGACCGGTGTGAGGATGGACCAGGCAGCGGCCCTCGCTCACCGGCTCCCCGGCGGTGAGGTTCAAGTGCAACCCGACGCCCAGCGACCCCGTGCCACGCAACGCCGCGACCGCGTGCTCCCACCCGGGAGCGTTCACCAGCACCGAGACCGACGACACGACGCCCGCGGCGTGCGCTTCGAGAATCCCGTCGTTCACGCCCGGCGACAGCCCGAAGTCGTCGGCGTTCACGACCAGGCGCCGGACGTTAGGCGTAGCGCCCCCGCCAGTCGTTCCAGCGGATGCGCGCCAGGTCGCGCAGCATGGCCGCCGCATCGGCCGCGAAGCGCACGGTGCTCGGCTCGTCGTCGTAGCGGTACTGCACCGCCGTCTGCCGCACCCGCAGCCGATGCTTGCGGGCGATGTACAGCAGCTCGACATCGAACCCGAACCCGGCCACGGTGAGGCGCGGGAAGATCAGCTGGGCGGCGCGGGCGGTGAAGGCCTTGAGGCCGGCCTGCGTGTCCAGGATCCCGGGGAGGAGCGCGAGACGCACCACCCGGTTGAACAGCCGGCTCATCAGGTGCCGGGTGTACAGGTAATGAAAGAACGACGGGCTCATCAGATAGCGCGACTCGGGGAGCACGCGGCACGCGATCGCCACGTCGGCACCGCCGTCCAGCTCGCGCACCATGGCGTCGATCTCGTCGACCGGATAGGCGAGGTCGGCGTCGGTGAATACGCGCCGGGCACCCCGTGCCGCGGCCATCCCACGAGCCACCGAAAAGCCCTTGCCCCGGTTGGCATCGTTACGGAGTAGCGTCGCGCCGGAGAGCGTGCCGGCGAAGTCGGCGAGCAGCCGGGCGGCGCCCGGCTCGCTGTGGTCGTCCACCAGCACCAGCTCGGTGGGCCGGCCCTGGGCGCACACGTACCGGCGCAGCGTTTCGAGGTGCACCGGCAGGCGGTCCGCGCCGTTCCGCACCGGCACGACGACCGACAGGTGGATGGGAGACTCGGCCACGCCGACAATGTACGGG
>DATNOR010000051.1:0-11992 GCA_035601235.1 Gemmatimonadales bacterium
CATTGGTGCCGTGCCAGGCGCCCTGCCGATCGTGGGGGGATGGACCGCCGCTGGCGGGGCCCTCGGTCCGGCCGTGGCGGCGCTGTTCTGGATCCTGTTCCTGTGGCAGCTGCCCCACTTCCTCGCGCTCGCCTGGATCTACCGGGAGGACTACCGGCGCGGCGGCCTGGCGATGCTGTCGGTCGCGGACGCGGATGGTCGGCACACCGGTCGCATGGTGCTGCTGTACGCGACGGCGCTCCTCCCCGTGAGCCTGTTGCCCACGCTGCTGGGCGTCACCGGGGGATTGTATTTCTTCGGGGCGCTGGCGCTGGGGCTCGCCTACGCGGGCGCGTCGGTCGCGATGACGCGCGCCGCCACAACCGCGCGCGCCTGGCGTTTGTTCGTCGTGTCGATCGCGTACCTCCCGGCTCTGCTCACGCTCATGGTGGTGGACAAGGTCGCCGCCTAGGCACCGGCCATGATTCCCTTCCACCGCCTCCTCATCGGCACCGCCGTCGTGTTCTGCGCGGGCTTCGCGCTGTGGGCGGGCTGGAGCTACCGGGAATCGGGCGACGGCGTGACGCTGGTCATGGCCGTCGCGTCCGCGGCGGCGGCCGCGGCGCTCAGCTACTACCTGCGCCACCTGAAGCGGTTCCTCAGCCGATGACGCTCGCCGCGCTGGTCCTCGTGCAGCACGGGGGAGACGACCCGCACATGAACCTGCTGTACTTCTGGGCGGCGGTGCTTCTCGCGCTCACGCCGGTGCTGATCTTCGGTGGGATCGGCGTGTGGATCGTGCGCAAGTTCTGGCAGGAGCAACGCGGAGCGCGGAACGCGGAACGCGGAACAGAGGGCCCGATCTGACGTTCCGCGTTAGATTGGTTGCATGAGCTCGAAGCCCTCCGAGAAACGCCAGGTTGTCCGCTTCGCCTTCTACAAGCTGGACAGCGCGTGGCGCCGGCTCCCGGCGGAGCGACAGGCGAGCGCCAAGCTCGAGTTCGGCGAGACGATCGAGAGCTTCGCGGGGCGGCTGCTGCTGCGCCCCTACGGGCTCGTCGGCATCCGCGGCGACTGCGACTTCCTGCTGTGGCAGGTGGCGGAGGACCTGGATTCGCTGGTGGCGCTGCAGACCGCGCTCAATCGGACCGACCTGGGGGCGTACCTCGCGGTCCCTTACAGCTACCTCGCGATGACGCGCCGGTCGATCTATGAGTTTCCCGAGCCCCCCGGCGGGGGACAGCCGTCCCGGCTCGTGATCCGGCCGAGCGATGCCCGGTACCTGTTCGTGTATCCGTTCATCAAGACGCGCGCGTGGTACCTGTTGCCCAAGGCGGAGCGGCAGGCCATGATGGACGAACACGTGCGCATCGGGCGGCAGTACCCTTCGATCCGGCTCAACACGACCTATTCCTACGGGCTCGACGACCAGGAGTTCATCGTCGCCTTCGAGGGCGACAATCCCGCCGACTTCCTCGACCTGGTGATGCAGCTGCGAGAGAGCACGGCGTCGTCCTACACGCTGCGTGACACACCGACGTTCACCTGCGTCCAGATGTCGCTGTGGGACATGCTGGACACGCTGGGGGGCGCCGGTGCCGCGCAGGCGGTGTCGCGCCGGCCCACGCGGGCGGACGGCTATACGCCGGTGGCCACGCTCGCCGATCTCCCCGCCGGCACGAGCCGGCGGGTGTACGTGGGCGGCGATGCCGTCGCGCTCTTCAACGTGAACGGCACGGTGCACGCCATCGCCAACCGCTGCACTCACGCGCGCGCCAGTCTCTCCGAGGGCACGGTGGACCCGGCCCGCTGCGCCGTGACATGCCCCTGGCACGAAGGCGTCTTCTCGCTCGAGACAGGACAGGTGCTGGGCGGGCCGCCGTCGCTCCCGGTCGCCACCTATCGCGTGAAGGTCGAGGGCGACACGGTCCTCGTCGCTCCCCCCGGTTTGATCGACGCGGGCGAGCCGACCGTTGCCCGCCGCTCCTGACGACAGCCGCTTCCTCAAGGCGTGCCGCTCGGAGCCCACCGATGTGACGCCGGTGTGGTTCATGCGGCAGGCGGGGCGCTACCTGCCCGAATACCGCGCGCTGCGGCAGAAGCACTCGCTGCTGGAGCTGTGCCACAAGCCGGAGCTCGCGGCCCAGGTGACCCTGCAGCCCGTCGAGCGTCTCGGCGTCGACGCCGCCATCCTGTTCGCCGACATCCTGCTGCCGTTCGAGCCGCTGGGGCTGGGCCTCACGTTTTCCGCGGGCGAGGGCCCGCAGATCACCCGCCCGGTGCGCGAGGCGGGCCAGGTGCTCGAGCTGCCGCCGGTGGACCCCGCGACCGACCTCGGCTACGTGCTGGAGGCGGCGCGGCTGGCGGCGCGGGCCCTGCCCCCGCACGTCCCGCTCATCGGCTTCGCCGGCGCGCCGTTCACGCTCGCGAGCTACGCAATCGAAGGCGGGGCGACGCGCAGCTTCGCCCTCACCAAGCGGTTCATGTATTCGGAGCCGCGCGCGTGGCACCAGCTGCTGGAACGGCTGGCGGAGCTGGTGGGGGCGTACCTGGCGGCCCAGGCGCGCGCTGGCGCACGCGCGCTGCAGCTGTTCGACAGCTGGGTGGGGTGTCTCTCGCCCGCCGATTACGCCACCTACGTGTTCCCCCACAGCCAGCGGACGCTCGAGCTGGCGGCTGCGTCGGGTGTGCCGGTGATCCACTTCGGGACCGATACTGCCGGACTGCTCGGGGACTTCGCCCGGGCCGGCGGCGACGTGATCGGCGTCGACTGGCGCATCCCGCTGGACGCCGCGTGGCAGCGAGTCGCTCCCGCCGCCATTCAGGGGAACCTCGATCCCGTGGCCCTGCTCGCCCCCCGCGCGGAGCTCGAGCGCCAGACGCGCGAGATCCTGGCGCGCGCGGCCTCGCGCCCGGGACACATCTTCAACCTGGGCCACGGGGTGCTCCCCGAGACCCCGATCGAAGCGCTCCAGGCCGTGGTGGAGTGGGTGCATGGCGGCTGACCCGGGAGGAGGAGCCATCGCCGTCCTCCTCATGGCGTACGGCGGCCCCGAGAGCCTGGACGACGTCGAGCCCTATCTGCTCGACGTGCGCGGCGGCCGCCCGGTGACGCCGGAGTTCACCGCGGAGATCAAGGCACGCTACGCGCGGATCGGCGGTCGCTCGCCGATTCGCGCGCTCACCGAAGCGCAGGCGGCGGGGGTGCAGCGACTGCTGGGCGACCGCTTCGCCGTCTCCGTGGGAATGCGTCACTGGCATCCCTACATCGCCGACACGGTGGAGCAGATCGTCCGAGCGGGCCTGCGGCGCCTGGTGGGCATCGTGTTGGCGCCGCACTACTCCGCCATGTCGGTGGGCGCCTACCAGAAAAAGCTGCTCGCCGCCACCGCCGGCCGGCTCGACGTCGCACTGGTGCGGAGCTGGGGCGAGCACCCGAAATTCCTCACCGTTGTCGCCGATCGGGTGACGCAGGCGCTGTCGCAGTTCCCGTCTCCCGCCGCGGTGCAGGTGGTGTTCACCGCGCACAGCCTTCCCGAGCGGATTCTTGCAGCCGGTGATCCCTATCCCTCCGAATTGCGGGCCAGCGCCGCCGCGGTGGCGCAGCTGGCCGGACTCAGGGCGTGGCATTTCGCCTACCAGAGCGCCGGCGCTACCGCGGAGCCCTGGCTCGGGCCGGAGGCGGGTGCCTTGATGACGGATCTCGCGGGCAAGGGCCACCGGGCGTTCTTGCTCGTTCCCATCGGATTCGTGTCGGACCACGTCGAGGTACTCTACGACGTGGACATCGTCTACCAGGAGCTCGCCCGGAGGCTGGGCGTGCAGCTCGAGCGCACGGCGTCGCTCAACGACGATCCGCTGCTCGTGGCGGCGATCGCGGAGATGGCTCACGACACGGCGGCCGGCCGGGGATGGCTGTGAGCGCCACGGTGGCCGTAGCCGGAGCGGGCCTGACGGGCCTGTCGGCGGCATGGGAGCTGCTTTCGGGGGCCGGAGCGAGCGTGGTGGTGCTGGACGCCGTGCGGCGGCCGGGTGGCGTGGTCGTGACGGAGCGACGCGATGGCTTCGTGATCGAAGGCGGGCCCGACGGATTCCTGGCGGCGGAGCCCGATATCCAGGAGCTGGCGCGCGAGATCGGCATCGGCGGCCGGCTGGTCGATCAGCTCGCCAGCGGGTCGTCGCTCTGGACTGGCCGGCGGCTCGAGCCCCTGGCCGAGGGGCAGGCGGCGGCGCTGCTCGGCATCCAGGTTCCGCCGGGCGTAGGGGCGCAGCATGCTGCGCCCGTACAGTGCGGATTCCGCAGCTTCGCCACCGGGATGGCGGACTTCGTGGAGGCGATCGTCGCCCGGGTGGGTCCGGCGATCCGACCCGCCCAAGGTGTCACCGGCCTCGCGCCGGCGACCCGCGGTTGGCGACTCTCGCTCAGCGGCGGCTCCACGCTCGAAGCGGAGGCGGTCATCCTCGCGCTCCCGGCGTGGATCGCGGCGCGACTGGTGACCGCCGCCGGCGTGCCCGCCGCCCGACACCTGGACGAGGTGATCTATTACCCGACAACCACCGTGTCGCTCGCCTATCGCGAGGATCAGCTCGCGACGCCGCTCGCCGGGACAGGGTTCGTATCGGCGCCCGAGCTGGCGGAGGGTGGTGCCGCCCTGCGCGCCTGCTCGTACTCATGGCTCAAGTATCCGGGCCGCGCCCCGCCCGGTCACGCGCTGTTGCGGGCGTTCGTCGGACCGGTGGATGGCGACCCCGCCGTGGCCGCTCACGCGGAGCTGGTTCGCATCCTCGGGATCAGCGGGAGCCCGCTGTGGAGTCGTGCGTTCACCTGGCCGCGGGGCTTGCCGCGCTACAAGCCGGGGCACGCCGGGCACGTGGCCGCAGTGCGCGAGCGCCTGGCCCGGCTGCCGCCGCTGGCGATCGCGGGCGCCGGGTTCGATGGGGCGGGAGTGTCGGCGTGCGTGAAGTCGGGGAGAGAAGCGGCGCGGCACATGATGGAGCGCCTGGGGCGTGCGTAGGGGCACGACTGACCCCGGGCGCAAGCCCGGGGATCACGTCAAGAGGGCCTTCGCCTTCGCCACCACGTTCTCCACCGTCAGCCCGAGCTCCTGATAGATCCGCTGATACGGCGCGGAGGCGCCGAACCGCTCGATGGCGAGCACGACCCCGCGGTCGCCTACCCAGCGATACCATGGTTGCGGGCTCGCGGCTTCGATGGCGAGGCGCGCGCCCACGCCCGGTGGGATCACGGCGTCGCGGTATGCCTGCGGCTGCCGCGCGAACAGCTCCATGGACGGCATGCTCACGGCGCGCGTGGCGATTCCCGCCGCGCTGAGCCGCTCGTAGGCTCCCAGCACCAGCTCGACCTCCGACCCGCTGCCGATGAGCACCACCGCGGGCTTGCCGGCCGGCGCGTCCGCCAGCACGTACGCGCCCAGTCTCAGCCCGTTGGCGGGGGCGTAGCGGGTGCGGTCGATGACCCCGACCTTCTGGCGGGTGAGCACGAGCGCCACCGGGCCGCTCTGGTGGCGGATGGCGGCGCGCCAGGCTTCAACGGTCTCGGTCGCGTCCGCCGGCCGGAGCACCACGAGATCGGGGATGGCACGCAACGCGGCGAGCTGCTCGATCGGCTGGTGGGTCGGGCCGTCCTCGCCGAGCCCGATCGAATCGTGGCTGAACGCGTAAATCACCGGGAGTCGGCACAGCGCCGCGAGGCGGATCGGCGGTCGCATGTAGTCGGAGAAGATCAGGAAGGTCGATCCCACCGGTCGCACGCCGCCGTGCAGGGCCAGCCCGTTCAGGATGGCGCCCATGGCGTGCTCGCGGATGCCGAAGTGCACGTTGCGCGCGCCCCAGCTTCCCGCCGCCACGTCCCCGCCGTTCTTGAACACGACCTGGGTGGAGCTCGCGAGATCGGCCGACCCGCCCACCAGCTCGGGCAGCTTCGCCGCTAGAACGTTCAGCACCTTGCCCGACGCGGCGCGCGTGGCCTGTGCCTCCTTGGGCGCGAACTCGGGGAGGCCGTCGTCCCAGCCCCCCGGCAGGCGACCCGCGAGGCGTCGCTCGAGCTCGGCGGCGAGCTCGGGATGCACGTTGCGGTAGGCGTCGTACTTCCTTTGCCACTCGGCCTCGAGCCGGGTCCCCCGCTCCGCGGCGCGGCGCCATTGCGCCAGCGCCGCCTCCGGCACATGAAACGGCTCGAGGCTGGGCCAGCCCAAGTGCTGCTTGGTGAGCCGCACCTCCTCCTCGCCGAGTGGGGCGCCGTGGGCCTCCGCGGTGTCCTGCTTGTGCGGGCTGCCGTAGGCGATGTGGGTGCGCACGATTACGAGCGACGGCCGGTCGCTGACGCGCCGCGCCGCGGCGAGCGCCGCGTCCAGGGCGCCGAGATCGTTACCGTCCGCCACGTGCTCCACGTGCCAGCCGTAGCTCTCGAACCGCTTGGCAGTGTCGTCCGAGAACGTGAGATCGGTCTTGCCGTCGATGGTGATGCGATTGTCGTCGTAGATCCCGATCAGGCGGCCCAGCTTCAGGTGACCGGCGAGCGAGCACGCCTCGTGCGAGACGCCCTCCATCAGGTCGCCGTCGGACGCGAGGAAGTAGGTGCAGTGATCGACGATCGCGTGGCCCGGCCGGTTGAACAGCTGGGCGAGATGGGCCTCCGCGAGCGCCATTCCCACCGCGTTGCCGACGCCCTGGCCGAGCGGGCCGGTCGTGGCCTCGACGCCGGGCGTGAGCCCGTGCTCGGAGTGGCCCGGCGTGCGGCTGCCCCACTGGCGGAACCGTTTGATGTCGTCCAACGACAGGTCGTACCCGGTGAGATACAGCACCGCGTAGAGCAGCATGCAGGCGTGCCCCGCCGACAGCACGAAGCGATCGCGCCCCATCCAGTCGGGGTGGGCGGGATGATAGCGCAGGTGGCGTTGCCACAGCACGTAGGCGAGCGGTGCCAGCGCCATGGCGGTCCCCGCGTGGCCGGAGTCAGCCTGCTGCACCGCATCCATCGCGAGGGTGCGGACGGTGTTGATGCACAGCTGGTCGAGGGAGGTATTGCGCGTGGCGGGCGGCGGAGCGGCGCCGCTCGGGGACTCGGTCACAACAGGCCCGATTTCGCGGCCTGCCACAGGCGCATGAGTCGATCGAAACCGTTCACCAGGAGGTCCACCTGCTGCGGGCTGGGCGTCGCCTTGGCGGCGGTCTTGAGCTCCGCGCAGATGCGCGGCATCTCCTTGCGTCCCTGCTTGGTTCCCTCGGCGGCGATCTGGTCCAGGATCGCGACGACGCGCTCCCGCGCCGCCTCGTCCTTGGGGACCTGCCACAGGTAGTCCGCGAGCTGTTTGCCCTCGCTGCACAGCTTGCCGAGGGCGTCGAGCAGGGGCGGCGCGCGGCGCGGCGCGTTGGCATCGCTCATGGGAACACCAATTATAACAACACGAGGACCAAATATGCCCCGGGGACGTTCGCGCCCTGAAAGGGCGCGCTCGGCCGCAGCGTGCGTCCTTCAAGGACGCACCCTCGCCGAGCCCGGGCTTCAGCCCGGGATCACGGTTGCCCGCACACCCAGTGCCCTCTAGCTTGCGGTCTCCATGAACCAGTTGCGCGAGCTGTGGCGGGCCTTCCACAAGCGGGCCAAGGGGTGGGACACGTCGGTCGTGGTGGCGGTGCTCATCTGGATCGTGCTCCGCTCCTATCTGATCGAGGCGTTCCGCATTCCCTCGGCGAGCATGGAGAACACGCTGCTGGTCGGCGACTTCCTGTTCGTCAACAAGGCAATCTACGGCGGCGAGCTGGAGATTCCCGGCACGGGGCTGCGGTTCCTGCGCGTGCCGGGGTACGCCGAGCCCGAGCGCGGCGGCATCGTCGTGTTCCGCTCGGTCGAAGACTCGACGCCCAACCTGAACATCGTGAAACGGGTGATCGGCGCCGGTGGCGACACGCTGCGCATGGTGCACGACACGCTGTACCGCAACGGCCAGCGGCTGGACGAGCCGTACGCGCTGCATCTCGCGGGCGGGAGCGAGGTCGATCCCGATTTCCGGCTGCAGCAGATGCGCGGCTGGCAGCTGCGCTATTACATCGGTCGCGATTCCGCGCACTACCACCCCACGACGCACGATTGGGGCCCGGTGGTCGTGACGTCGGGCCACTTCTTCGTCATGGGCGACAACCGCGACGAGTCCTACGACAGCCGCTTCTGGGGCTTCCTGCCGCGGGCGCACATCGTGGGCAAACCGCTCGTCATCTATCTGAGCATCGCGACCGATCCGCTGCGGATCCGCTGGAACCGGATGTTGCGCCAGCCGAGGTGAGTACGCGAGTCGCGGCGCTGGTCGTTCTCTCGGTCACATGGGCCTACGCGGCAGCGGCCCAGCAGCGCGACACGACGGCCCGTCCGCAGCCGACGGACAGCCTGAAGGTGTACACGCTGCCTCCGGCCGTGGTCTCCGTGACCCGGGCCAACCCGCCGATCAATCGCATCCCGCAGGCCGTGCAGCTCGTCGAGAAGGCCGCCATCAGCCAGGCCCGGCCCACCTGGGGGCTGGATGAGGCGCTCGTGTCGGTGCCCGGCGTGTACGCGGCGAACCGCTACAACTTCTCGCTCGACCAGCGCATCTCGATCCGCGGCTTCGGGGCGCGCGCGCAGTTCGCCGTGCGGGGCATCAAAGTGCTGGTGGACGGGATTCCGCAAACGCTCCCCGACGGAACGGGGCAGCTCACGAACCTGGAGCTCGGCGAGACCGACCGGATCGAGGTGCTGCGCGGGTCGTCGTCGGCGCTGTTCGGTAACGCGACGGGCGGGGTGATCAGTATCTGGACCGATCCGACCCCGCCCCAGGGCGTGCGGGAGGACACGCGCGTGCTGTTCGGCACTTTCGATCGGGACCTCGCCCGCAACTGGAGCAAGTGGCAGTCGAGCACGGCCTTTCGGCTCGGCGCGGGAAGCGGGATGGTGACGGCGTCGCGACTGGACTACACGGGTCAGCGCCAGCACTCGAGCGCCGACCTGCGGAACCTGAACACGCGCTGGCGCTTTCCACTCGCCGCCAGCTGGTCGCTCGCGGCCACGGCGAACGTGGGCTGGGATCCGCGCGCCGACAATCCCGGCGCCCTGAACGCGGGCGAACTGGCGCTGAACCCGGACTCCGCGGCCCAGGCCAATCTCACTCGCAATGCGGGCAAAGACGTCACCCAGGGGCAGGCTGGCGTGACGATTCAACACCAGCTGCCGGGCGGCGGCGACGCCTCGTTCACGCTGTTCGGCATCGTGCGGAACCTGAAGAATCCCCAGACCTTCGCCTACATCGACCTGGACCGCCTCGACTACGGTGCCCGCGTCACGATCAGCCGTCCCGTGCCGCTCGGTTCGCTGCAGCACCGTCTGACGGCGGGGCTCGACTTCCAGCGTCAACGCGACGACCGCAAGAACTTCGGCAACAACGCCGGCCAGCCGACCAGCGCGCGCCTGCTCGACCAGCTCGAGCACGTCACCGAAGTGGGCCCGTTCGTGCAGAGCGCCCTGCAGCTCGCTCCCCACGTGTCGGTCACGGGCGGGCTGCGCTACGACTGGGTGAACTTCGCGGCCGACGATCGGCTGATCACCGGCCCCAACCCGGACGACTCGGGGCGCCGCTTGATGAGCGCGCTGTCCGGCTCGGTCGGCGTCGCGGTCACGCCGTCCGACGCGCTGACGCTGTACGGCAACGTCGGCACGTCGTTCGAGACGCCCACCACGACGGAGCTGACCAACCGGCCCGATTCGGCGGGCGGATTCAATCCGACGCTCCAGCCGCAGCAGGGCACGAACTACGAGGTGGGAGTGCGTGGAGACGTGGCGGGACGGTTGAACTACGCCGTGGCGTTGTTCGACGCCCTAGTGCGCGACGAGCTCATCTCGTTCCCGGTGCCGGCGGACACGAACGGGCGGGTCTATTATCAAAACGCCGGCCGCTCCCGCCACCGGGGCGTCGAGCTCAGCGCCGACTTGGAGCTCGCGCCCGGGGTGAATCTCCTCACGGCGTGGACCTACTCCGATTTTCGCTACACCGATTATACGCTGGGAGCGCGCGTGCTCGACGGGCGGCCCATTCCCGGCATCCCGCAGCACTGGCTGCACTTCGTGCTGCAGGCGCACCCGGCGTCGGCCGGCGGCGTCTGGGCGGAGCTCGAGGAAACCCATTCCTCGGGCTACCTGGTGAGCGACGCGGCCAACAGCTCCACGAGCCCCTGGTGGACGACCAACCTGCGTCTGGGATGGAGCGGGAGCTCGGGCGGCATGCGGCTTAACCCCTTCGTGGGCTTCAACAACGTGTTTAACCGGGCGTACGTCGGGTCGGTGGTTATCAACGCGACCGCGGGGCGCTATTATGAGCCCGCTCCCGGGCGGAACATGTACGTGGGATTCGCGCTTGGTGCCGGGGAATAGTCGTACCGTCCTTCAACGGAGGTGGGTATGAGGTATCGGGCTCGATGGTCCGCGATGCCATTGGTCGCGGCGCTCGTCGCGGCACCGCTGTGCGGGCAGGGGTCGGGAGGGGTCTCGAATCCGGGCTCGTCTCCCCCGGCCGCCGCGGTCGTGACGAACGAGATGCTGCGCAACGCCGCTGCGAGCGGTGATTGGCTGATGTACGGCCACAACTACTGGAACAACCGCTTCTCTCCCCTCAAGACGATCAACACGACGAACGTCAGGCGTCTGGTGGCGCGGGCGGTGTACACGCACGGCTCGACCACGCTGGGGAGCTTCGAGACGACGCCGATCGTGGTGAACGGTACCATGTACATCACGTCGCCGGCGACGCCCAACAACATCGTGCGCGCCTTCGACCTGCGCACCCAGAAAATGTTGTGGGAGTACACGCACAAGAACGGTCCGGTGTCGACGGCCTGCTGCGGCCCCAACAACCGCGGCGTGGCGGTCTCCGGCGGGTCGGTGTTCGTGGGCACGCTCGACGACGAGCTCGTGGCGCTCGACGCCGCCACCGGCAAGGAGAAGTGGGCCGTCAAGGCGGGCGACGGGCCCGAGGCGGGCTACACGGAGACCATGGCACCGCTCGTGGTCGGCGACAACGTGATCATCGGGACCTCCGGCGCCGAGTACGGCATCCGCGGCTACGTGAAGGCCTTCAACGCCGCGAGCGGGGCGCCGGTGTGGACGTGGTATACGTTGCCTTCACCCGAGGAAGGCGGCTGGTGGGGCCCGTTCTCCAAGACCACCCCCGAGGGCGACGACCTGAAGCGCGACATCGCGAAGGAGCGGGCCGATTCCGCCAAGTACGCCGACGCCTGGAAGACCGGCGGCGGCTCGGTGTGGATGACGCCGGCCTACGACGACGTCACGAAGACGCTGTACGTCGCGATCGGCAACCCGTCGCCCGATCTGGACGGCTCGATCCGCCCCGGCGACAACCGCTGGACCGAATCGGTCGTCGCGATCGACGCGACCAACGGCAAGTTCAAGTGGGGATATCAGGAGGTGCCGCACGACGTGTGGGACCTGGACGCGGTGAGCCCGCCCGTGATCGCGACGGTCGGCGGCAAGAAGGCCGTTGTCGAGGCGGGTAAGACCGGGTTCGTGTACGTGCTCGACGCGGCGACCGGCAAGCTGATCCGCCGCTCGGACGCCTTCGTCCCGCAGGAGAACATGTACGCGCAGCCGACCGCACAGGGCGTGCGGATGCTCCCGGGCGCGAACGGCGGCGAAGAGTGGTCCCCAATCGCGGTCCATCCGGACCTGGGATACGCCTACACCGTCGGGCTGCACCAGCCGATGAACTACATCACCCATCACGCCGCCTGGGAGAAGAGCCGGCTCTGGCTGGGCAGCGCCTTCGTGGCGATCCCCACCGAGACGCAGTGGGGCACCGTGTCGGCGATCGATCTGAGGACGGGGAAGATCGTGTGGCAACAGAAGACCGACCAGCCGATGATGGGCGGGATCACCGCCACGGCGGGCGGCTTGGTCTTCACCGGGGAGGGCAACGGGTGGTTCAAGGCGTACGACGCCAAGACCGGCCAAGTC
>DATNOR010000052.1:0-9322 GCA_035601235.1 Gemmatimonadales bacterium
TCCCACGATGCGGCACGCATTGCCGCCGCCGTCCGGACGCTGCGCGACGCGGGGATCGACAACATCTCGCTCGACCTGATCTTTGCCCTGCCCGCCGATCTCGGGCGCGATTGGGCGCGTGACCTGGACCAGGCGCTCGCCCTGCGCCCTGCTCACCTCTCGGTCTACGGTCTCACCGTGGAGGAGCGCACGCCGCTCGCCCGCTGGATCTCGCGCGGCGCGGCGGCGGCCCCAACTGACGATCTCTACGCCGATGAGTACTTGCTCGCGCACTCGCGGCTCGGTGCTTGCGGCTATCAGTTCTACGAGGTCTCGAACGCCGCACGCGATGGTCGCCGCTCACGTCACAACTCGGCCTACTGGTCGGGACGCTCCTACGGAGGCTTGGGGCCCGCGGCCCACTCGTTCGACGGCGCGGTACGGCGCTGGAACATCTCCGCGTGGGAGGCGTACCGTCGCGCCGTCGCCGCAGGTCGATCTCCCGTCGCGTCCCAAGAAGTTCTGACCGATGAGCAACGGGAACTCGAGCGGGTATATCTCGCAATGCGCACCGATGCGGGCCTGCCGGTTGCCGCCCTCTGCCGCCCGTTGCCGCCCTCTGCCGCCCGATGGCTGGAGCGGGGTTGGGCCGAGGTCCGCAACCAACGCCTGGTCTGCGCGCCGGAGGGCTGGCTCCGGCTCGACGCGCTGGTGCGTGACTTGACCGGCTGCGGCATAACGGGCTAAATTGTTAGCAATTAAGAGCTTGGCTGATATGGCAGCATCTCTGAACGAGCGCGAGCGCCAGGTCCTCGAGGCCGTCATCGAGACCTACGTGGAGACCGCCGAGCCGGCGGGGAGTCGCACTGTCTCGAAGCGCTTCGGGCTCTCCCTGTCCCCCGCCTCCATCCGCAACACCATGAGCGACCTGGAGGAGAAGGGGTACCTGTACCACCCCCACACCTCCGCCGGCCGGATCCCCACCGATCTCGCGTATCGAGTGTACGTCAACTCGTTGATGCGCCTGCCGCCCGTAACGGCGTCGGAGTCGCACCAGATCCGCGAGGGGCTGGGCGAGCGCAATGCGGTGGACCAGATCCTCGAGCGCGCGGCCCAGGTGCTGGGGGTGCTGACGAAGGAGCTCGGCGTCGCCGTCGGTCCGACGCTCGATGCGGCGGTGCTCGAGCGGCTCGAGCTGCTGCAGGCGTCATCGGACCGGCTGTTGTTGGTGCTCACCCTCAAGAGCGGCGTGGTGCGGTCGATCTTCGTCGAAGTGCCCGCGCGGTTGGCGCCGGAAGCGGTGGCCCAAGTCGGCGTGGTGTTGAACGAACGGCTCGCGGGACTCACGTTGCGCGACATCCGCGGCACGCTCCCCGAGCGGCTGCGCGACGCCACGCCGGACCCGGGCTCGAGCGAGCTGCTGAACATCTTCATCCAGGAAGCCGACGAGCTGTTCGACATGCCGACAGCGGGGAACGCGGGAGTCGGGGTCGTGCTGGGGAGCGCGCAGCTCCTCGCCGGCCAGCCGGAGTTCGCCACCAAGGAGCGGCTGCAGGGGCTCATGGAGGTCACCGAGCGACGCGACCTGCTGCGTGAAGCGCTCGCCCAACGGCTCGGCCAGGGACTCACGATCACGATCGGCAGCGAGCATCAGGATCCGAAGCTCGCCCCCTTCACGCTCGTCACGGCCTCGTATCGGCTCGGCGCGCTCGCCGGCGTCATCGGGGTGATGGGTCCGACGCGCATGCCGTACGACAAGATCGTCGCGCTCGTGGATCACACGAGCCGTCTGGTGGGGGAGCTGCTCGAGTGACGCACGACTATTACGCCCTGCTCGGAGTCAAGCGCGACGCGGACGAAGCCGAGATCAAAAAGGCCTACCGCCGCCTCGCGATGCAGCACCATCCCGATCGCGTGGGCCCGGATCAGAAGCAGGCGGCGGAAGCGAAGTTCAAGGAGATCACGGAGGCGTACGAGGTCCTGCGGGATCCCGAGAAGCGCGCCACGTACGACCGCTATGGTGCGGCCGGCCTGCGCCGCGGAGCCGGGGCGGGAGACTTCGGGTTCGCGCACTTCGACCTGTCCGAAGCACTCAACGTGTTCATGCGCGACTTCGGCGGGCTGGGCGGCTTCGACGCACTGTTTGGAGGCGGGCGGGGCCGGCCGGAGCAGCAGCGCGGCCAGGACCTGAAGGTGACGCTCAAGCTCGATCTCGCCGAGGTGGCGAGCGGCACCACCAAGAAGCTCAAGGTGCGCACCTACGAGCGCTGCGCGGAATGTGGCGGCAGCGGCGCCGCGCCGGGCTCGCGCCCCACGACCTGCGGCACGTGCGGAGGCTCGGGCGAGGTCCGGCGGGCCGCGCGCTCCATGTTCGGTCAGTTCGTCTCGGTGTCGCCCTGTCCCACCTGTGGCGGCGAGGGCAGCGTGATCGCCCAGCCGTGCGGGAAGTGCCAGGGGGAAGGCCGGGTGCGCGCCGAGAAGACCATGGAGATCAACGTCCCCGCCGGTGTCGCCGATCATCATTACCTCACGATGCGCGGGGCCGGCGCTCCGGGCCCGCGCAACGGGCCGCCGGGCGACTTGATCGCGGTGCTCGACATTGCCGAGGACCCGCGCTTCGAGCGTCAGGGCGACGATCTGATCTACGACCTGCCGCTGTCCTTCACGCAGGCCGCCCTGGGCGCCGAGCTGAGCGTGCCCACCCCCTATGGGGCCGCGACGCTGAAGGTGCCGGCCGGCACCCAGACCGGCGCGGTGCACCGCCTGCGCGGCAAGGGTTTGCCACGCGTGGGCGAGGGCGGACGCGGCGATCTCCACGTGCGCGTGCACGTGTGGACGCCCACCAAGCTGACGGAGGAGCAGCGCGCGCTGCTGGAGCAGCTCGCCAAGGTCGAGGGCTCGCCCTCCGCCGACGAGCACACCGGCAAAAAGTTCTGGGAGCAGCTGCGCCAGGCGTTCGGACGTTAACTGACCCCGGGCGCGACCCCGGGGTAGCGAGGGACCATGCCCGGAGCCTGTGTGTTCTGCAAGATCGCCGCCGGCGAAATCCCGGCGACCGTGGTGAAGCGTGGCGACGGCATGCTCGCGTTCCGCGACCTGAACCCCCAGGCGCCGACGCACGTGCTCGTGATCCCCACCGATCACCTCGCGTCGCTCAACGACGCCAAGGACCCGCGCCTGCTCGGCGCCCTGCTCGGGTTCGCGCGCGAGGTGGCCCGGGCCGAGGGGATTGCGGAGCGCGGCTACCGCGTCGTGATGAACACCAATCCGGACGGCGGGCAGACGGTGTTCCATTTGCACCTGCACCTGTTGGGCGGACGGCCGATGAAGTGGCCGCCGGGCTGAAGGGTTGCACCGCTCGATGAGCACGGCTAAGTTTTTGGGACTATCACAGTTAGCGAGAAGGGTATGCCGGAAGTCATCATTCATGATGACGAGAGCTTTGAGCGCGCGCTGAAGCGCTCCACGAAGAAATGCGAGAAAGCGGCGATCCTTTCCGACCTGCGGAAGCACCGTCATTACGAGAAGCCGAGCGAGCGGCGCAAGCGCAAGATGAACGCGGCGCGCCGCAAGGGCCGCCGCCCGCGAGCCGCGTGACGTGGTGAGCTTGCCCGAGCGGCTGCGTGCCGCGATGAACCAGGCCCGGAAACACCGCGATCAGGCGCGTACCCTCCTCCTCTCCACGATCCTCGCAGACCTCAAGAACCGCGAATTCGAGCTCCAGCACCCCCCTTCGGACGACGAGACGACGGAGGTTCTGCGACGCGGTATCAAGCGCCGCCGCGAGGCGGCCGACCAGTACGCCGCCGCAGGACGGCGCGATCGGGCCGACGCCGAGCTGGCCGAAGTGAAGGCGCTCGAGGAGTTCCTCCCCGCGGCGGTGGATCCGGAAGAAATCCGCCGCGCCGTGCGCGAGGCCATCGCCGGCGGGGCCCGGGATGTGGGCAAGGTCATGGGACAGGTGATGCCCCAGTTCAAGGGCCGGGCGGACGGCAAGGTCGTGAACCAGATCGTCCGAGACGAGCTGTCGGCTGCATGAGCGCCCCTCGTGCCCCTCGTGGGGTCGCGTCCGCGGTGCTCGAGACACTCGAATTCCCGGCCGCGCTGGAGCGGGTGGCGGCGCACGCCGTCGGGCCGTTGGGCGCGGCGCGGGTGCGCGGGCGCACCCCGGTCGCCGACCCCGACATGATCCGCGCCGCCCTGGCGCAGGTTGCCGAGCTCGCCGCGCTGTTGCTGCGCGACGACACCGTCCGCGCCGAGCCCGTGCCCGACATCGCGCCGGCGCTCGAGCTGCTCGCCGTGCCCGGCAGCGCGCTCGATGGCCCGGCGCTGGCCGGTCTGGGCCGGGCCCTCGCCGCGGCCCGCATCGTCGCGGCCGATTTGGGCCGGCTGACCGCACAGGCCCCGCGCACCGCGGCGCTGCGCGCCGCCCTACCGGCGAGAGAGCTCGAGACGCGGCTGTCCCAATCCCTCGACCCCGAAGGGCAGGTGCTCGACGGCGCGTCGCGCGGCGTCGCCCGCGCCCGCCGCGCCGTGCGCGAGGCGCGCCAGCGGCTGGTGCAGCGGCTCGAGACGATCCTCGGCGCGCTCGATCCGTCGGAACGCGCCCCCGACGCGGCCGTCACCGTGCGGGGCGGTCGCTACGTCATCCCGGTGCGCGGCACCGCCCGCGCCAAGGTCGGCGGCATCGTGCACGACGAGTCGGCCACGCGCTCCACCGTGTTCGTGGAGCCGCCCGAGGCGATCGAGCTCGGCAATGCGCTGCGCGAGCACGAGGCCGAGCAGCAGCGCGAAGTGCTGCAGGTGTTGCGGGACCTGACCGAGCTGCTCCGCCCCGCCCGCGAGACGATCGCCGCCGCGTGGGAGATGTGCATCGCGTTCGACGACCTGTGCGCCCGCGCCCGCTACGCCGTGCTCGTCAACGGCTTCGCCCCCGCGGTCGGCACCGGGCGGCTCGAGATCCACGACGGCCGCCATCCGCTTCTCATCTCTCCTCTCGTTCCCCCTCTCCACGAAGTGGAGAGGGGGTCAGGTGAGGACGTCGAGGTGGAGAGGGGGAAAGGTGGTGCGGTCGTGCCCTTCGACCTGCTGCTCGCCCCCGACGAATCCACCGTGCTCGTTTCGGGCCCGAACACCGGCGGCAAGACGGTGCTGATCAAGGCCGTGGGATTGCTCTGCCTCATGGCGCAGAGCGGCATCGTTCCGCCCATCGGGCCGCGCTCGACGCTGCCGGTGTTCGACGGTGTGTTCGCGGACATCGGCGATCGCCAGTCCATCGCCGCCAGCCTCTCCACCTTCTCCGCCCACGTCGCGGTGCTGCGCGACATTCTGGAGCGCGCCGGATCGGGTTCGCTCGTCCTGCTGGACGAGATCGGGAGCGGCACCGATCCGGCGGAAGGCGCCGCGCTCGCGGCCGCCGTGCTCAAGACGCTCACCCGCCGTCGAGCCGTCACCCTCGTGACCACGCACCTGGGAGCGCTGAAGCAGCTCGCCGCGGAAACGGTGGGCATCGTGAACGCGTCGCTCCAATTCGACGCCGAGACGCTGACGCCCACGTTCCGGCTGCTCAAGGGCGTCCCGGGGCGCTCCTACGGGCTCGCCATCGCCCGGCGCCTGGGGATCGCGGGCGAGGTGCTGGACATCGCCGAGCGCGCCGTGCCCGACCGCGAGCGGACGCTCGACGCGCTGCTCGCGACCGTCGAAGCACGGGCACGGGAGCTCGAGGCCCGGGAGCGGGAGCTCGCGGCCGGCGAGCAACGCGTGCGGGACGACGCCGCGCGGGTCGACGCGCGCGGCGAGGAAGTGGCCGGGCGGGAGCGGGAGGTGACGGCCCGGGCCCGGGGCCTGGAGCAGGCGGCCCGCGACCAGACCCGAGCATACCTGCTCGAGGCGCGCAAGAAGGTCGAAGAGGCGCTGGGCCGGGCGCGGGCGGCGGTGGACGAGGCGACGGCGAAAGAGGCGCGCCGGCTGCTCGAGCAAGCGCTCGAAGAGGCGGAGACCCGGGAAGCAGCAGACACTCGGGAAACGGGAAAGGGGAAAGGGGAAAGGTGGCTGTCGCTAGACGAGCTGCGGAGTCTCAAGCAGGCGTCGCCGACGGACGCGCCCCGACGCGTGCCGAGCCCGGCGCGGCCGGCACGCGGAGGAGCGCGTCTGCCGGCGACGGCGACTGCGACGAGCGAGATCTCCCTGCGTGGGCTACGGGCGGAGGAAGCCGAGGGCCGGCTCGTCAAAGCGCTCGACGACGCCGTGCTCGCCGAACTGCCCTATCTGCGCGTCATCCACGGCAAAGGCACCGGCGCGCTGCGCCAGCTGGTGCACGATCTCCTGTCCGCCGACACCCGGGTGGCGCGCTTCGGCTTCGCCCCGCCGAACCAGGGCGGGCACGGGGTCACGATCGTGGAGTTCACGGCGTGAGTCTCATTCCCGACGACGTGATCGAGCAGGTCCGGGAAGCGGCGGACATCGTGGGGATCATCGGCGAGCACGTGGAGCTCAGGCGCACCGGGGCGGACTTTCGCGCCGCGTGCCCGTTTCACGGCGGCACCCACCGCAACTTCGCCGTCATCCCGAGGAAGGGGATGTTCTACTGCTTCGTGTGCCACGAGGGCGGTGACGTCTTCACCTTCTTCATGAAGAAGCTCGGCATGGACTATCCCACCGCGGTGCGCGAGGTCGCGCGCCGCGTCGGCATCGCCATTCCCGAGCGGGGGCCCACCGGGCCGGACCCGCGCGAGCCGCTGTACGGCGCCGTGGCCGCGGCCGCCGACTGGTTCGCGCGCCAGCTGCGCGAGAGCCCCGAGGCCCAGGTGGCCCGGGACTACCTCGCCTCGCGGCACCTCGAGCTCGAGGTCGTGCTGCCGCTGGGGCTGGGCTACGCGCCCAGGAGCAAGGCGTTGCTCGACGCAATGAAAGGATTGGGCGTGCGTGAGGAGGTGTTGCTCGAGGCGGGGCTCCTCGTTAAACGAGAGGACGGGACGCTGCTGCCCCGGTTCCGCGGGCGCCTGCTGTTTCCGATCCACGACCTGCGCGCGCGTGTGGTCGCGTTCGGGGGTCGCATCCTCGGCGAAGGAGAGCCGAAGTATCTCAACTCGCCCGACTCGCCCGTGTTCCACAAGGGCAAGCTGCTCTACAACCTGCACATCGCGAAGCACGCGATGCGCAAGGCGGAGCGCGCCATCCTCGTGGAAGGGTATTTCGACGTGCTGCGCCTGTCGCTTGCCGGCATCGAAGAAGTAGTCGCCCCGCTCGGCACCGGCCTCACGCCGGATCAGGCGCAGCTGTTGGCGCGGCATGCGCCGCACGTGACGTTGTTGTACGACTCGGACGACGCCGGACTGCGCGCCACCTTCCGCGCCGGCGACGAGCTGCTGCGTCAGGGCCTGCGCGTGAGCGTGGCCACGCTCCCCCCGGGGGAGGATCCGGACACCCTCGTCCAGAAACAGGGCGCCGCGGGCCTCGAAGCCATCCTCAAGGACGCCGTCGATCCGCTGGAGCGGAAGATCCAGATCCTCGACCGCAAGGCCTTCTTCGCGAGCCTCCCCGGGCGGCGCCGGGCGCTCGACCGATTGCTCCCCACGATCCGCGCGGCGAAAGATCCGATTACGCGGGAGCTGTACATCTCGCGTGCAGCTGAGGCGGCGGGAGTGCGGAAGGACGTGCTGGAGCGAGAGGTGACGGGGGACGGGGGACGGGGGACGGGGGGCGCGGCCCCCTCCCTCGTCCCCCGTCCCTCGTCCCCGCTGCCTGCCAGCGCTGAGAAGGCCCTGCTGCTTCTGATGCTGGAGGGCGAGCCGTGGAAGTCGCGCGTCGTCGAAGCCGTCGACGCCGAGGAGCTCGAGTTTGCCCCGTATCGCGCCGTGTTCGAGGCCATAGCGGACGATGCGGTGCTCGCCCTGGACGACACGTCGGCGCGCACCTACGAGCAGCTCAAGGAAGAGGGCCTCGGCGAGCGCGATCCCAACGAGATGTATGAATTGGCCGTGAGCTGGATGGAAGCACGGCGACTGGAGCGGCAGCTGCAGCAGCTCGACGACCAATTGCCGTTCGAGAGTCCCGAGCGCCAGGCGTCCCTGATTGCGGAGAAGCGACGGGTGTTCGACGAGCTCCGCAAACGTTACCCGCGTTACAAAATCGCCGCGAGGAGGAGAGGTGCACCCGGAACTTGAAGCGTTGTTGGCGCTGCAGGAGAAGGATCAGGCGGTCACGGCGACGGACGAGAGCCTGGCGGCCCTCGCTCCGGAGCTCCAGGCCCTGGACGAGGCGCAGGCGGCGGCCGAGCGGGCGCTCGCCGGCGCCCAGGCGGCGATTCAGGCCGCGATCGATCGGCGCGACGAGCTCGAAGGCAAGATCGCCAACTATCGCACGATGCAGGAGCAGCGGCGCCAACGGCTCGAGTGGGTGCGGGGCGCCAAGGAAGCCTCGACCCTCATGGCGGAGCTGGACCTCGCCCGCTCGGTGCTCGCCAAAGAAGAAGCCGAGTTCATGCGCTCGGGCGACGCCGTGACGGAGGCGGAGCGCAAGGCGGCGGAGGCCGAGAAGGGGCTTCAGGAGGTGCGGGCGCAGCAGGCGCCGCTGCGCGAAGCGCTCGCGGGCAGGCGCGACGCCATCGCGGCGCAGCGCGAACAGGCGGTCGCGGAGCGCGAGCGCGCCGCGACCCGGGTCGGGACCGGTCTGCTGTCGCGCTACGAGCGCATCCGCCGTGGTAAGGCGCCGCTCGCGCTCTATTCGCTGCACGGCGACGCCTGCGGGCATTGCTTCACCGCGGTCCCCACCCAGCGGCGGGCACTGATCCAGCGCGGCGCGTCGATCGAAGGCTGCGAGGCCTGCGGCGTGCTGCTGTACGCGCGGGAATGATCCCCGCCCGCTGGACGGTCGCGGCGCCGCCCGACCCGGGTCTCACCTCGACCCTCGCCGCCGACCTCCACATTCCCGAGCCGCTGGCCGCGATCCTGGTGCAGCGTGGCCTCGCGGCGCCGGACGTGGCCAAGGCGTTTCTGCGCCCCGAGCTCGAGCGGCTGTCCGATCCGCTCGCCTGGGCCGACATGGCCCGCGCCGTGGACCTGATCGTCGCGGCAGTGCGCGCGCGCGCTCCGATCCTGGTGCACGGCGACTACGACGTGGACGGGCAATGCGGCGCGGCGCTGCTCACCCGCGTGCTGTCGAGTGTGGGCGGCAACGTCCGGGCGTTCGTGCCTCACCGGCTGCGCGACGGTTACGATTTCGGGCCGGCGGGCCTCGCGGAAGCCCAGCGCGTGGGCGCGCGGCTCGTCATCACGTGCGACTGCGGCATCACCGCCGTCGAGACCGTCGGCGCCGCCCGGGCGGCGGGCATCGACGTGATCGT